>DASTRG010000235.1:0-2310 GCA_035761325.1 Rhizomicrobium sp. | reverse complement strand
CCTCGGTCTTCTCTATGATCAAGCGCGACGCATCTGGTTCTACCGCTGGCTGATTGTTCTGGTGGCGGTTCCGCTGTTTGCGGGCGCAGCCTTCTTCATCATGCGGATGCCCAAGATTTACGAAGCCTATGCCCAGGTTTTCGTGGACAGGGAGACGGCGACAGCCGCTGCGGCCGAGCATGTGTCGCTGGTCGGCGGCAATTTCGGCAGTGGCTATGTGATCCAGAAGACCATGCTCAACGACAACAACCTGCACGCGTTGCTGTTTCGCATAAATCCGGTCGCGCGCAACATGGACCGGGGAGCCCTTGCCAATGCCACCGCCGGCCTGCGGGGTCGCATCAGGATTGACCCCGACCAGGGCGACGGCTTTTTCCAGATTCACTACCAGGATACCGATCCGGTGCGGGCGCGCGACGTCGTGAAAATGCTGATCGACGGCTTCATCAACGCCAATCTCGCGCGCAACCGGGTCGAACTTGAGAGTGCGGTACGGTTTCTGGACCGTCAGATCGCGTCCTATGCGACCAGCCTGCAGGAAGCCAACAGGGCCTTGGCCCAGTTCCGGGCCATCCATCCGGACATAGTCGATGCGCGCAATCCCATGGTTGTCGCCAATGCGGCGTCGGCGGTGGCCAGCGCCCGCGCCGCCTATGAAGCAGCGCTGGCGCAGCCATCACGCGGAGGCGGCAATGAAGGCGAGATCGCGAGCCTGCGCGCTCATATCGCCGAATTGCGTGCCCGGTTCACCGACCAGTATCCCGATGTCGTCGCCGAGCAGCACCGGCTCGACGTGCTTCTGGCAGCCGGTGCAGCGGCGCCGGCGCCATCCACGAACGACGGCGTCGTCGCGCAGGCGCGCGCCCAGCTTGATGCCGCCGAGGGAAGGCTTCGCAGTGCCGAGCGGAGCGCGACTGGTACTGTCCTGGACGCCCAATGGGCT
Source organism: Rhizomicrobium sp. (assembly GCA_035761325.1). Taxonomy (GTDB): domain Bacteria; phylum Pseudomonadota; class Alphaproteobacteria; order Micropepsales; family Micropepsaceae; genus Rhizomicrobium. Next base: position 1,367 of record DASTRG010000235.1, on the reverse strand, counting down.
GATCTCAGGAACAATGCCGAAATCCTGCGCAACAATCGCCAGGAACTGATGGGCCGCCGCCAGGGCGCGCAGATGTCGCTGGCGCTTTACGCCGATCGCGAGTCCGGCAAATACCAGGTGACCACGCCTCCTGTCGTGCCGCCTCTGCCGGTGGGGCCCAATCGCCGGCTCTATCTTGCGCTGGCGGCGGGAATTGCGCTGGCCATCGGGATTGGCGCGGCCTATTTGCGCGCGGCCATTAACGGCATCTTCGTCGCGCCGCGCGAACTGGAGGAGGCTTTCGGTCTTCCCGTCGCGGGCACCGTCTCGCTCGAACGAGCCTGGCAGACGCGTGCCATCGCCAGCACGCACCACTTGGCCCTGATAGCCTTTCTCGTAGCAGCGAGCCTGGCGGCATCCGTCCCGTCGGGCGATGGCACCGCGGCTCACCCATCCACGCCAACGGCTCAGTACTGGATCTAGCGCGATGAATAGCCCTGTGACTTTTTCCGTAATGACGTCGGTGGACGACAGCGAGGCGCCGGCGCCTGCCGCCGGCTTCGAGAAGCCGATGGAAAGCCGTGACGGCGCGGTCAAGCGCGTCGGCTCGGTGGCCACGCCGCGCTTCGACGAATCCCGCACGCGTGAGGAGTTTCGTGTCATCAAGGGGCATGTCCTGTCTCGCTTCGCCAGTGGCGAAGTGCCTGGGCGCGAGCCGCGCAACGTGTTGATCACCAGCGCCAGCCCGCGTGAAGGCAAGACCACGATCACCCTGGGCCTGGCCATGAGCTTCATGTTCGACCGCGACGCGCGTGTCGTGCTGATAGATGCCGATATGCGTTCGCCCGACCTGTCGCGCCGCATGGGCCTGGAAGGGGAGGCAGGGCTGCTCGACTATTTGGAAGACGACAATCTGGGATGGAATGACGTGGTCTATCCCACCAGCGTCAGGGGGGTGTTCGCGGTGCCGGCTGGGTCTCCGCGAATCTATGCGCCCGAGTTGATCGCCAGCCCCCGAATGAAGTTTCTTCTGGAAACATTACGCCAGGGGATTGGCCGAAACGGTATCATCATGATGGATTCGGGTTCCGTCCTGTCCTGCAGCGAGACGATCTCGCTGGCCACCCATGCCGGGCAAATCCTTTTTGTGGCGGCAAAAGGCCAGACAAAGCGGTCTGATATCGATGAGGGGCTGGGGCGGCTGCACCGCCAGGCCGGCCCGATTGACGAGTCACGGGTCTCTATGGTGTTCAATAAGAGCGACCGTTCCCAGTCGCCGGTTCGCTACTCGAGCCGGAACTAGCAGGGAACGGCGATGAGCATCTGGGGGCTGGACGGACATGGCTTTAACCGAGATCAGAGTCCGCGCAAGCGCGTCGGCCGGCCTT
>DASTRG010000234.1:0-9840 GCA_035761325.1 Rhizomicrobium sp. | reverse complement strand
CCACCGCCGAACAGATGGAAGCCATCGCCGACATCATGGACGAGTTCAGCGTCGGCGAGGTGCGCGTGACGCACGAACAGAACCTGGTCCTGCCGCATGTCCGCAAGAAGGACCTGCCCGCCATTCATGCCCGGCTGAAGGAGCTGGACTTCGCCGCGCCCAATGCCGGCCTGATCACCGACATCATCGCCTGCCCCGGCCTGGACTATTGCGACCTGGCCAACGCCCGCTCCATTCCCATCGCCCAGAAGATCGCCAAGCGGTTCGAGAATCTCGACCGCCAGCACGAGATCGGCGAGTTGAAGATCAAGATCTCGGGCTGCATCAATGCCTGCGGCCACCACCATGCCGGCCATATCGGCATCCTGGGCGTCGACAAGAAAGGCGTGGAATTCTACCAGCTGCTTCTGGGCGGCTCGGGCGCGGAAGACTCCGCCATCGGCACCATCATGGGCCCGGGCTTCGGCGAGCATGAGATCGCCGACGCGGTAGAGCGCGTGGTGAACCTCTATTTGAAGGAGCGCAAGGACGGGGAACGCTTCCTCGACACCTATCGCCGCATCGGCATGGAGCCGTTCAAGAACGTCGCGTATCAGGAACAATTGTATGCCGCTTATACGGGTTGAGGGCGGCAAGGCCCGCATCGCCACGGATTCGTTCGTCGCCGTGGCCGACGACGCGGCGCTGCCAGATGGCGCGGTAACGGTGTCGCTGGCGCGCTTCCAGAAGGAACGCGATCAGCTCCTGGCGCGCAACACGCCCATCGGCGTGAGACTGCAGTCCAGCGAGAATCCCGAGCTGCTGGGCAATGATGTGAACCGCCTGTCGCTGGTGGTGCTGGAGTTTCCCAAATTCCGCGACGGCCGCGCCTTTTCCTGGGCGCGCATGCTGCGCACCCGGCTGGGCTTCACCGGCGAGGTCCGCGCCGTGGGGGATTTCCTTTACGACCAGGTCAATTACCAGCGCCGTGTCGGCTTCAACGCCTGGGAAGTGCGCGAGCACTTCACCGTCGAGATGTTCGAACGCGCCTTTCACGAGATGACCAACGTCTACCAGCCCAGCACCGACGGCCGGAAGACCATCCGCGAACTTCGCGCGGAACGCTGACGGCCTGCGCCACGGGCCGGCCGACATGGCGGATAATTCATCTGCCGGGCCGTTTCGTTCAGCCGCCGTTCAGGTGATCCGCCGCTAGATTTGCCGCGCATTTCAGCGCGGACGATTTCATGCCCAAAGCTCTCCTGCTCGTTGCGGCGTGCCTTCTGCTGTGCGGCTTCGCCGCCGCCGCTTTCATCGCCACCGGCGCCAAAGCCCAGTCCTCCCCCCGGACAATGCCGGTGATGGTGGCCCGGGCCGGCACTCCCCGCCTGGACATGGAGCGCCGCGCCCGGCTGTGCGACGAGCGCGCCGCCCGCGCCGCCGGCCGGCTCGCCTATCTTCAGGCGCGGCTCGACCTGACTTCAGCGCAGACCCCGCTGTTCGAACGCTGGAAGAATGCAAGGCTGGCTGCCGCGCGGCGGATGAAAGAGAAGTGCGCCGCCCGCATGAACCCGGACAGGCGCGCCCAGGCGCTGACGCCGGTCGAGCGCCTCGCGCGCGAGGAGGCCATGCTGAAGGCGCGGCTGGCCGATATCGGCGCCGAACGCCCGGCCCTGCTGGCGCTTTACGGCAGCCTGACCGACCAACAGAAGGCCAGGTTCGGGGATGGCGCACGCCGGATGGCCATGCGGATGATGCGCCACGTGCGCGGACACGGCGTCATGCGCGGCATGCCCGCGTCCGGCGCTGCGCCTGCCGGTTCCCCACCGCCTCCCCAATAGGTCATCGCCGAAGCATCACCCACGGCGCGCCTTCCGGGCGTTTTCCGCGGCAACCCCGTTTTCCCTTGCGCCGGGGGGCGCGGTGCCCCAAACAGGCCCCCGCAAAATCTGCCGAGGGGAGTCATGAACGCTCCTGTCCGCTCCATCGCCATGCCGCGTTTCGCCAGCGTTTCCCAGGCGATCGAAACGCTGAAGCCGGTCGAGCCTGTGTACCTGCTGTTTCCGGACAAATTCCGCGCGGCCGCGAAACGCTTCCTCGAGGGATTTCCGGGTGACGCGCTCTATGCCGTCAAGGCAAACCCTTCGCCGCAGGCGCTGGACCTTATCTGGGCCGCGGGCGTGCGCCACTTCGATACCGCCAGCCTGGGCGAAATCGAACTGGTCAAGAACCGCTTCCCGGACGCCATCTGTCATTTCATGACACCGGTGCGCATGCCCGGCGCGGTGAAAATCGCCTTCGAGAAATACGGCGTGACCGACTTTGTGATCGATTGCGACGCCTCGCTGGACAAGCTGCTGGCCGAAGTGCCGGCTGCGAAAACGCTTCGCATCTTTGTTCGCATCGCCACGCCCCTGGGCGGGGCGATCCTGGAACTGTCCAGCAAGTTCGGCACCACCCCGGAAGATGCCGCGCGCCTTCTCAGGCGCGTGGCCAAAACCGGCGCGGCGCCGGCGCTGACCATGCATGTGGGATCCCAGAGCCTGTCACCCTTCACCTATGCCCAGGCCATCGAAATGGCGCGGCGTACCGCCAACATGGCCAAAGTGCCGCCGGCGGCGCTGGATGTGGGCGGCGGTTTTCCCGGCCCCTATGTGGGCAACGATGTACCGCCCTATCACTGGTACTTCGACACCATCCGCGAGTCGGTGGCGCAAATGGACAATCCCGACATCCCGCTTCTGTGCGAGCCCGGCCGCGCCCTGTGCGCGGAGGGCATGAGCCTTGTCACCCAGGTGGTGCTGGCCAAGGGCGCCAGCCTCTACATGAATGACGGCACCTATGGCAGCTTCGATGAATTGACCCTGCCGGGCTGGACCGGCGACTACCCGGCAAGCGCCTGGCGCCTGGATGCAAAGGGCGCGGCGCGGCGGCTGACGGGCCCCACCAAGCCTTTCCGCGTCTTCGGTCCCACCTGCGATACGCTGGATGTGCTGCCCCGGCCGGTGATGCTGCCCGAACAGACCGGTGACGGCGACTTTCTGGTCTGGGACGCGATCGGGGCCTATTCGGTCGCCGTGCGCACAACGTTCAACGGGTTCTATCCCGACAACTGGGCCCTGATCGGCGACTGAGCCTTTGGCTGCCGCGCCCTCGCCTTTTCAGGCCGTGCGCGGATACCGTTTCAGCCAAGAGTTGTAAGGTTTGGTTAAATTTTTGATCCTACATACGGAACAACCTTATGGAACTCGCGGCGGCTGGTTCCGGTCGGGCAAGCACAACCAGGTGCCGGGGGGCGCGTCAGAAAGCAAATGTCATGGGCCAGCCAAGGCTGAATCTGAGCAAGGTGCACTGCCTTCTCGCCGATCGCGACCAGTTCACCAGGGGCCTGATCGCGCAAATGCTGCGCGGCTTCGGAATGGGCGCGATCCAAGTGGCGGCCAGCGGCGCCCAGATCCGCGACCTGATCGTGAAGGACCGTCCCGATGTTTGCTTCCTCGAGGGCGTGCTTCCCGACAACGAGGCCTCCGACATCATCGGCTGGATTCGCAAGCAGCCGCCGCCGATGCGCTTCATCCCCATCATCGTGATGAGCGGCTACACCCAGCTTCGGACGATCTCGGCGGCGCGCGACAGCGGCGCCAACCTGGTGGTGCGCAAGCCCGTATCGCCCCAGATGCTGTTCGACCGCCTGAGCTGGGTCGCCGGCACGCAGCGCCCGTTCATCGAGACCGACAATTTCCTGGGCCCCGACCGGCGATTCCACGACATTCCTCCGCCCGATGGCCGCTTCAAGCGCGAAACGGACGTGGCGATGGAGAAGCAGGAATGAAGCGCCTTATCCATTTCCCGAAAACCACGCTTTCGGAGCTGGTCGACGATTTCGGCGGCATGAACCGCGACGATGCCATCAGGGGCGCCCAGCGGGAGCTGGAATCCATGTGCACCCAGGCCGACCAGGCGATCGATGCCGGCATCGCCGCGCTGCAGCGGATCAGCGCCGCGCCGGACGGGGACGGCGGCCATTCGCCCGCGCAGTTGCACGAAATTCTGGTGCATGGCGACCAGATCGTCACCCTGGCGGGCATGTTCGGCCATTGGGCGCTGGACGGCGCCGCGCGCTACTTGTGCGACCTGACGGAGGGCCTGCGCCAGGAAGGCAGAAGCGACACCGCCTCGATCAGCGTGCATGTGCGCGCCATGCGCCTTCTGGCACCGGGTTCGCCGCCGCTGCCCGACGAGCAGCAGAAGCTCGTGCTGGCGGAACTCGCCAAGATTCTGAGCCATCGCGGCTACAGCCGGGCCTCGGACCTGGCCGACGGTGCCGGCGTCGCGGCCTGACGCGGCAAAGCATCAACAGGGCAAACCAAACATTAAGGGTGATGCGCGAGGATGGGCGCCAGAGGATTGCCTCCATGCCCGCATGCACGGCTGCCACAGGGCGCCTTTTGCATCTTCTGGAACTGGCCGACCAGGGCCCGGCCCTGCGCGCCGCATTGGCCGAGGAGGTGGCCGAAATCCTCTGCCACTGGCCGGACGACTGCCCCCAGACCATGCGCCCGGTATGCGAGACGTTGCTGGCCCGCTGCGCCCGCGATGTCGAACCGGCCGCCCGCGCGCGGCTGCGCGTGATGCTCTATGCCAATCCGTCGCTTTCGGCGCGCGTCCTGCCGCGCCAGACCCCCGACTGCGTCCTTGTGGAAACCGCCCGCGCCGGCGGCGATGTCGGCGCCAAGCTGGCAGGCGCGCTGGGGCTGGACCGGCAGACCGTCCGGGACATCCTGCACGATGAAAGCGGCGAGAAGCTGGTCATCGCCTGCAGGGCGGCCGGCATCGATCGCGCCGCCTTTTCGGCGCTGGCGCTGACCATCGGCCCGCGCCGCGGGCCTGCCGCGACCTACGCGCTGCTGGATTCCTTCGACACCATCACGGCCGGCGAGGCACGCCGGCGCCTGTGCGCATGGGGCGCGCCGGACGGGCGGCAAAAGGTTCAGCTTTCCGCGTGAACCTCGTGCCGCTCGCGGGTCTTGAGCAGCTTCACATTGGCAAAGCGCTCGGCGACATAGCCGATCTCCCAGGCGCTCTTGGCCAGGAACACCGGTGCGCCGTCGCGGTCGGCGGCCATGCCGCCCCGGTTCGCGGCGGCGAATTTCTCGATTTCGGCCGGCGTGCCCGACAGCCAGCGCGCCGTATCGTAGGGTGAAGCCTCCAGGTCGGCGTCCAGCTCATACTCGGCGCGCAGCCGCGACTTCAGCACGTCCAGCTGCAGCGCGCCCACCACGCCCACAATCCATTGCGATCCGATGGCCGGCTTGAACAGCTGGGTGACGCCTTCCTCGGCCAGGCTTTCCAGCGCCCGCGCCAGATGCTTCTGCTTCATCGGATCGGCCAGGCGCACGCGGCGCAGTATTTCCGGCGCGAAGTTGGGAATGCCGGTGAAAATCACGCTGCCCGATTCCGACAACGTGTCGCCCACCCGCAGGACGCCGTGATTGGGAATGCCGATGATGTCGCCCGGCCAGGCCTCGTCCACCGTCTCGCGCTCGGAGGCGAAGAACAGGATGGGATTGTGCACGCCGATGGTTTTCTGGGTGCCCGACTGCTTCAGCTTCATGCCGCGCCTGAACTCGCCCGACGCCAGGCGCAGGAACGCCACCCGGTCGCGGTGGTTGGGATCCATGTTGGCCTGCACCTTGAAGACGAAGCCGGTGACTTCCCTGTCGCCCGGCTCGGCCGCCTTGCCCACGGCCGGCTGGGCGCGCGGAGACGGCGCATATTGCGCCAGCGCATCCAGCAGCGGCGCGACACCGAAATTCTTCAGCGCCGATCCGAAAAAGACGGGCGACAGATGGCCCTCGCGATAGGTGTCAAGGTCAAAGGCGGGCAGGCCCTCGCGCGCCAGCAGCACATCCTCGTCCAGCTTCGCCGCCTCCTCCTCGCTGGGCACCGCCTCGTTGAAGGCCAGGAAACTGCCGGTGCGAAGATCCTCCACCCCGCGGAAATTCAGCCCCATGCCGCAGGGCCACATCATGGGCGCTGTCTCGATCTGCAGCTGGTCGGAGATCTCGTCGAGAAGCTCGAAGGGATCTTTCGCCTCGCGGTCCATCTTGTTGACGAAGGTCATGATGGGGATGTCGCGCAGGCGGCAGACCTCGAACAGCTTTCGGGTCTGCGCCTCGATGCCCTTGGCGGCGTCGATCACCATGACCGCCGAATCCGCCGCGGTCAGGGTGCGATAGGTGTCTTCCGAAAAATCCTCATGGCCCGGCGTGTCCAAAAGGTTGAACACCGCATCCTGGTATTCGAACGTCATCACCGCGCTGGTGACGGAAATGCCGCGCTCCTGCTCGATCTTCATCCAGTCGGACTTGGCGCGGCGCGCTTCGCCGCGCGCCTTCACCCGGCCGGCGGCATGGATCGCCCCGCCAAGCAGCAGCAGATGCTCGGTCAGCGTGGTCTTGCCCGCGTCGGGATGGGAGATGATGGCGAAGGTGCGCCGCCGCCGCGCTTGCGCGGCTGGCGTATTCAATAGGCTCGCGGCTCGGCTGGCGGGGGTGGGGCTCATGTGGCGGCGCAGTAGCAGACAGCGCCCCTTTGGGCAACTAGGGCCGCGGTCCGGGCGCCGCCGCGGCCATCACCCGCCTTGCCCTCAGATACATTTCCAGGCTGCGCGTGCTGAACAGCGCCACACTGAAGAGGATGGACGCATCGGCGATCAGGATGGCGTTCAGGTGCCAGGCTGCCGCCTCCGCCGCCGCGCCGTAGCGCAGTCCCATGCGCAGCAGCACCAGCACCACCAGCACAAGCACAGCGGCCTGCCCGCCGCGCACCATCAGCGTGCCGTTTTCGGGATGCACTTCGATCGCCATGGTGCGGCCCCAGTACCAGCCCGCCGCCGCGCCCAGCGCCGTCACCACGGCCATGATCGCCCAGTCCAGCGGCACGAACGCCACATGGCCGCCCTTCTGCGGCGCCAGCAGCGCCAGCGCCGCCACCAGGATGAACAGCGCCGGCCGCATCCACAGCCGATGCAGTTTCAGGGGCTGCGGCCGCGACATCTTGCGCATGCGCAAATAGAGGATCGGCACCAGCACCAGAAACGGCAGGAACGGTGCGTATGGTGCCAGGGGACCGTGGTGTGGCATGGCCGCGAGACTACACGATCTCTTCGTCCACGAAAGCGCGGCCCTGGCGGTCCTCGATCTCGACGATCCACAGGTCGGGATCGAATTTCACCTGCCGCTCGCACCACTGGCCGGCGCGCGCCTCGTCGGTGAAGCCGCCCAGGGGCATGCTCCACACCAGCGCGCCCTGACCGTTGCGCGCCTGGTTGAGCAGCAGCACCGTGCCGTCCAGCCTGGCGACCTTGATGATGACGGCGCCCGCTTCTTCGGCGCCGCGCCGGACGATGAAGCCGCTGGCCCCTTGCGTCTCCGCGCGCCGTATCAGCGCACGCACGAAGATGCCCGCTTTCAGGCGCGGTGCGGTCTCGAAACGCATGCGCTCAGGCTCCGGCCCAGGCAAAGGCACGCGCCATCTCGCGCACCCCGTCACGCTCGAACCAGCGGCCATGGGCGATGATTACCCGCTGCGCGGGCCAGGCCAGCATCCGGCGCACGCCCGCGCGCAGCGACCTGCGATGGCCGCGAAAACTCATCCGCATGTCATAGGGCGCGCTGCCGTGCGGATCGGTGACGTGCGACAGGCGCATGATCCAGCGCAGCAGGAACGGCCTGACCCGCGCCGCCTCGAAATTCTCGATCAGGTCGGTCAGGATCACCGTGCCGCTGGGCCGGTGGAAAAAACCGCATTCGGCCAGCAGGCGGCCCTCGATCAGCACCTGGTCGATCTCCGCCTGCCAGGCGGGCGGCGCCGTGTTCTCCAGCAGGGCATCGACGATGAAGGACCGCCCGGCCTTTTGCCTCAGCCGCGACACCGCATGGACCTTCGCCGCGGGAAAGCGCGTCTTCCAGTCGGCCATGTACCAGTAATGCAGGTTGTTGGGCGCGATCAGGTGGCGCACTTCGCCCAATGCCGCCACATGATCCATCAGCGATGCATCCGGCGCGATCGGGGAATGCACGAACAGGCCGCCATCCGCCAGGCGTACAACCGTCATGCGCGTGGGAAAGGGCAGCTTCAGGCCCAGATACTTCATGTCGATCTCCGGTCCGTCGGCAATCCAGACATTGTCGGCCACGGGCTTGAGAACGTTCAACGGCGCGTAGGGAATATAGGCGTCTGCCATGAGCCGACACTAGGGCGCGGCGCCCGGCCTGTCACATCCAATCTGTCACGATGCCGCGCGGAACGGGATGATCCTGGCGGAGTTGAGCCGCTCGCCGCCGCTATCCACCACCGCGTAAGGCAGGCGCACGCGCACCGTCGTGCCCTCGCCCAGCGTGGACGACAGTTCCGCCTCTCCGCCATGCATCGCCGCCAGCGCCTTGACCAGCGCCAGTCCCAGCCCGGTGCCTTCCTTGGCGCGCGTTTCGGCGCCCTCCACCTGCTCGAAGGGCTGGCCCAGGCGCTTGAGGTCTTCCGCCGAAATGCCGGTGCCGGTGTCGCTCACCGACAGCACCACCCCCTGCGGCGAGGCTTCGGCCCCGACATGAACCTTGCCGCCCGGCTGGGTGTATTTGACGCCGTTGGACAGAAGATTGACCAGGATCTGCTTGACCGCGCGGCGGTCGGCATAGACCTGCCGCGCCCCTGATGCCACATCCAGCGTCAGGACCACGCCCGCGCGTTCCGCCGGTATCTTCAGGAAGCGCACCGCGCTCGCGGCCGTCTCTTCCAGGTCGAACAGTTCCTCGGTCAGCTCGAATTTGCCCGCCTCGATCTTGGACATGTCCAGCACGCTGTTGATCAGGTCCAGCAGATGGGTGCCCGATTCGTGGATCAGCCGCGAATATTCCTGATAGCGCGGGCCGACGGCCCCGAACATTTCGCGCGTCATCACTTCCGAAAAGCCGATGATGGCGTTCAGCGGCGTGCGCAATTCGTGACTCATGTTGGCCAGGAAACGGCTCTTGGCCCGGCTGGCCGCCAGCGCGGCGTCGCGGGCTTCCACCAGCGCGCGTTCCTGCGCCTTGCGCTCGGTGATGTCGCGCGTCACCGCCACGATGTCGCCGCCGCCCGCGCCGGGACGGCAGCGGATTTCGGCCCACACATGGCGCCCGTCCTTGTGGCGCAGGCGTACCTGCGCCTCGCCCAGGCCGCCGAAATAGGCGGCCTCCATCAGCGCCGCCTGCACTGCCTTCAGATCGTCGGGATGGACCAGTTCGGCGGGCGCCAGGCCCAGTATCTCCTCGGGCGCGCGGCCCAGGAGCGCATGGGTGGCGGGGCTGGCGAAACGGACACAGCCATCGGTTGAATGGCGCGTGATCAGGTCCATGGAATTGTCGGCCAGGAACCGGTACATCGCCGTGCCTTCCGCAGCGGCGGCGTCGGCGGCGCGCTGGCGATCTTGCGCGGCGGCGGCGATCAGCACCGCCTGGACCAGGGCCGCCAGCACCGAGACGGCATAAACCGCCCACATCGGCAGGGCGCCCGGCAAGGTCAGGCGGGAAACCGGCAGCATGCCCGAGGCTTCGAGCCCGGCCAGCGCCACCAGCGCCAGCCCGGCGGCGAACCCGGCCCGGGTGACGGCGGGCCGTCCGCCGGCCAGTGCCGCTTCCGCCGGCACCAGCATGAACCAGATCAGGAGCGGCGAAGACAGGCCCCCCGTCAGCGCCGCCAGATAGCCCACCAGCAGGGCGAAAAAGCTCAGTCCTGCTTCTTCCAGAAGGGCCAGGGGAAGGCGGGTCAGGCCCAGAACCGCCAGCAGCGCCGGGGCCACCAGTCCGGCCAAAGCCAGGC
>DASTRG010000233.1:0-12332 GCA_035761325.1 Rhizomicrobium sp. | reverse complement strand
GAGAGGGAACGGCTTCCGATGAAATTGCCATAAGCCAGGCTGCCCTGGGTGTCGAAGAAGACATGCCGGCCGCTCCATTCGCTGTAGGCGGTGAGCATGTACCATTCCGACTGCGTCTTGGAGGCCCGCGGCAGCGATTCGGCGATATCGCCGGAGTAGAAGGTGAAGGCGCCGCCATACCAGCCGCCACGCGGCGAGCCGCCGTCCAGGCCCAGCACAAAGCCGAAGCCGTGATCCTTGTAGGCTGTCAGGGCGCCCGAGCCGCTGACCTGACCCTTGTTGCTGATCTGCCCGGTGAACTCCTCGCCCCACAGCGTCATGTCGCCGGCGGTATGCGAGAAGTTGCGCAGCAGCCGCTGGCGCGCCGCCACCGGGCCGGTGGCCTGGTCGGTCAGCATGATCGCCACCTGGCGGGCGCCACCCGACACGTCGGGGCCGAATTGCGAGAAGACCTGCTGGGCGGCCTGCTGCGACTTGGGGATGTTGATGCCGCTCGAGGGCACATTGGCGGTGTTGTACACCGTCATGCTGCTTGCGATGGCAGAGCCCAGCTCATTGTCGTTGGTCAGGGCCTGGGCGGCATAGGGGAACACGATCCTGGCGTCGCCCGACAGGTTCAGGCCGGCGGTGCCGTCGGCGTTCTTGGCGCCGGTTGAACGCGGCAGAAGAGTCAGTTCGAGTGTCTTGTTGCCGCTGCCCAAAGTCAACGGATCGCCATTGGCGTTGCCGTTGGCGGCAGTAATGGCGCCGTCGCTGTTGTAGCCCGCCTCGTTGGGATCCTCGAACAGGAACGGTGTGTTCTGGCGCAATATCCCGTTCTGGGCGGCCAGGCTGTTATCGACGATGACGTTGCTGCTGCTGATCAGGGTGATCTTCTGCGGCGTGGGGCTGGTGGTGCTGGCCGCCGTGTTGCCCGAAGAGACAAAGCTACCGAACTGCAGAGCCAGCGTCGAACCGGACAGGTCCGCATTGTCGGCCTGGATCACCGGCGTGGAACTGGTGGTGTTCTGGCCGATGGTCAAACCCAGCGTACTGCCCGTCAGGGCTTGAAGGGTACCGACGTTCATCGAGCCGGTGGTGGCGGTATTGGCGACGAACAGATAGCCGTTGGGGTCCACCGTCACGTCGAGCGCGCCGGGACTGGCAAGGATCGTGCTGTTGACGTAGCCGAAGCTGCCGATGTGCAGCGAATGGCCCGTGCCCGAGCGGAAATCGATGATGTTGGCGGTCGTCACTGGCGGGGCGCCGCCGGTCTGGGTCTGCTCGGTCATCGCCACCACCGCCCAGTTCGAGGCATTGTTGGTGACATCCGGCGTATTCGGGTTGGCGGTTCCGCCGGGACCGACATTGCCCACGTTTATTTTGTCGCCGTTGCTGGCCGAGCCGAACAGCACATCGCCCAGGATCACACCGCTGTTGTCGATCGTGATGTTGGGCAGGGTGGAGCTTTGCAGGTCGATGGCGCGCTGGATGTTGGACACCACCGCTCCTGCCGCCGGCGTCAACTGGGTGTTGTTGGCCTGGATAACACCGGAATTGACGATCGACGCCAGGGTGCTGGAGCGATCGACGATCGCCTCCGACAGCAGAGAGAAAGGCGCGCCGGCCTGAGCGATGTCCGCGGTCGGCGACGTGGTGAAGGTGCTGACGCCGGCCAGGATCGAGGCATTCCTTCCCACCTTGATCGTACTTACGCTGGCGCCGTCCTCGATAAAGACACCATAGGCGGTGCCCTGGCCCATGCCCGAAACCTCGCCCTTGATGGTGGCGGGCGTGTTGGAGGTGCTGTTGATCGCTTCGGCCTTCACCTCGATGGTGGGCACGGTGGCATGACTGCCGATGTCCAGGGCAGTGGCGGTGACGAACTGGTCCAGACCTTGCGGCGGATTGGCCGAAATCTCCGCCTGGTTGGTCGAGGCTACGGCGGAAATTGTGCCGGTATTGAGCAGGCCGCCCGTCAGACGGGTGTCATTGGCAACGGAATTGCCGCGGATGGCGAAGGCCAGCGAACTGACCTGGGAATCCGTCGGAGCAGCCTGGATCGTGCCCCGGTTAATGAACGAGAAGCCCGAATCGGTGCTGTCCACCGTGGAAGGAACCGGGCCGATCACCACAGGCCCGCGTGGCGTGGTCTGGCTGGAATTCACCGACTGGAAAGGGTCGATCAGGACGGTGGGCGCTGCCAGCGTGCCGCTGGACAGCAGGGTGGCCGCGGTCAGGGCGGAAGAGGTTCCCGGGCCGGAATTGACCACGCCGCCGTCGATGCTGCCGCCGATCACCATCGCCGAACCGCTTTCCAGGTTCACGCCGTTCGTCTTGCGGATGGTGGCGCCGGCCAGCGAAACGCTGCCGCTGTTGATCAGCGCGCCTTCGGAGAAGGTGGGGCAGGTAAAGCCGGTGGGCGCGTTCGTGTCCGAGAGGCAGCTGTGGATGCCGCCGGCGGTGTAGATGCCGCGAATGCCGTTGCCGATGCCGGTGATGGCGGCGGAATTGAGCACACTGCCGTTCACCGTGCCGTCCAGGTCCAGCACGACGCCGCCGCCCGTGGTGGATTTGTCGGAGGGAAGCTGAGAGATGGAGCCGCCGACCAGGATGTTGCCGGTCACGCTGGTGCCCTGGGCAATGTAAATGGCACTGGATCCGTCGCCCTTCAGCGACATGGTCGAGGCGGGCGTGGTCACGGCGGAGCCGTTGACCACGGAAGAACTGCCGGGCGACAGGGTGATCGGCCCATAAAATGTGTGGCCACCCGTTACCAGGATACCGATCTTGCTGGTACCCGCGCCCTGAAGGCTTATCAAGCCGTTGGTGGCAAGACCCGTGCTGGCTGGGAAAAGGTCGCCCGCCGTGGTGTCAATCTGCATCCCGGTGGCGCCCGACGTGCCGTCATTGATCAGATTGCCCTGGTTCAGGACAAAATTGTTCGAGTTCAGGGTGACAAGGGGGGCAGCAGCCTTGGTGTTGATGGAGCCGCCGGTGTCGATACTGATATTGCCCGACGAACTGGTGGCCAGGATCGTGCTGGTCGCGTTCGAGATCGTGGTGTCCGCCAGGGCAGGGGAAAGCGACGCCGGAAAGAAGGCGGCCGCCGACAGGGCAGCCGCCGCGGCGGAAAGCATCAAACGGTGCTTGGTCAACTGAGCCTCTTTAAAATTTCGCCGGCCGGGCGCCCCGAACCGGTCAGAATTCTTCGCAGTCAGGGTCCTTCGGAGTTGGGGGCCAAGCCCCTGCTCGCGCGGGTGTCGCTATACCGTTTTCCCTTCGCCAGCACACTATCCCCTCCCCTCTCGGGGTCCGGGTCGATCCTGGCCCGCCTTTGTACCCGGCTATGGCCCCGGTTCAACAGCATTTTTTCCGCTCCCCCCCGGCGGGCAAAAGCCCCGATTGCACCGTCTTAATCAGGCGTTAGCGCCCCCTGACGCACGATCGTGGCGTGAAAAAGGCGTAAGCAAGCGGGATTCTCCATGACTCAGGCCCGGCACACCGGCTTTGCCAAGCTCAGCCAGCAGGACGTCAGCGCCGCGGCCGCGCGCCACGAAATGCTGTATTCCGGGCGGATGGGCGGGGCGCGGGCCGTCTTTGCCTTTTGCGACCTGTCGGGGCTCGATCTTTCGGGCCGCAACCTGGCCGATGCCGACTTTACCGGCGCCATCATGGAAGAAACCAATTTCGCGGGCGCCAAGCTGGATTCGGCCAGCTTCTTCGGCAGCGACCTGCGCCGCTGCAACCTCAACGCCGCCAGCATGCGCCGAGCCGACATGCGCGGCGCCTCCCTGCGCGGCGCAAACCTGATCGGGGCCGACCTGTTCGAGGCCGATCTGCGCGAAGGCACGATTGCCGAAAAGGACAAATACGGAAACCTGCGCGTTCTGCAGCACGATCTGGGCCCGTCTGAAATGCCGGCCGCCATGATGAACAGCGCCAACCTGGAACGCGCCAAGATGACAGGCGCGGTGGCGGTACAGGCTGACTTCACGGACGCGGTGATGAAGGGCGTGCGGCTGACGCGCGCCAACCTGCGCCAGGCGCGCCTGACCGGCGCCAACCTGGAAAATGCCGACCTGTCGGGTTGCAACCTGACCGGCGCCGACATGGCAGGCTGCATCCTGATAGGCGCGCAGATGGACTTCGCCACAACCCAGGGCACGGACCTGACCCGGACGCTGAAGGAAACCGCCAAGCCCAATCAGGAAGATCTGGACCGTCTCGAGGCAATGCTGGAATCCCATTCACGCTGGGCCGAGACGGAAGGCCGCGAGGGCGCACCCGCCGACCTGACCGGCATGGACCTGCGCCATGTGGGCAGGCTTTCCCATCGCCGATTGACCGCGCTGATCGCGCCGGGCGCACAGTTTTACGGCGTGGTGCTGGAGGGCGCCTCCCTGCAGGGCTCCAATCTGGCCGGCGCCGACCTTCGTTCGGCCAAGCTGGGGGGCGCGGACCTCCGCGGAGTGAACCTTTCGGGCGCTCTGCTGAACCATGCAGACCTGCGCGACACCAAGCTGGGACCGTTGATGATCGGCGGTGCCCGGCTTTTGCCGGCGCGGCTGGACAATGCCCAGGTGCGCTACGCCGACCTGCGCGGCACCGATCTGCGCCGCGCCCGCCTGTCGGGCTGTGATTTGTCCTATGCGAACCTGGCCGATGTCGACATGCGCGATACTGAAACCGACGGGGCCGACTTCTCGGGCGCCAAGTTACCGATGCGCTTCGCCGACCACCTGGCGGTCGCCACGGGTTGAGCCTTGCGGCATGCAACACCCAGCTGGCGCGCCGCGTCTTTCCACGGTCTTCAAAAACTATGCCGCCATTGCCTTGCAGCGTGCGCGTACGAACTGGCCCAGCCGCGCCAGCGAAGCGCGCGCCTCGCTGCGGCCGGATTCGGCCTGGAACAGATGGCCCATGCCGTCATAGATCTCCACGCTGACACTGACGCCCGCCTCCGCGGCGCGGTCACCCAGCTTGGAAGCATCATCACGCAGCACTTCGTTTGCCCCCGCGTGCACCATTACCGGCGGGAAATCCCTGAGGCTTGCATAGGCGGGCGAGGCGTAGGTGTCGCCCGGATTGGACTTGCACAGATAATTGCGCGCGCACAGGAATAGCGTCTCCCACCCCAGGATATTGTCGGCCTTGCGGCTGGCCAGCAGCGAATGGCCGGACAGTGAAAGATCGGCCCAGGGCGACATGGCTGCGACCGCGCCCGGCATCGCATGTCCCCCGTTCCTGATCGCCAGAGCCACTGCAAAGGCCAACCCGCCGCCCGCCTCGTCGCCCGCCAATACGATAGACTGGCCGCACACGCCTTTGGACAACAGCGCACGATAGGCATCGACACCATCGCGCACTGCCGCCGGGAACGGACATTCCGGAGCCAGCCGGTAGCGCAGGGAAAAGGCAGCGATGCCGCTGGCTTCCACCAGCCGACCGACCAGGGCGCGATGGGTCGCGGGACTGCCGGCGACATAGCCGCCGCCATGAAAATACAGGATCATCCTGTCGGGATCGCTTTGCGCGCCGCGCGCCCATTCGCCATGCAGCGGACCCATCTGGCCGACGGTGAACGAGATGCCCGCCGGCGCCGGACCCATACGCTCGAACCGGGCGTTATAGCCCGCCCGCAGCCCTTCGATGGCGGTTGGAGTCTTTGCTCGACTAAGGGCTGCGGACCAGAATGCCATTCTGTCGGTTCCGACTGTGCTGCGGCGAGAGCATCGCGGCGGGAACATAGCAATATCGTCGCGGCATAAGAAAGCAGGGCGCCCTTGCGGACGCCCTGCCCGAAATTATTGCAACCAGAAGTGAAGATCAGGCCGCTTTGGAACCTTCGATGGCCTTGAGTTCCGGCCCGTTGATGGCAATGCGGCGCGGCTTTTTCTCTTCGGGCACGATGCGTTCCAGTTCGACATGAAGCAGGCCATTCTCGAGCCGCGCGCCCTTGACCTCCACATGCTCGGCCAGCTGGAAGTTCCTTTCGAAGGCGCGGCCGGCGATACCCTGGTGCAGATAGGCGCCGGGCTTGCTTTCACCCTCGCGCTTGCCGGAAATAGTAAGGACACGATCCTTCACGTCGACCGCCAGGTCCTTTTCGCCGAAGCCGGCGACGGCGACGGTGACGCGGTAATTATTCTCGTCGCTGCGCTCGATATTGTAGGGTGGATAACCCTGATCGGACGCAGATTCCAGCATGTCGATCAGCCGATCGAAGCCGACGGTGGAACGGAAAAAAGGCGAGTAATCGAAACGCATGTGACAACCTCCGTGAAGCGTTGTTTGGCGCCCGCCGGACCATCCGCGCGGGAACTGCCAGCCCTTTTGGCGCCGGCACACTTGAGATAGGAAGAGCCCTGCGCCCTTCAAGGCCCCGGACAGGCCTCACATTTGGCGCGCCCGCCCAAATCAGTCTTAAATGGCGAAAAATTTGGAAATCGCCGATGGTTCCCGCTTCCGCCTGCTTTGAGCCCGTGCCTCTTCAGGCGGTGGGCGCCCGGCTCAGGGCGGCCCGGTTCGCCCCTGACCCCGCTGCCGGGCCGCGCGGCGTCCTGGTCCTGCTGAATGGGCAGACCGAGTTCATCGAGAAGTATTTCGAGGTGATTGACGAACTGCGCCGGCGCGGCTTTGCGGTCGTCACCATGGACTGGCGCGGCCAGGGCGGATCGGACCGTTTTCTCACCGACACCCGCAAGGGCTTCGTCGGCAACTTCCATGATTACGATGAAGACCTGAACACGCTCTATCACTGGCTGGTGGTGCCGTTGCTGCGAAAGGGCGAAAAGCCCGTGGCGCTGGCCCATTCCATGGGGGGCCACAACTTGTTGCGCTACATGGTGGCGCGGCCCGGCAGTTTCGCGCGCTGCGTCCTGTGCGCGCCGATGATCCGGGTCTCGTGGCGCGGCCAGCATGAATGGCTGGTGCGTCTGGTCTGCGCCGCCCAGATTAGAGCCGGCAATGGCGGCGGTTGGGTATGGGGCATGGAAGAGCGCGATCCGCTGACCATGACATTCGAGAAGCAGATCGTGACGTCGGATCCAGAACGTTTTGCGCGCACCCAGGCGATCCTGCGTGAAGATCCTGACCTGCGCCTGGCGGGGGCCACCTGGGCCTGGCTGGCGGCGGCGCTCAAATCGATGGACTGGCTGAGCGCGCCCGGCCGGCCTGAATCCATCGACACGCCCCTGCTGCTGGTTGGCGCGGGCAGCGACCGTATCTGCCTGACCCCCGCCACCCGCGCCTTTGCCCCGCGCCTGCCCAATGGCCGATATCTGGAAATCGCAGGCGCCGGTCACGAGATCTTGATGGAGCGTGACCTTTATCGCCGCCAGATCTGGAACGCGTTCGACGATTTCATGGGAGATTTTGGCAAGCCTCCTTCCGGCGGATACCCGGGGTCAGTCAGCCAGGGGGAATGAGGCGGCGAAGCGTGCCCGATAGGCGCTAACTCGCTGCGGCTTGCGCCAGCAGCGACACAGTCTGCCCGTGCAATCTGGGATCCCCGGCCGCAAGCAGCGGTTCGCCGTCGCGCCAGGGCGCGCCCTTCCAGTCGCTGACGATGCCGCCCGCCCCTTCCACCAGCGGGATGATCGCAGCCACGTCCCAGAGCCGGAAAGCCCCTTCCACAATCACGTCGATAAAGCCCATCGCCAGCATGGCAAAGATGTAGCAGTCGCCGTGATAGCGGGTCAGGCGCGCCCGGGCCTTGACGCGCGCGAAAGCCGCCTGTTGCGCCTCGGTCATGTAGGAGGAGGGATCGGTGGCACATAGTATCGCCATGCTGATGTCGTCGCAGGCGCGTACTTTCAGCGGCGTGCGCACATCGTCCTGGATCAGGACGCTGCGCCCGTTCACCCCAAGAAAGCGCTCACCCAGCACCGGCTGGTCCAGGATGCCCAGAACCGGCTCACCGTCTTTCTCCAGCGCGATCAGCGAGCCCCACTCGTGCCGGCCGGTGATGAAGGCGCGCGTGCCGTCCACCGGATCGAGTATCCAGCGCCAGCCCGAGGCGCCCGGCCGCTCGCCATACTCCTCTCCCAGAATGGCGTCATCGGGACGCTCGCGTTCGATGATGGCGCGGATGGCGCGCTCGCCGCCGCGATCGGCCTCCGTCACCGGGTCGAAGGCGTGACGGCCCTCCTTGTGCGCAACGTCGATGCGCTGGCGGAAAAAGGGGCGGATCGCCGCGCCGCTGGCGTCGGCCAGGCGATTGGCGAACTGGATCAGCTTGTCGTCGACGGTCATGCGATCCTTCTATGCCGCCGGCCGCCGGCGCACCAGCCCATCGGCCTCTTTCAGGCCGCCTCCACACGCCGGAGCAGCAAGGGCATGGTCAACCCCTGCACCAGCACGGAGAACACGACCACGGCGAAGGCGGCAATGCGGATGTCGCCGGCCATCGGCAGGGAGGCAGGCAGGGAAAGGGACAAGGCCAGCGCCAACGCACCACGCAGCCCGCCCCACCACAGAATATGCTGCTCGCCCCGGGGGATGGCCCAGCCGGTGCGGGCGAACAGCCATGACAGCGGATAGACGGCCATCGCCCGCCCCAGCAGAACCAGGATGATCGCCGTCGCCAACGACGAAACGCCCAGCCAGGCAAATGGCACTTCGGCGACCGCCAAGCCTATCATCAGGAAGATGAAGGAGTTGGCGATGAAAGCGGCATAGTCCCAAAGGCCCAGCACGAACTCGCGTTCGCCGCCGGAGAATGCCCGCCGCTGCGGCTCGCCAAGCATGCCGGCATTGCCGATCAGAAGTCCGGCGCTTACCGTTGCCAGGACACCCGACAGGTGCAGATGCTCCGCCGCCAGGAACGAGCCATAAGCGGCCACCGTCGTGACGGCGGAAGATATGAGATGGTCGCCGGTGCGTCCTGCCGCCAGCAGCGCCAGGCCGCCAACCCCCAGGCCCACCAGGACACCGCCGCCGGCAACCCGGACAAGCGACAATAATCCGGAGGCGGCGCCGGGCGAAACCGCATTCGGCAACGCGAAGGCCAATGCCAATGCGAACAGGACCGCCGCAACCCCGTCATTGAACAGGCTTTCGCTTTCCACCAGAAAGCGCAGCCTGCCCTTTACGCCAAGGTCCTTGAACATGGCGATCACCGCCACAGGATCGGTGGCTGCGATGAGGACGCCGAATACCAGCGCTGAAGCCAGCGGCCAGCCCAGCAGCGCGTGCATGCCGCCAGCGACGGCCAGCGCCGATATCACCACACCGGCGGTGCTGAGGACCAGCACGGGCAAGGCATCGGCCTTGAGCTCATGCCAATGGATGTTCAATGCCGCTTCGAACAGCAATGGCGGAAGGATAATAAGATAGATCAGGTCATGGGTAAGCGGGGGCGCCGGCAAAATATGTGTCCAGGCCAGCACGATGCCTGTCGCCACCAGTCCGACCGTGTATGGCAACTTCAGGCGCCGTGCAGCCAGCGCAACCAGAACTGCCACGATCAGAAGTGCAACCAGTCCTGCGAGTATCTTGTCCATGTCATGGCACCCCATGGATCAATAACTGTGATCGCAACGGCGGGGTCAAGCAAAACCGACCGCCTTCCCGTATAGTCGCAGCTCAGGAGTGGGACATGGCAGGCAGCATCGTCGTCACAGGCGCTTCCACCGGCATCGGGCGGGCCACCGTGAAGGTGCTGCGGGCGCGCGGCTTCCAGGTGTTCGCAGGCGTGCGCCGGCTGGCCGATGCCGAAGAACTGAAGAGGGAATTTTCCCTGGGCGTCACCCCGCTGGTCTTCGACGTCACCGACCGGCCGGCCATATTCCGCGCCAGGGAGCAGGTGCATGCCGCGCTGGGCGCGGAACCCTTGTCGGGGCTGGTCAACAATGCCGGCATCGCCGTGCCGGGCCTGCTGCTGATGATGCAGCCGCAGGAGGTCGAGCACCAGCTGGCCGTCAATGTGATGGGCACGCTGAACGTCAGCCAGGCCTTCGCGCCCCTGCTGGGCGCACGCCCGGGTTTTCGTGGGCGGCCCGGGCGGATCGTGATGATGTCGTCAGTGGGCGGCACCAGCGCGACACCCTTCCTGGGCGCCTACAACACCTCGAAATTCGCGCTGGAAGGCATGAGCGAGGCTCTGCGCCGCGAACTGATGCGCTATGGCGTCGATGTCCTGGTGATCGCACCGGGCGCCGTCAAGACGCCGATCTGGGGCAAGAGCCAGGTGTTGAGCGAACCGCGCTATGCCGAAGGACCCTATGCCGGCGCTCTGGAGAAAATGCGTGCGCTGGTCCGCGACAGTGCCGCGACCGGGTTGGAACCTGAAGCCATCGGCGAGGCAGTCTATCAGGCGCTGGCCGCCCCCCACCCGCCGGTGCGGCGCGTGATCACGCCCACGCCGGTCCAGCACTTCCTGACCAACCACCTGCCCAAGCGGATGGTGGACCGGATGATCGCGAAAAAGCTGGGCCTGAAGCGGAACGGTTGATCGAAGCGCTACTCGGCGGCCTGTTTGGCACGCTTGCGCAGATGCGGAAGCAGTTCGCGCTTGCGCAATCTGATATTTTGCGGTGTCACCTCGACCAACTCATCGTCCTGAATATAGGCCATCGCCTGTTCCAGGGTCATCGGCACGATCGGCGTCAGGCGTACGGCCTCGTCCTTTGAAGTCGTGCGAATGTTGGTTAGCTGCTTGGCCTTGGTCGGATTGACATCCAGGTCATTGTCCTTGGCATGCTGGCCGATGATCATGCCCTGATAGACCTTGGTGCCGGGCGTAACGAACAGCTTGCCGCGCTCTTCCAGGTACCAGAGGCCGTAAGCCACCGCCTCGCCGTCCTCGGTCGAGATCAGCACGCCGTTGACGCGGCCGCCCACCGGGCCCTTGTGCGGGGCATATTCCAGGAACATGCGGTTCATCACGCCAGTGCCGCGCGTGTCGGTGAGGAACTCGCCGTGATAGCCGATCAGGCCGCGCGCCGGCGCGCGGAAGACGATGCGGGTCTTGCCGGCGCCGGTGGGGCGCATGTCGGTCATCTCACCCTTGCGGTTGGAAATCTTCTCGATCACCACGCCGGTATAGGGATCGTCGACATCGACAGTGACTTCCTCGATCGGCTCCAGCCTTTCGCCATTCTCGGTCTTGAACAGCACGCGCGGGCGGCTGATCGACAGCTCGAAGCCTTCGCGGCGCATGGACTCGATCAGCACACCAAGCTGCAGTTCGCCGCGGCCAGCGACTTCGAAGGCGCCTTCGCCGGTCTCGTGAACCTTGAGCGCGACATTGCCTTCGGCCTCGCGCATCAGGCGGTCACGGATCACGCGGCTCTGCACCTTGTCGCCTTCCCGGCCGGCCAGTGGCGAATCGTTGACGGCAAGCGTCATGGCCAGGGTGGGCGGATCGATGGGATGGGCCGGAATCGGCGCGTCCACGGAAAGGTCGCAGAGCGTGTCGGCAACAGTGGCGGTCTCCAGGCCCGCTATGGCAACGATGTCGCCCGCTTCGGCGCGCTCCACCGGAACGCGCTGCAGGCCGCGGAAGGCCAGCAGCTTGGTCACGCGCGCCTTCTCGATCACCTCACCGGTGCGCGACAGGACCTTGATGTTGCGGTTGGTGGTGATGACGCCGGATTCGATGCGGCCCGTCAGAATGCGGCCCAGGAAGTTATCGGCCTCCAGCGTGGTGACCAGCATCTTGAAGGGATGCTCGTCACCCGCAAGCGCCTGCGGCTTGGGCGGCGGCACGTCTTCCACGATGCGCTTGAACAGGGGCGACAGGTCCTTGCGCTCGTCTTCCAGCTCATTGACCGCCCAGCCGTTGCGGCCCGAGGCATAAAGGACATGGAAATCCAGCTGGTTGTCGTTTGCTTCCAGCGACAGGAACAGGTCGAAGATGGATTCCAGGGTTTCCTTGGGCTGGGCATCCTGGCGGTCGATCTTGTTGATCACGACGATGGGCTTGAGCCACAGTTTCAGCGCCTTGGAAAGCACGAATTTGGTCTGCGGCATCACGCTTTCGGCGGCATCAACCAGCAGCACCACGCCATCGACCATCGACAGAATGCGCTCCACTTCGCCCCCGAAGTCGGCGTGGCCGGGGGTATCAACGGTATTTATGCGCACCCCGTTCCATTCCACGCTGGTGCATTTGGCCAGGATGGTGATGCCGCGTTCGCGCTCCTGATCGTTGGAATCCATGGCCCGCTCGGCCATCTGCTGGTTCTCGCGTACCGAGCCGGACTGCCTGAGGAGCTGGTCCACCAGGGTGGTCTTGCCATGGTCGACATGGGCGATGATGGCAATGTTGCGGATGTCCATGAAGACCGGCCCGGTTCGAGAGGAATGCTGAGGGTGCGCGGCTTATAGACATGGGCTTGCTGCGGGGC
>DASTRG010000232.1:0-13851 GCA_035761325.1 Rhizomicrobium sp. | reverse complement strand
ACACTGGTGGAGTCCCTGGGGTCCACGCTGGCCATCGTCTTGAGCATGATCGCCGCGTCCCTGACCGTCTTGGTCATGGGGCCCGCCTGATCCAGCGATGAGGCGAAGGCGACAATGCCGAAGCGCGAGCAGCGGCCATAGGTGGGCTTGAGCCCCACGCGACCGGTGACGGCAGCAGGCTGGCGGATGGAACCGCCGGTGTCCGTGCCGGTAGCAGCCAGGCAAAGATCCGCGGCAACCGCCGCCGCGCTGCCGCCGCTTGAGCCGCCGGGAACAAGGCTTGCATTTGAATCGTTGGCGCGCCACGGGTTGATGACGGGGCCGAAGAAGCTGGTCTCGTTGGACGAGCCCATGGCGAATTCATCCAGGTTGGTCTTGCCCAACATCACCGCGCCGGCGTCCCAAAGGTTCTGGGTCACCGTGGATTCATAGGGCGGCACGAAATTACCCAATATCTTCGACGCCGCGGTGGTGCGGGTGCCCCGGGTGCAGAACAGGTCCTTGATCGCCAGCGGCAGGCCTTCCAGCTCCCCGGCCTCGCCGCGGGCAATGCGGTGGTCGGAAGCGGCGGCCATCTGCAGCGCCTGTTCGCCCGCCTCGGTGATGAAGGCATTGAGGGGACGGCCGGCCTCGATCGCGGAAACGAACGCGCCGGTCAGTTCCCTGGAGGAAACCTTCTTGGCGCGAAGTGCCTCGCGCGCCTCCGCCAGGGTCATGCGTGTCAATTCATCTGAAACCGAGGCCCGCATCACTCAACCACCTTGGGCACGATGAAGAAGTGATCCTCCCCCTGCGGCGCGTTGGCCATCAAGGCGTCAGCCTGTCCGCCATCGCTCACTTCGTCCCGGCGCCATTTCAGCTTCTGGGCGACGACGCTGGTCATGGCAGGCACGCCCTCCACATTCACCTCGGCCAGCATTTCCACCCATTGGAAGATGCCGTTCAACTCTGCGGCCATGGGCTCAAGCCGGGCATCGGGCACGGCGATTCGGGCAAGGCGGGCAATGCGGCGCACGGTGTCCTTGTCGACGGACATAATCCCTCCTGGGAGGTTCCTGCTGTGTTAGAAGAGCCTGACTTGCTAGCAAGGGGGGGGACGGCTGGCAAGCACGCGAAAAGCCGCAAAAAACGAGGGGTCCTTGGGGGTCGTTTCACTGGAAGAAATAAGGCCGGAGCCCGGCCGGCGTCTGCTGGGGCTGGACCTTGGGGAAAAGACCATCGGCCTGGCCCTGTCGGACCGGCTGTTGTCGGTCGCCACGCCCTACAAGACCCTGAAACGCGGCAAATTCAGCGCCGATGCCCCGATACTGGACAATATAATAAGTGAGGAAGGCGTCGGCGCCCTGGTGGTGGGCCTGCCCCTGAACATGGACGGTTCGGACGGGCCCTCGGCCCAATCCGCCCGGGCCTTCGCCCGCAACTGGGCCGCGCGCAGCCCCATCCCCCTCTGCTTCCAGGATGAGCGGCTTTCGACCAGCGCGGTAACCCGCACCCTGATCGAGGCCGATGCATCGCGCCGCCGCCGCAGCGAGGTGGTCGACAAGATGGCGGCCGCCTACATCCTGCAGGGCGCGCTGGACCGCCTGCGGAATTTGCGAGGCGGGTGATGCGCGACGACACTTCTGCCGCCCGGTTTCGCTGGCTGCCGCCGGGGCTGCGCCCGCCGGTGGCGATGGTGTGGCGGCAGGAACGGGTCCTGCTGCTGGTGGGCGCGGCGGCGTTCTTCGCCGGCTACGATCAGAACGTCTTTGGCTTCGCGATTCCCCAGATTCAGGCCAGCCTGCACATCCCCGAGAACCAGATCGGGTTGACGGTCAGCTATTTCCGCATTGCGGCGCTGCTGGCGCTGCTGATCGCAGCCAGCGCCGATCTTGTGGGCCGCCGGCGGCTGTTGCTGGTCACGCTGTTCGGCCAGGGCTTCTTCACCCTGTTGACGGCGTTCGCCCCCGGCTATGACAGCTTTGTATGGGCGCAATTCCTCACCCGCGTGTTCGGCTATGCCGAGGAGATGCTCTGTTATGTGGTGATTGCCGAGGAAATGGCCGCCGGCGCGCGCGGCTGGGCCAACGGCACCATCGCCTCGCTGTTCTATGTCGGGGCGGGGATCGCTTCGCTGCTCTTCGCCGCCGTCACCATCCTGCCCTATGGCTGGCGCTCGCTCTATGCCATCGGCGCCACTGCCATTTTCCTGGTGGCGTGGCTGCGGCGCCGGCTGCCCGAGACGCAGCGTTTCGCCGCGCAGGAACAAAGCCAGAGGACCATGTCGAGGACGGCGGAGACGCTGTCGCTGCTGCGCGACCTGGCGCGCGAATATCCCTGGCGCATCATCACCGTTCTTGTTGCGGCGGGCGCTTTCGGCTTCGCAATCGCGGCAGCGACGGTCTTGCAGTCCAAGTATCTGCAGAGCTTCTACGGCTACGCCCCCTGGCAGGCCACCGCTGTCACCATACCCGGCGGGTTGATCGGCCTGGCCCTTGCCATTGCGGCAGGCCGTCTGTCGGACCATTGGGGCAGAAAGCCGATGGCGGTGGGGATCATATCCCTGGCTGCCGTCTGCTTCTTCCTGTTCTACGGCGGGGCGCCGGCCTGGGCCGTGCCGCTGTTGTGGATACTGGCTTTTTTCGGCTTTTTCTCCGGCGACGCGCTGATTGCGGGATTTGCATTGGAGATCGTGCCGACGCACTATCGCTCCACGGTCTCGGGCCTGAGATATGTGGTCGAGATCGGCATGGGGGCCGGCGCGCTGGCGCTGGAGGGCGTGCTGTTCGACCGCTTCGGTGCCCATGGTCCGGCGATCCAGCTTCTGCTGGCGCCCATCGTGATCACATTGTTCGCCATCCTGTTCCTGCCCGAACCGGCGGGAAAGACGCTGGAGGAAATGGCATGAAAATCCTGGTCGTGCTGCCGCTGCTGTTGCTGCTGCTGAGCCTTGCCAGACATGCAGCCGCCCAGACCTGCAAGAAAAGCCCCGCCGTGACCGGCAAATGCGCGGTGCTGACGGGCAGCCTGGGCCTGACGCGCGGGGTGGGCGTCACGCTCAAAACCGATGACGGACGGCGCGTGCTGATCAAGGCCCCACCGGACAGCGATGCCGACATTCCCCGAGGGGTGATGCAGAGCTGGCTTTACTGGCAAACCAGGACCGGACGGATGGATACGCGCATCAAGGGCCGTTATGAGATATGCCCCCTTCCCGGCGGCAGCGCTGATGAATATGCGTGCATCAACAGCGGCTCGCACATAACCGCGGACAAGTCCCCCGCCGATGTTTCCGACTGACGCCCGATTAACCACCGGCGCTTGCAGGATATGATGCTTGCGCCTATAAGCCCGGCTTTAATGACATCGCAGCCCGCCGCCCCCCTGCTTTCATCCAGCCACCTTCTGGGGATCGAAGGGCTTTCCCCCACCGAAGTCACGGCCCTGCTCGACCTGGCCGAGACCTATGTGGTCCAGGGCCGCTCCGGCGACAAGCGAACGGGCCTGCTCGCGGGCCGCACCCTGATCAACCTGTTCTTCGAAGCCTCCACACGCACCCAGTCCAGTTTCGAGCTGGCGGGCAAGCGGCTTGGCGCCGACGTCCTGAACATGAGCGTGAAGACCAGTTCGGTTTCCAAGGGTGAGACGCTGATCGACACCGCCACCACGCTCAATGCCATGCGCCCCGACCTGCTGGTGGTGCGCCATCAGGATGCGGGCGCCGCCGAACTTCTCTCGCGCAAGGTGGATTGCTGCGTCATCAATGCCGGCGACGGCGCGCATGAACATCCAACCCAGGCGCTGCTGGACGCCCTGACCATCCGGCGGCGGCTTGGCGGCTTCGAGGGGCTGGTGGTCGCCATCTGCGGCGACGTGCTGCACAGCCGGGTGGCGCGTTCGAACCTGCGGCTTCTGTCGATGATGGGCGCGCGCGTGCGGCTGGTGGCGCCAAGGACCCTGTTGCCCGCGCAGGCCGATCGTTTCGGCGTGGAGATCTTCACCGACATGCAAGCCGGTCTTGCCGGCGCCGATATCGTGATGATGCTGCGCCTGCAGCTGGAGCGCATGTCGGGCGCCTTCGTGCCGTCCGCGCGTGAATATTTCCGCTTCTACGGCCTGGACCGCCGGAAGCTGGCATGGGCCAAACCCGGCGCGCTGGTCATGCATCCGGGGCCGATGAACCGCGGCGTGGAGATTGCATCCGAAATCGCGGACGATGTCGAAGTCAGCCTGATTTCGGAGCAGGTGGAAATGGGGGTGGCTATCCGCATGGCGGTTCTCGACGCCTTGTCCCGCGCCTTCCCGCGCGAGGGGCGCAACACATGATGCGTCCGGTGGCCTTCCGCGGATGTCGCCTGATCGATCCGGCCAGCGGGCTGGACGCAAAGGGCGGGCTTCTGATTGACAATGGGCGCATCGCCGATGTGGGGCCGCGCCTGTTCAACGACGCCGAACCCACCGATCCCGAGGTGATCGACGCGCGCGGGCTGGTCCTGACGCCGGGACTGATCGATGCGCGGGTATTCACCGGCGAGCCGGGCAGCGAGCATCGCGAGTCCCTGGAATCGGCCAGCGCCGCGGCCGCGGCGGGTGGAGTGACCTCGATGGTCGTAATGCCCAACACCGATCCGGTGATCGACGAACCATCGCTGGTGGATTTCATCCTGCGCCGCGCCGCCGGCACCGCCAAGGTGCGTGTTCTGCCCTGCGCCGCCCTGACCAAGGGCCTGAAGGGCGAGGTGATGACCGAAATGGGGCTGATGCGCGAGGCAGGCGCGGTGGCCTTCGGCGACGGGGACCGCACCGTTGCCAATGCGCGGGTCCTGCACCGCGCCCTGTCATATGCCGCGACATTCGGCGCGCTGGTGGTGGGCCATGCCGAAGATCCGGACCTGACGGCCGGCGCCTCGGCCAGCGAGGGTGAATTCGCCACCCGCCTGGGACTTCCGGCCGCGCCGGCGCTTGCCGAAGCCATTATAGTGGAGCGCGATATCCGCCTGGTCGAACTGACCGGCGTGCGTTACCACTTCGGCCAGATTTCCACCCGCGCGAGCCTTGAGATCATCGCCGCCGCCAAGGCGCGGGGGCTGCCGGTGACCTGCGGGGTCAGCGCCCACCACCTGGCGCTGAACGAACTGGATGTCGGCGCCTATCTGACCTTTCGCAAGGTGCGCCCGCCGCTGCGCAGCGAGGACGACCGCGCCGCCATGGTGGAAGGCGTGGCTGAGGGCATCATTGACATCATCGTCTCAAGTCATGAACCGCAGGGCGCCGACACCAAGCGCCAGCCCTATGCCTCGGCTGCGGCGGGTTCGGTCGGGCTTGAGACGTTGCTGCCCGCCACGCTGGCACTGGCCCATGACGGGCAGGTACCACTGATGCGGGCCCTGGAGGCGCTGACCGCCGCGCCGGCACGCATCTTCGGGCTTGCGGGGGGTACGCTCGCCAAGGGCGCGCCAGCCGACCTGACACTGATCGACCTGGACGAGGCCTTCCAAGTCGACGCCGAGAAGCTGCATAGCCGCGCGCGCAACACCGCCTTCGAGGGCCGCAAATTCTCCGGCTTCGCAAAGATGACCTTCGTCGGCGGCGCCTGCGTATTCGACCGGCGATAGATTTTCGCGGGAAACCCTGCCATCGTCGGCGTCCATGACCGCACCGACTCTGCTTCAGGCCCTGCTGCTCGGCTATCTGCTGGGATCGGTGCCTTTCGGCCTGTTCTTCACCCGCCTGTCGGGCGCAGGCGACATTCGCGCCGTCGGCAGCGGCAATATCGGCGCCACCAATGTACTGCGCACCGGCAAGAAGTGGGCGGCCGCCGCAACCCTTTTATGTGACGGCGCAAAGGGCGCGGTGGCGGTGCTGGCCGCGCGCGCCTTTCTGCCGCCGCAGGCCGATATCTTCGCCGCGCTGGGTGCGGTTTTCGGGCACCTGTTTCCCGTCTGGCTGAACTTCAAAGGGGGCAAAGGCGTGGCGACATTCCTTGGCGTCACTCTTGCGCTCTATTGGCCGGTAGGGCTGCTGGCGGCGGCGATCTGGCTGGGCGCGGCCTTCATCTGGCGCATTTCGTCCCTGTCGGCGCTGATCGCGATCGCGCTGTCGCCCCTGCTGTTTCTTCTGTTTCATCGCGAGGATTATGCGGCGACGGCGTTGCTGCTGTCGGTGCTGATCTATTACATGCATCGTGAGAATATTCGCCGGCTCATGAAGGGCGAGGAGCCGCGGATCGGCGCCACCAGGAAAAGTGCCGATGCTCCAACGACACACTGAACGGCCGCTCTCGGACCGCGACCGGCTGGACTGGCTGCGCCTGGCGCGCACCGACCGGGTCGGTCCCGTCACCTTTGCAAACCTGATCGCGCGCTTCGGCTCGGCGGGCGCGGCGCTGGTGGAAATACCTGGCATGGCGCGGCGCGGCGGTGGAAAAAATTTCGTGCTGCCCGAAGAAGACGCCATTGCCGCGGAGATGGAACGGCTGGATGCACTTGGCGGGCAGTTGATCTGTTCCTGCGAACCGGATTTTCCCAGAGGGCTGGGCGCGCTGGACCCGCCGCCGCCGGTGATAAGCATCCTGGGGCATCGCCATCTGCTGAGGAAGGAGATGATCGCCATCGTGGGCGCGCGCAATGCCAGCGCGCTGGCGCGAAAATTCACCGATACGCTGGCACGCGAACTGGGGTTGGTGGGGCTTGTCGTGGTGTCGGGCCTGGCGCGCGGCATAGATGCGGCGGCGCATGAGGCATCCCTGGCCGTGGGCACGGCTGCGGTAGTGGCCGGGGGGGTGGACGTCATCTATCCGCCCGAAAACACGCGGCTCTACCACGCCATCCGCGAACAGGGCGTCATCGTCTCGGAGATGCCGCCGGGCGAAGCGCCCCAGGCGCGCCACTTTCCCCGCCGCAACCGGCTGATCAGCGGGCTTTCGCGCGGGGTGGTGGTTGTGGAAGCAGCCGAGCGCTCAGGCTCGCTCATCACGGCGAATTATGCGCTGGAACAGGGCCGCGAGATATTCGCCGTGCCGGGATCGCCGCTCGATCCCCGTGCAAAGGGGCCCAACCGGCTGATCCGCGACGGTGCGACTCTGACGGAAGGGGTCCAGGACATCCTGCAGGTGCTGACGCCGATGCTGGGCTGCGACTTCGGCGATCCGGACCGGGACTTCGGCGCCCTGCCCGGCGCGGCATCGGATATGGAAGCCGATCGCATCCGCGCGTCGGTCGAGGAAGCGCTGGGTCCGGCCCCGGTGGAGATCGACGAGCTGATCCGGCAACTGGGCGCGCCGGCAGGTGCGGTACTGACGGTGATCCTGGAGCTGGAACTGGCCGGACGCTGCGTGCGCCTGCCGGGCAACAGGGTATCGTGGTCATAAGGATCGCAGCGACACAGGAGATTGGCACACACAACCGGGAGGAGAAGGCATGACGGGCACGATCGCAAATCCAGCGCCGCTTGGCCTGGCAGGTTTTGGTCTTACGACGGTTCTCTTGAGTTGCGTGAATGCGGGCCTGTTGCCGGCGGGCGGCGAACCGGTGGTCATCCCCCTGGCGATGGCCTTTGGCGGTACCGCCCAGCTGATAGCCGGAATCATGGAGTTCAAGGCAGGCAATGTGTTCGGCGCCACCGCCTTCACCAGCTATGGCGCCTTCTGGTGGTGGTTCGCGCTGCTGATGATCCTGTCGAGCAACCATATGCTGGACCTGTCGGGTGCCGGCACGGCGGTGGGCGCGTGCCTGCTGTTGTGGGGGGTCTTCACCCTTGGCCTGTGGGTCAGCACGTTCCGGCTGACGTGGCTGTCCTTCGGCATCTTCCTGACCTTGTGGATCGCCTTCTTTCTTCTGGGCGCCGGCGCGATCCTGGCCAATCCAGCGCTGCACGCGGCCGGCGGCTGGGCGGGCCTGGCCAGTGGAGGGCTGGCGCTTTACGGCAGCTTTGCCCTGGTGACGAACGCCACCTTCGGCCGGGACGTAGTACCGATAGGCACTCGCGGCTAACCGCCGCCTGGACGGGAAGGCTGGGAAGCGCAGACGTCCTGCCGGACCAGGGTCGCCTCGACCCTGGCGAGTTCCAACAGGTGGGCCAGAACCCCCAGCCCCTGGGCCTGGGCCATCTTGCGCATATTTTCCAGCAGATCGCCCATGTAGAGCATCGATTCTACCGGCGAAATCGCCGCCGGGACGAAAGCGGGGGTTGGAAATCCTGACTTTTGTTGGGAAAGGGTCATGCTGGGCTGGGCGACCGGTTGCGGGTTAACCATAGGCAACGGCTTTCCGAAATACAACTACAAGTTACACAACTCCACAATAATAGATTTAATACAACCCTTGGTTATGTGCTCCTCGCGGGGCTGGCGTTGACAGGCGACGGGGCCTGCGATCAAGGTCCGGCCCCATTTGGGCGCCATCAGCCCTGTCCGAAAAGTTCCGTCCCTTGCAGGCCGCTCCGGCGTGTCCATGTTAAGTCACCTTTTACTTTCGAAGTTAGGTCCAAATTCCTAAATGAATGTCCTGATCGTCGAGTCTCCCGGCAAGGTCAAAGCCATCAACAAGTACCTGGGCAGCGATTACAAAGTCCTGGCCAGCTTCGGACACATACGCGACCTGCCGTCGAAGGACGGATCCGTGAAGCCGGACGAAGACTTCTCGATGGTGTGGGACGTCGACGCCCGCGCCCAGTCGAAGATCAAGGATATCGCGGCGGCGGTGAAAGGCGCCGACAAGCTGATCCTGGCCACCGACCCCGACCGCGAGGGCGAGGCGATTTCCTGGCACATTCTGGAGGTCCTGAACCAAAAGAAGCTGCTGAAGGACCTGCCGGTGGAGCGGGTGGCGTTCAACGCCATCACCAAATCCGCCGTGACCGAGGCCATCAAGCATCCGCGCAAGATCGATCAGGCTCTGGTGGAAGCCTATCTGGCGCGGCGCGCCCTGGACTATCTGGTCGGCTTCACCCTCTCACCGGTCCTGTGGCGCAAGCTGCCGGGCGCGCGGTCGGCCGGCCGGGTACAGAGCGTGGCGCTTCGCCTGGTCGTGGAGCGTGAGCAGGAGATCGAGGCATTCAAGGCTCAGGAATACTGGTCGGTCGACGCCGACCTGGCGGCTGACGGCGCCGGCTTTCAGGCGCGCCTGATCCAGCTGGACGGCAAGAAGATCGACAAACTTTCGCTGACCAGCCAGGCGGATGCCGACCATGCCGTGGCCGCGATCAAGGCGCAGAGCTTCAAGATCGGCAGTGTCGAGGCCAAGCCGGTCAAGCGCAATCCCTCCCCGCCCTTCAAGACCTCCACCCTGCAGCAGGAAGCCGCGCGCAAGCTGGGCTTCAACGCCAAGCGCACGATGCAGGTCGCCCAGGGCCTGTACGAGGGGGTGGAGATCGGCGGCGATACCACGGGCCTTATCACCTATATGCGTACCGATGGCATCACCATGGTGCCCGAGGCCGTGGGCGAGGCGCGCCAGGTGATCGCGGCACGGTACGGCCAGCGCTATGTCCCCGGCGCGGCGCGGGTCTATGTCAACAACAGCTCCACGGCGCAGGAAGCCCACGAGGCGGTGCGCCCCACGAGCTTCGCACGCACACCCGAGGAAGCGGCCAAATATCTCGATCCCGACGCAGCCCGGCTCTATGAGCTGATCTGGAAGCGTGCGGTCGCCAGTCAGATGGAAAGCGCCGAGCAGGAACGCACCACGGTGGATGTCGTGTCGGCCGACGGCAAGATCACGCTGCGCGCCACCGGCACCGTAACCCTGTTCGACGGCTTCCTGACGCTGTACCTGGAGGGAAAGGACGACGAGCTGGACGAGGACGGCTCACGCCTGCCCAAGCTGGACGCGGGCGACGCCACGAAAGTGGAAAAGATCAACCCGGCCCAGCATTTCACCGAGCCGCCACCACGCTATTCCGAGGCCAGCCTGGTCAAGAAGCTGGAAGAACTGGGCATTGGCCGGCCTTCCACCTATGCCTCGATCATCTCCACGCTGCGCGATCGCGCCTATGTGAAGATGGACCGCCAGCGCTTCATCCCCGAGGACAAGGGACGGCTGGTCACGACCTTCCTCAACAGTTTCTTCAAGCGCTACGTCGCCTATGATTTCACCGCCGGCCTGGAGGAGAAGCTGGACGAAGTCTCGGCCGGCGATCTGGACTACAAGCAGTTGCTGCGTGACTTCTGGAGTGATTTCTCGGCCGCGGTGGGCGAAACCAAGGACCTGAAGATCAGCCAGGTCATCGACGAGCTGGACCATGTGCTGTCGCCCCACATCTTCCCCGATCCGGGCGATGGCAGCGATCCGCGCAAATGCCCGGCCTGCGAAGGCGGCAGGCTGAACCTGAAGCTGGGCAAGTTCGGCGCCTTTGTCGGCTGCACCAACTATCCGGACTGCAAATTCACCCGCCCCATTGGCGCGGCCGGCAGCGAAGGCGATGCGGGTCCGGTGGAGATCGGAGAAGATCCGGAAACGGGCGAGAAGATCACCCTGCGAACCGGCCGCTTCGGCCCCTATGTGCAGCTTGGCGAAGGCGACAAGCCCAAGCGCAGCGGCATCCCCAGGGGCACGGACAAAACCGATGTCGACCTGGAGATGGCGCTGAAACTGCTGGCGCTGCCGCGCGAGGTGGGGCTGCACCCGGAGGACGGCAAGAAGATTACCGCCAATTTCGGACGCTTTGGGCCCTATGTGGCGCACAACGGCATCTATGCGTCTCTCGAATCCCCGGAAGACGTGTTCGACATCGGGCTCAATCGCGCTGTCACCCTGCTGGCCGAAAAGAAGGCACGCGGGCCCGGACGGCGCGGCGCGCAGACGCTGAAAGACCTGGGCGAATCCGGCGGCAGGCCGATCAGGATCCTGAAAGGCAAGTTCGGCGCCTATGCCAGCGACGGCGAGACCAATGCCACCCTGCCCGAAGGCACCGAGCCGGAGGCGGTGACGCTGGAACAGGCGCTGGCGCTGATCGCGGAGCGGGCAGCCAAAGGCGGCAAGAAACCCAAGAAGGCAGCAAAGCCGAAGGCGGAAAAGAAGCCCGCCAAGGAAAAGAAAGCTGCCGCTCCGAAGAAGAAGAAGGCGGCGCCGAAG
Source organism: Rhizomicrobium sp. (assembly GCA_035761325.1). Taxonomy (GTDB): domain Bacteria; phylum Pseudomonadota; class Alphaproteobacteria; order Micropepsales; family Micropepsaceae; genus Rhizomicrobium. The sequence continues at coordinate 2,800 of DASTRG010000232.1, read as the reverse complement.
AAAAAGGCGGCTGCGCAAAAGGCATCAAAAAAGACCCCAAAGAAGAAGGCCGCCGCGCCCAAGGCCAAAGAGCCCGAGTTGGCCGGCGAATAGGACTTGAAGAGACTCAAAAACGACAGCCACGCGCCCGCCCCGCTGAAGGCGCGCGTGCTCGAACTGCTGGCCGCAAATCCCGGCGCCGACAAGCGCGAACTGGCAAAATTATTGGGCCTGAAAGGGTCGGACCGCATCCAGCTCAAGCGGGTACTGAAGGAACTGTCCGCGGACGGCGTCATCAAAGGACGCAAGCGCAGCGGGTTCACCCGCGCGGGCGAACTGCCGGCGGTGGCCGTGATCGAAGTGACGGGCCTGGACGATGACGGCGAAATGTTGGCCGCGCCGCTGGCATGGGAGAGCAACGAAAAGCCCCCCGTCATCTATCTGACCCCGCCCAAGTCCGGCGGCGCGCCGGGACCGGGCGACCGCCTGCTGGCGCGGCTTGAAAAACGCGGCGATGGCTATGAGGCCGCCGTCATCCGCAGGCTGGAGGCGGCAACGCCATCGCGGCTGGTGGGTGTGGTGCGCGAAAACCCGCAAGGCGCGCGGCTGATGCCGATCGACAAGAAGGCGCGCGGCGAATATGTGATCGACAAGTCCGACCTTCACGGTGCGAAGAACAACGAGCTGGTTGCCGCCGAGCCCGTCCATGGCCGCTCCGCCGGGTTTTCCCGCGTGCGCGTGGTCGAGCGCATCGGCAGCATGGACAGCCCCAAGACCATCAGCCTGATCGCGATCCACGACCACGGCATTCCGGTGGAATTTCCCCAGACGGTGCTGGACCAGGCAAGGGCGGCCGGCCCGGTGGATATGCAAGGCCGCACCGATCTGCGCCAGGTACCGCTGGTCACCATCGATCCCCCGGACGCGCGCGACCATGACGATGCCATCTGGGCGGGACCGGATCCCGATCATGAGGGCGGTCATATCGTGCTGGTCGCCATCGCCGATGTCGCCCATTATGTGACGCCGGGCTCGGCGCTGGACCGCGAGGCGTTCAAGCGCGGCAACAGCGTCTATTTCCCCGACCGCGTGGTGCCGATGCTGCCGGAGGAATTGTCGGCCGACCTGTGTTCGCTGAAGGAAGGCGTGGACCGGCCCTGTCTTGCCGTGCGCATGGTGTTCGACGCCCACGGCCTCAAGAAAAGCCACCGGTTCCTGCGAGGCATCATGCGTTCGGCCGCGCGCCTGACCTATGCCCAGGCCCAGGTCGCGTTCGACGGCGATCTGCCCGCCGGCATGAGCGGAACGGTGAAGAAGACCCTGGCCGATATCTGGGAAGCCTATCGGGCGCTGACCATCGCGCGCGGCAAGCGCGACCCGCTCGATCTTGACCTGCCCGAGCGGCGCGTGACCCTGGGCGCGGACGGTCATGTCGCCTCCATCGCCTTTCGCGAACGGCTGGAATCCATGAAGCTGATCGAGGAGTTCATGGTGCTGGCCAATGTCGCCGCCGCCGAAGCGCTGGAGAAGGCCAGGACACCGCTGATCTATCGCGTTCACGACACGCCATCGAAGGAAAAGCTGTTCGCCTTTGCGGATTTCCTCAAGACCCTGAACATCGCCTTCGCCAAGGGGCAGGTCGTCGAGCCCGGCGTCTTCAACCGCATCCTGAAGGCGTCCAAGGGCATGCCGCATGAAGCGGTGATGAATGACGTGGTGCTGCGAAGCCAGGCCCAGGCCATCTACGATCCGGCCAATATCGGCCATTTCGGATTGAACCTTGCGAAATATGCCCACTTCACGTCGCCCATCCGCCGCTATGCCGATCTGATCGTGCACCGCGCGCTGATACGCGCCTTCGGGCTGGGCGAAGGCGGGCTCACGGACCGGGAGATCGCCGCCCTGCCCGCCACCGCCGAACACATCACCATGACCGAACGGCGGGCCATGGCCGCGGAGCGCGATTCCAACGACCGCTATGTCGCAGCCTTCATGCAGGACCGCCTGGGCCAGAGTTTCGACGCCCGCATCACCGGCGTGACCCGCTTCGGGCTGTTCGTGAGGCTGGCGGACAGCGGCGCGGAAGGGCTGATCCCCATCCGCTCTCTCGGCGCCGATTTCTTCCGCCATGACGAAAAACGCCAGGCGCTGATCGGGGAACGCACGCGTACCGTCCACCGGCTGGGTGAGGTGCTGGCGGTCAAGCTGGTGGAAGCCGCGCCCCTTACGGGGGGGCTGAGATTCGCGTTGGCCGATGGCGAAGGAGCGCCGCCATCCGCCCGCCAGCCCGGCGGGCCTCGCCGGGGCAAAGCCGCCAAACCCAGCCGGAACAAGGAGGAAAAGCAGCGATTCAAGCCGAAAAAGCGTTGAAATCCGTCCTTTTCTGCCGTGTCCGGTCCCGAAAACCTTGACAGGGCGGGGGCCGCTAAGCCATCTACCGCCCCCTTGGACGGCCTTTTCGGGCCCTGCCTTTTTCTGGAGTTTGTCATGGCCAAGCCGACCACCGCGAAGATCCGCCTCAACAGCGACGGCGGCACCGGCTTTTTCTATGTCGCCAAGAAGAACACCCGGACCATGACCGAGAAATTCTCGATCAAGAAATACGATCCGGTGCTGCGCAAGCACGTGATCTTCAAGGAAGGCAAGATCAAGTAGAAATCCGGCGGCCACGCCGATAGTTTGGCGCGCCCATGCAGCGCGCCCTCACCTCTCTCTCCTCTGAAACATTCGATTGCCTGATTGTCGGCGGCGGCGCCACCGGCTGTTTCATCGCGCGCGATGCCGCGCGCCGGGGCCTGTCGACGGCGCTGGTGGAGGCGAA
>DASTRG010000231.1:0-3447 GCA_035761325.1 Rhizomicrobium sp. | reverse complement strand
CTGCAAGGCCATAATGGCCATTGGCGGCAACGGCCTTCACGTAATAGCGGCGCGCCGCCTCAACATCGCCCTCGGCCTCCGCGATCTGCCCCAAGCCGGCATAAGGATATTCCGGGCGCGGATTTTCCCCCTGCAAGGCGGCCAGATAGTCGCGCTTTGCCTCCTTCAGACGGTGCTGGCGGCGATAGATATTGGCCCGGTTGTTGAGCGCCGCCTGGGCGGAGCCGGGGGCAAGCCGGATCGCCGCCGTATAATCATCCAGCGCGCCGGAGAGCCGCCCCATGCCGTCCAGCAGAAAGCCCCGCTGTAAGAAGGCCTGGGCCTGTTCGGTGGGCGGCAGGGCGTTGATGGCGATGGCGCTAGTGAAATCTGCCTGCGCCTGGTCATGGTCCCCCGCCAATTCCGAGGCCAGCCCGCGGTCAAGCAGCAGGCGCGCGCGTTCCACCGGCTCAAGCCCGGGCTGCTTCAGCTCCTCGTCGGCCAGCCGCCGGGCCTCGCCGGCATCGCCATCCTCCAGGGCGGCCCGCGCCTCGGCCAGCACGGCGTCGGCAGAGGAACCGGCCGCGCACACCGGCGTTGCCGTCCAGAGGGCGGCGAGAATCAGGAGAAAGGCAGTCTCCCGCATCGGGCGAAAATCCCGCAAACATCGGAAATCTGGACAATAAATGCCGGCCCATGCGATGAAACAGACCCTTTCGTAATCCGTCCCCGTAATTTTATTTTCCCGGAATCACGAATGTCCCCATCCAGACCTGTTCGCAAAGCCGTATTCCCTGTCGCCGGCATGGGGACCCGATTCCTGCCCGCCACCAAGGCCGTTCCCAAGGAAATGCTGCCGGTCGTCGACAAGCCGGTCATCCAGTATGCGGTCGAGGAAGCGCGGGACGCCGGCATCGAACAGTTCGTGTTCATCACCGGCCGCAACAAGCACATCATTTCCGACCATTTCGACCATGCCTACGAGCTGGAATCGCTGCTGGAGCAGCGCGAGAAGACCGCCGAGCTCAACGGGCTGCTGGAGATGCTGCCCCAGAGCGGCTCCGTGGGCTTCGTCCGCCAGCAGAAGCCGCTGGGCCTGGGTCACGCGGTATGGTGCGCACGCCATTTTATAGGCGATGAACCGTTTGCGGTGCTGCTGCCCGACGATCTGATGGTGGGAAAGCGTGGCGCGCTGTCCCAGATGATCGATGCCTACAACCGTGTGGGCGGCGGCCTGGTCGTGGCGGCCGAAGAAAAGCCGAAGGACGAGATCAGGCGCTATGGCGTGGTCGATCCCGGTGCCACCAAGGGCAACACCACCGAGGTGAAGGGCCTGGTGGAAAAGCCCGACACGGGCACGGAACCGTCAAACCTGTGCATCATCGGCCGCTATATCCTGCAGCCGGAGATTTTCGCCGTCCTGGACCGGCAGGAGCGCGGCGCCGGCAACGAGATTCAGTTGACCGACGCCATGGCCAAGATGATCGGCAGGGCACCCTTTCATGCGGTGAAGACCGATTGTGCCCGTTATGACTGCGGCGACAAGGTCGGATTCCTGCACGCCAATATCGCCGTTGGACTGTCGCGGCCCGACATCGCGCCGGCGTTGAAGCAGATACTGGCCGGCCTGCATCGCTGACCGCAATTTCCGCTCAAAGCAAAACGGGCCGGCGGCCAAAAAACCGCCGGCCCGTTTTTCGTTGCGCGCCCCGCTACTGCTTGGACAACACCGCGATGGAGGCGATGGACACCGCGAACTGGCTGAAGATCTGGGAGACATCGATGATGGTCTGGCGCAGATCCAGCGGCGTGACGTCGCGCGGAACCACGATAGAACTACCGGGCGGCAAAGCCGTCACGTCGAAATTCAACCAAGACCGGGCCGCCCTGCGAGCTTCGCCGTTTGGCAAGACCACATAGATGTGCGATTCATCCGCTATCGCGGAATAGCCACCCGCCTGCTCAATATAGTCGTCCAGTGTGGCGCCCTTGCGGAAGGTGAAATTGCCGGGCTGCAGGACCTCCCCCAGCACCGCGATAGTGGTCGGCCGCGGCGGGATATAGATAACATCGCCGGCTTCCAGCAGCGGATCGCGAGAGGGGTCGGCCATCAGGATCTTGGGGTCAGCGACGAATGAAACCCGTCCCAGGGCCTGATGATTGCGCACCTCGGAGACAAAGTTCTGCATGGATGCAAAGGTATTCGGATCGATCTTGCTGCTACCGATACGTGTCATGGCAACGACAAGCTGGTTCTGTATCCCGTCGGCCTCACGGACATAGGCCTGGCGTTCAGCCTGAGCCGCGGACTGGCGCAGGTAAACCGTTCCATAGGGATATGCTGTACTGGTCAGCCCCCCCGCGCGCACCAGAAGATCGGACAAATGTTCGCCCCGCAAGATCGGGAAGGTACCAGGATAGCGAACCTCCCCCTGCACCGTGACCGATCCCACACCGACGTCCGAACTTACCTGGCTAAAACGAAACTGATCGCGCGGATGCACGACGTAGGATGCCAGCATCCCTTTACGCAAGGGTAGGCTCTTGCGTCCAGTCATGGCCTGACCGGTGCCACGGTCCACCACGGTTGAGATGAGTTCAACACCACTTTCATCGGCCCAGTTCAGGGTACCACCTGCAGCTTGAACCAGGTCATTCAGCGTCGCGTTTGGACCAGCGAGATAGCTGCCAGGACCATGTACAGCACCATCCAGCCGCACCCGATGGTCGATAAGGAAATTGGCCAATACCAACGGATCGACACCCAGCTGGCGTGACAATTCCCCGAAAGTATGTACCTCACGATTCATGGCGAAGCCATCGGTGGGAACGACCTGCTCCGTAAAATTGCTGGGAAGCTCGTTATCACGTCGGTATCTGAGCTGAGGCACTGCACGCTCGGGTCCGTTTGGACCATAATTGGACCATGTCCCAGCGTTCCTATCATTCCCATAGAGATCGCCTTCGTTGCCATTCAAGGCGTCGTCTTCAAACCCGGCGGTATCCTGATCAACCGGCCTCCCGCCCACGTTATTGTATGATGGAGAGTTTTGATAATTTCCCTGCGCACCCTGGTTGATGGCCTGCTGGTTAGGCGACGAACTCAACGTATTCTGCTGGTTGGCCATGGCCAATCTCCGATTACGCTGCGCAAGCCTCTGGCCAAGTTGGGAATCCGGTGCCGGCGTATTCAGCAGGGCAGTGATATCTTGACGCTGGATGTAAGCCGGAACGCTCGAGATATCCTCCAGCTCCGTTCCCTGGTCACTCTGGCTGGCAAGTTGACCAAACAGCGAATTGTTGGCACCAGGCGTCGCTTGTGACAAAGGATTACGGATGCGATCCTGATCTCGGGCTAGCCGGGTAAGATAGGAACGAACGACAAAATTCAAAAGTCGCGCCTCGTTGGACGATAAGACGCGAACGACGTCGTTTGTTTGCAACGGTTCGTCTTCGCTGCCATTGAGA
>DASTRG010000230.1:0-4991 GCA_035761325.1 Rhizomicrobium sp. | reverse complement strand
GCCGCCGCCACGCCGGGCCGGTCGGGAATCTTGTGCAGGGTGATCTTGGCTTCGTCGCGGCTGTAGGCGATGCCGGTGACCGGTTTCTTTTCCACGATGTCTTCCTCGTCGCAAAGCAGTGTGCCGCCCACATCGGGCGTGAAGGTCGAAAGCACGCGGGTGGGCACGCGGTGCAGCATGGCGATTTCCACCGAACGGGTCTGCAGCACCTTTGCGCCCAGCGAAGCCATCTCCAGCATCTCCTCGAAGGAGATTTTGTCCAGCCGGCGGGCCTTGGGAACAATGCGGGGATCGGTGGTGTAGACCCCGTCCACGTCAGTGTAGATGTCGCAGCGGTCCGCGCCGATGCCCGCGGCCACCGCCACCGCGCTGGTGTCGGAACCGCCGCGGCCCAGGGTGGAAATGCGCCTGCCCGGTGCCACGCCCTGGAAGCCGGCGACTACGGCCACCTCACCCGCCTCGATGCGCTGTTTCATCTCGGTGGCGGGAACACCTTCGATTCGCGCCGACCCGTGCATGGCGCTGGTTTCGATCGGCACCTGCCAGCCCAGCCATGAACGCGCCTTTATTCCCATCGCGTTCAGCGTGATCGCCAGAAGGCCGCAGGTCACCTGCTCGCCCGAGGCGACCACGACATCATATTCGCGCTGATCGGGGATGACGGCGTGGATACGCCCGGCGGCCTCGTCCACCGGCGGACGGGCGGCTTCGTTGGTCCAGCCCACAAGCTTGTTGGTTTCGCCCGCCATGGCGCTGACCACGACGGCGACCCTGTTGCCCCGCTCGACCTCGCGCTTGACCAGGCCGGCGACATGGCGGATGCGGTCCAGGTCGGCCACCGAGGTGCCGCCGAATTTCATCGCAATCGTCGCCATGTTTGCCCCGGATTTGATGGCGGCCTACATAGACAAGGCCGCACCCATCCTCAACCCCGACATGACAGCAGCCCATCCGCCCGAAACCGACAAAACGCCCGGACCACAGGCCGGCAGCGTGGATCCCGCCGAGATCGCCAAATTCGCGGCGATGGCGGCACAGTGGTGGGACCCGGCGGGCAAATTCGCGCCCCTGCACAAATTCAACCCGGTCCGGCTGTCGTTCGTCCGGGACCAGGCCGCGGCCCATTACGGGCGCGATTGCCGCGGCGTCCGCCCCTTCGATGGGTTGAGCCTGCTGGATATCGGCTGCGGCGGCGGGCTCCTGTCAGAGCCCATGTCCCGGCTGGGGTTCGCGGTGACCGGCGCCGACGCCTCGGAAAAGAATATCGGCACCGCCAAAGCCCATGCCGCACAGACCGGCCTGGCCATCGACTATCGGGCAACCACCGCGGAGGCGCTGGCGGCGCAGGGCCTGCAGTTCGACGTCGTCCTGAACATGGAGGTGGTGGAACATGTGGCCGACGTGCCGGCCTATCTGGCGGCCTGTACCCAGCTGGTAAAGCCCGGCGGACTGATGTTTGTCGCCACGCTCAACAAGACGCTCAAGAGCCTGGCCCTGGCCAAGATCGGCGCCGAATATGTGCTGAACTGGCTGCCGCACGGAACCCACGACTGGAACCGGTTCATCGCCCCGTCCGAACTTCAGGCGGTACTTGAGAAAACCGGCCTGACCATATTGAAAACACAAGGTGTTTCCTTCGACCCATTGCGCTGGGACTGGCGGTTATCGGACGATGTAGACGTAAACTACATGCTGATCGCCCGCCGCTGACCCGGGTCAGGTCAATTGGCCGCCTCAGGATCGGGCGGCAGCGGCGCGACATCGACACCCTCCTCGATCAGTTCGCGTGCTTCCTGCATCGTCGCTTCGCCGTAGATGTGACGGTCAGGCGTCTCTCCGTAATGGATCTTGCGCGCTTCCTCGGCAAAGTTGGGGCCGACATAATCGGCGTTCTCCTGCACATATTTGCGCAGGCCGGTCATGAACTGCTGCATCTGGCGCCGTTCCCGCGCCGGCTTACGTGATTTTTTCGTGCCCGCCACCGATGGCGCCATGATCGCCTTCTGCACCCGCACGGAATTGCAGCGCGGGCAGCAGACACAGCCTTGCGCGGCCTGTTGGTCGAAGGCAGCACTGTCCCGGAACCAGGCTTCGAATTCGTGCCCCTTATGGCAGCGCAAATTGTAGGCGATCACGTTGCTGCTCCAGCCGGCCCCCCTCGGGCTCCCGCGCGAAAATGGAATGTGTTCCCCTGCTTGGCAAGACCCGACTATGGGTATGGATTAGGGGCCCTCGAAAGGGCGATCGGAGAGGCTGGGCATGCGCGCCCGGGCGCGCGCCGACTGGGCCGGATCGATCTGGGCCAAAATCACGCCGGGTTCGTCACCGGGTGATTCCGCCAGCACCTCGCCCCAGGGGCCTACAATGAGGCTGTGCCCGTAGGTCCTGCGGCCGGCGGGATGGGCGCCGCCCTGCGCGGCGGCGATGACGAAGGCACCGTTCTCGATGGCGCGGGCGCGCAACAGCACATGCCAGTGCGCCTGGCCTGTGGGAACGGTGAAGGCAGACGGAATCGTGAAGGCGAAAGCGCCGGCCTGCGCCAGCCGGCGATAGAGATGCGGAAAACGCAGGTCGTAGCAGACTGTCAGCCCTACCCTTCCCCAAGGCGTGTCGGCCAGCACCGCGTGATCGCCGCCGGTGACGGTGGCCGATTCGCGATAGGTTTCACCATCGGCCACCTCCACGTCGAACAGGTGGATCTTGTTGTAGCGGGCGCGGATGGCGCCGTCCGGAGAAAACAGGAAACTGCGATTGGCGGTCCTGTGCGGGTCCAGCCGGGTGGCGATGGAGCCAAGCGACAGCCAGACCTTCAGCTCATTCGCCAGCGCCGCAAAGGCCGGCAGCGCAGGGTCCTCATCCTCGGGATAGCTGCGCGCCAGCTTGGACGGCGCATCTGCCGCCATGAGGGTGGTGTTTTCGGGCGTGGCAATGAAGTGGGCGCCCCGGCCGGCCGCCTCCCGCACCAGTTTGGAGACTTCGCGGATATTCTCCGCCACGTCGTCGCTGGCGCGGGTCTGGATGCAGGCCGCCCAAAATGCCGTCACGCTTGCTCCTACTTCACCTGGCTCTGGATCTTCTCCAGGCCCGCGCGGGCGCAGACTTCGTCCTTGTCGCCGCCCGGTGCGCCGGAGACGGCAAAAATGCCAACCATCTGTCCGTTCGCCATGATGGGGATAGCGCCCTGGCGCGCGGTTTCGATCAGCGGATCGGCCTTGATCTCGGCCGCCAGCGCGCTGTCGGTCTTGGCCTTGGCGGCCACCTCGCCGCTGGTCATGTGATACTTCAGCACCGCCTGGACCTTGGTCATGGCGATGCGCTGGGTGATGGCGGCGGCGCCGTCATTGGAGATCATCACGATCGGCACCCCCGCGCTGTCGGTAATCATGGCGGTGGTCTTGTAGGTGTTGCCCAGGCAGACGCGGTTGGCTTCCACGGCGGCCTCGATGGCCAGCGCGGTGGGAATGCCGTGGGCGCGGGCCGGGCGCGGCAACTTCATTTCATCGGGGGTGGGCGCGGGCGCGATGGTGGGAGCGGGATTGACCTGCGCCATGGCGGGCGCGGCAATACAAAAGGCAGCGGCGGCGAGCAGTATCTTTTTCATGGTTATCCTCTCCTGGCGGGTCTTCGGGGACGAAATCGCGGCCATTATTCGGGTCGGGCGCCGGCTTTGTCCAGCCGCCCCCGCCAGGTCCGGGACCTGTCAGGCCAGAAGGGAATCCAGCTTGCCGGACCGTTCCAGCGCATAGAGCTCGTCACAGCCGCCCACATGGGTATCACCGACGAAAATCTGCGGCACGGTCCGGGCGCCGCCGCTCTTCTTTTCCATGTCGCTGCGGGCATCACTGTCCATGAAGACGTCGATCTCCTCCGGCTCGACCCCCTTTTTCTTCAACAACGCCTTGGCGCGCACGCAATAAGGGCAGATCGGGGTGGTGTAGATCCGGACTGGCTTCATGCGATTCTCATGACAGTGCTGTCGCACCGCTTATATAGGCATGTCGGTTGCGCGGACAACGCGCGCAAGGGCCAACACATGGACCTCGGCGGCGCGGGCGCGGCGCAGCGCCCGGGCGCAGGCCTCGACGGTGGCGCCGGTGGTCATCACGTCATCGACCAGCAGCACCCGCCGCCCTGCCACCGATGCGGGATCGGGAACCTTGAAGGCGCCCAGCACATTGCGCCGCCTCGCCCGCGCCGATGCCATGGCACCCTGACTTTGGGTCGGGCGCGTGCGAACCAGGGCGGCCGGGTCGACGTCAACCCCCTGCTCATGCCCCAGCCGCCGGGCCAGTTCGGCCGCCTGGTTGTAGCGCCGGCGCCAGAGGCGCAAACGATGCAGGGGAACCGGCACGATCAGGTCGCAGCGCGACAGGGCCGCACGTCCGGCCCGCGCCAGCCATTGCGCGAATCCCGGCACCAGGTCGAGCCTGTCGGCATGTTTGAGTGCCAGGATCGCGCCGCGGCTTTTCTCGTCATAGGCCAGGATGGCGCGGGCGCTGTCGAAGGCGGGCGGCCGCGCAAGACAGGCGGCACAGAAATTTCCCTCGCCCAGATCGACCGGGAACGGCAGGCCGCAACAGGCGCAGGCCGGTCCTTCCAGGAAGGCGATGCCGCCCCAACAGGCGGCGCAAAGCCCCGGCGCGGCCACCGGCAAGCGACAGGCCATGCAGAGCGGCGGAAACAGAAGATCCAGAACGGCGGCGCCCGGATTGCCCAATGCCATCATGTGCGGAAGGCTAGCATGGCAGGGCGCGATGGCGATAAGTCTTGCGCCCATGTCTGCCGGACTTCCCCTGCTGTTCGATGCCAAAGCCGCCGCCCGCGCGGCCGACCGTGCGCGACGGCTGGACGGCGACCGCTTCCTGGAGGCGGCCGCCACCGACGGGCTGGCGGACCGGCTGGGCGCGGTGACGCGCCGCTTCGCGCGTGGCCTCTGGATTGGCGAGTCAGTATCGCCGGCGCTGGCCGGGTTTGCCCACGCATGGGAGATC
>DASTRG010000229.1:0-31207 GCA_035761325.1 Rhizomicrobium sp. | reverse complement strand
CGTTCTGCATGAAGTACGGAACAGCCTCCAAGTAGAGTTGAGATTTTGGAAGATCGGCCCGCTGGTACTGCAATCCCGCGTCGCAGAAGGCGTCAGATACCCACTCGCCAGCATAGTTGTCGCCCGTTACCTCATAGCAGCCATAGAGCCGGGCCAGCGACGCGTATTCGGCCACCACTGATTTTGGGTCGAATGGCGCCTTGCGACCGCGAACGACATCAGCGACGAAGCGATCTTCGCGCTTGTGTCCAATGCACATGGTGAAGCTGTCGGCGCGGCCACCAGATGCGTCTACGAAGGCGTAGTAGGAGAGGCGTTCCTGCGGCGGTAGTTCGAGCGGCCTGCCATGTTCGATTGCCTCGTCTATGATGGCGTCATCTAGCAGGGAGGAAAGATCACCGCGGAACTCGGCGTCCCATTCAGCCTTGGCCGATTCAGGGTCGTTGGCGCGGGCGCGGGCGATGATCTTCTTGTTGATGTTGGGGTTGAGAACCGGCGTTGGTGCCTGGATCACAAGCACTTCAGGATCGTTCTTGCCAAAGTGATCGCGGTGCTTCTGGTGCAACAGGCCCAATTTGCGGTACGGGCTGCTAATGCCGATCAGCATTCCACCTGTGGTTGCCAAGGCGGGCAACACGGCGCGGTATACTTCTATGTCCGGGCTGGCGCTTGATTCATCGCGCCAGAACGCTGACTCGTCAAAGACCGCGCCAAGAAGCGTGCGGCCCCGTACGGTGCGAAAGCTGTTTGGGTGAACCGCGATGGAGACGTTGCCGCGAAGCCGGATTTCATCCGCGAGAACGTCGCTGACCTGCTGTTGCAGGATCGGACTGGAAGAAAAGAAGCCTTCCGCATAGTCCCTGACGGTCCTGGCTTGGAGTTTGGAAGGGGCCAGGGCGAGGACAAAGCCCGTTTCGCCCGCTGCCAGCCTGCCGCTGTGGTCATCGAAGGCAGCGAGATAGGTGCTGGCGGCTGCGGCCATGCGGGACTTGCCGCCGCGGCGCCCGGCGATCACCCATAGCTCTTGCACGCGCCTTTTCGGGGCATTCCGCCCGCCTGCTATGCGTTTGAATACCCGCGTCTCGTCCCGGTTGAGGGGCTGGCCGAAGGCAGCCTTCATGATGATGCGCCACGTCGCCCATGGCTTGAGATCGCCCAGCGCGGCACCGAGGAGTTTTGGGTCGGTAATGGCGGTGTCGATGTCGCAGATCATGGGATCAATCTCGGTCTGGGGAGGGCAGCCCTGAACCCTCCCCACGCCATGGTTCGCCTGCCAGGGGAGAATCAGGCGAAGCCGGGGCGACAGCCCGATATCGGATGGCCCCGGCCGTCATGCGGCTTTCCCTTCGAGGTAGGACCGCAGGTCAGGGGTGATGTCCTTTGCCCGCCGCTCAAGCCCCAGGTCCGCCAACAGGCGGCGCAGGCTGTTTGCGGCGGTGGTGAACGCGCCGATGTCCAGGTCGGAGCCGGCAGCCAGTCGGGCTTCGGCATTTTCCGCCCAGACGGCCAGGGCGGCCGCACGGCGGGCGATTTGAGTTTGGGCTTCAGATGGGTCACCGCCGATGTCGCTGACGATCTGGGCGAAGATTTCGCGGTACCTGCGGGCAACCAGCGACCGGCCATCAACCCCTTCAAGAAAGAGTGTCTTGCCTGTGCCCACCCTGCTGCGGGCGTTGGGCGGAGGCACCCCGATAGGCGGGCTTTGCAGGGTCATACTTGGTCAAATTCCTGGTCCGAGAGATTGATTATCGCCGCGGGTGCCAGGAAAAGCCCGTGTTTTGTGGGCTTCTAGCAGTTTGCGCTAGTTTCGGTTTCGGCCGTGTCGGGGCTGAGGCGCAGCGGATCGCGGCCCGCGGGGAGGTTGGAAGAAAAGATCGAAATTGGGGCATGGACATTGGGCTGTTGGTCCAAGCACCGGTCCGCCAGTCTTTTTCGTCTTTTTCGCCTTTTTGTAGCCCGACCGAAATCACTGTCCATCTTTGATTGTTCGATTGCTGCAGGCAAAAAAAAGACGAGAAACCCTAAAAAGACCCCTGCCTGGCACCACGCAACTGCCACTTGCCAGATTGCTTGTCCTGCTGGAACGCCTTGCCCCCAACAATACGGTCCTTTTGATGACGCAACCACCAGCCAGCCTTCTTCGCATTCCATTGGCCGTTACCGCAAATCTCACCTAGCGCCTGGCGAAGCGCATTGTCCGGCGTGCGGCCTGAGATTTGCGCAACAGAAACCCAGCAATCGCCAAACTCCTTTTCCCAAAGATCCATAATCTGCACCCGCTCGGCCTTCAGAGGATCTTCATCAAAAAGGGCACTGCGAGATTCAGCCGGGTCTGCATGCCCTGTCCAAACGAGCGTGCCGCGCACCCAATCCCAATCCGTGAAGGAGCCCATCGGCGTCATGTTTGCAGGTCGATATCCCGATAACTTATATGCTCGCAATGCAGTCAGGCCCGCCACGACAAGGCGCGCTCTATCCGCGATCAATTCCTGCTGCGCATCGAAGTCAAACACACGTTGGTCGGGACGTTCCTGTTTGGCGTCAAGCCTACAAATTACCGCCCGTCTTGCGACGTCTCCTTCAAGGGTTAAATTATTGCCCGTCGCCATGATCAACGCGGTCGAGGGGAGGATGCGTCTTTCGCTACGGCCCAAGATACGCGCCTGCACCGTCAACTGGGTCAGCATCGAGCAAAGAAAATCGCCTCCCAGCGATTGTTCGCAGTTGTCTATCAAGATGACCTGATCACCAGCATGCAACACTGTTGACAGCCGCTTTTCATCTTCTTCGGCACTTTTCCCCTGCGACATTGCCGGAGGGCGCACGCCAGTGGCTAGTAGGCCTGCCATCTCCGCCAGCATGCTCTTGCCGGTTCCCGCCGTAGGAGCATCGAAGGCGTGCAGCGGGGCGGTCGTAAGGCTAGGTCGGATCAGAGCCGTAAGCAGTGCCGACAAGGCGACCGCCTTGCTAGCTTCATCGTCGAAAGGAAAACTTCGGATTGGCCGTGCCAGGTCGTTCAGAGCCTTTTCAGCGTCTGCCCTGCTAGGTGCTTCAGGGATCGGCGGATATTTGCCTTCATCGAAGTTTAGGAGCAGTCCGCTGGCAGCGTCATAGCCAGGGCGCTGGATTATGCGCCCGTCGGCGTCCAACACTGGGGTGTTAAGCATACCCTTCAGAACAGGTGCCTTCCATTCTCCGGCGCGGCTCAAAAGCGTTTTCGCATATTGGAGTTTCGGATCAGCCGGGACCTCCTTGCATTGTCCCTCTTTTGCCTTTGCCAAGCGCACCCACTGGAGATGCCTGGCAAATTGTTCTGTCAGCCAAGTCTCTCTAACGGCGATCAAGACCGCCGCCCCCGCAGGTCGGTTTACCGAGGCACTGACCACAGGCCTATCCAGCACCACAGGTCGTACCAGTTCGCCGCCGCGTTGGAATATTTCCACATTGGCGGCCAACAGAGCGACCTCGGCTGCGTCAACTATGGCGACCGAGTCCCCTCCGCGAATAATGACCCGAGGCTTTAGCGGAGGTGCGCCATAGCACAGTTCTAGCAGTTGTTCGGATGTTCCACCGGCAGCAATCCAGTCGGAGACATCTCCATGTTCCGCTAAGCCGGGCAACACGACGATGCGCACATCTCGGACGATCGGCGCCAAGTTACGTGCCACTAATTCGGCGTGCTTGCGCCCGGCCTGGTCGTTGTCGGCCAAGATGAAGACCTGATGTCTACCCTCGAACCACTTATTCAGGTCGGACGTCCATTTGCCTGCGCCCTCGGAAGCGCATGTGGCTTCTAATCCAAGGTCTGTGACCGCGTCCGCGTCCTTCTCTCCCTCCGTGATGAAGACCGGAACATCGGGCGCAAGTTTTGCGAGGGTCGGCAGATAGTAAGGGATTTTGGGGCCTTTAGGCTTCCCCCACATCCAGCATTTGCCGTTCCAGTAGCTCTGCGGAAACTGCTTGTCCTCCGTCCGCTCGACCCGGAGGTAAGGTTCTCCATGTTCGTCTTGATAAACGTAATCGGCGATGACCTTGCAACCGCGGCGTTCGCCGCTCGCGTAATTCCAATTAGCGGGCTTCGGCTCATGGTCGTCGAATAGCCCGTCCTTCATCCTCGCCATTGGGAATGCTCCCGGGCAGAACGGCGCCACACGGTCGCCTTGTCGCGGCTGGCATCAAACAGCACCCAGCCTTCGCCGCGTGGCTTGACCGGGACGTAGGTGTACATTGGACCATGGTGTTCGATGCGATTGCGCGTGCAGGCCTGTTCGATCAGCCCACCAGCATCGTCATGGAACCGTTGCACGCGAAACGCCGGGGGGTGGTGCGGGTGAGGCTCATGGGCAAAAAGATGCTCGCTCCCATTTCCATCGACATGAACCCAGAAGACCTCCGGTTCGATTTCAGGTCTACATTCCCGTAACAGCACATACGGCTTCGGAGAGGGGACGACGTGAGCCAGCGGCACGCCCTTGACCACTTTGGCCGCCTCGGTTTCGTTCAGCCCAAGCTGTTCCAGTTGCTGGAGGGGCCAGAGGCGGCCGGGATGATTGGCGCCGACATATGTCCTGAGCACCACAAGAATATTCGTCACGTGGGCCCGGAAGAACATTTGCCGGTTAGCTTGAAATTCCTTCAGCGGGTCAGCCTTTCGCATCGCCGCGCCCCCTTTTGGAAACGTGCCGCGGGGAAGCCACACTGGCCTGTGCAGCGGCGCGCGCTTTTCGGCGGCGGGCTTCCTCCTCCCTTTTTAGGAGCCGAAGCTCGGAGTCAGACGGATTTTCCCGCGCCGCCCGCCAATCGCGCTCAGCTTCAATGCTGATGCGGATAGCATGACCCAAACGCATGATGCGGGGGCCGAGCCCTCGGGCTTTCAACCGATGAAAAGTGCAGGGTGAAATGCGATTTCGGAGGCAGAACTCCGCCACTGAGAACGCTTGGTATTCGACAGGTGAAGATCGATCTTCAACCACAGAAACCTCCTGGAGCACGCAGAGATGCGCGCTTTCCTTTCAGGAGGCTTCCCTTGGATGCTTGCCAAGCCGGAAAGCCAGTTCACCCAGCGAGGGGTGTGCCCTTTTCGTCGGGACTTCTTTCGGAATTACGCCGCACGCGGCAACCGGGTCTCTCCATTGCGGCGTCGTTGCACCGCGTGCCATGGGTTTTTGCCTCTAGCACCTTCCTAATATCGCTGAACGGTCGCCACCCGACAAGCGGAAATTAATGACTCGCGCTTCCAAGAAACACGGGGAGCCTATCTCGCCGCCAACCCGACCACCTTCTTGTCGGGCTTGAACCCGAATTTTGGGGCGCCCGCCCTGATCGCGTCGGCCACATAGGAAGGCGCCATATGACCGTAGTGCTTTTCCACCATGCGGGTGTCAGTGTGGCCAAGGTTCTTGGCGATCACCAACAATGGAACGCCCGCCATGGCGGCCAAGGAAGCCCAGGTGTGCCGCAGTCCGTGGAAAGAGATCGGCGGTTTAATTTTCCCGTGTTCGCAGGCGTCCCGCATTAGTCGGCCCTGTTCCGCGGCGCGCCACTCGCCACGATCATTGACGTTGGCCTTGGCGGCTGGCTCGCCAGCGTTCTCCAGCCGTTCGCGCTCCCTGGCCAATGCCCGCTGCACCCGGCCGTGGTTATGCAGCATCCAGTTGTCGCCGGGTCGCCCGGCCGTCAATTGGGTAAAGAAGGCCACCCCTTCATCGCTCAGTATAACGTGCCGACCCTTTCCAGACTTGGAGCGGCGGACATGGATGGTTCCGGCATCCGGGTTGAAATCCTCCACCAGTAGACGGCAAAGCTCGCTATACCGCGCGCCCGTTTGGAGCGCCGCTTGCACTAGGTCCCGAAAACCGGGGGGCGAGGCATTGATCAGCCGCTTGGCCTCCACCACTTGAAGGTAGCGCACACGGGCGGCGTCTACGTCCCGGAACGGCTTCACCCGGCGGCCCCAGGCCTCATTATTGGAAACCCACTGCTCGTCATAGGCGTGGTTCAGAGCGGCCTTGAGCATGGTCAGAACCCGGTTGGCGCTGGCCCGCCGCCGCCGGACCGCCTCCTCGTCCTCAGGCGGGGCCTTGGTGTTGCGCTTCTTGGCGTCCCGACTGGATCGAAGCAGGGCGGGGCGGCTGGCCAACCCGGCATGCCACTTCCGGATGCGTTCGGCCGTCAGTTCGCGCACTTCCAGGTCGCCAAGCTCGGGCAGGACAAGGGCTGCGAACCGTCGTTCGGTTTCCAGGGTCCGCTGGCCCCGCTGCTCCATAGCTTCGATGTACCGCGCACAGGTCTTGCGGACCGTCAGGCGGCCACGAGGCACGTCCTCGCCGCTGGCCTGGGCCAGTACCTCAAGCGCCCTGGCTCTGGCCTGCTCGAAGGTCAGAACGGCGCTGCCGTCGGCGGCCACATGCCGGTCGTCATCGGCTAGACCCAAATTCTGGACCAGATACCGCCCCCCAATGTTCCGGCGCACGAACCAGCGGCCGCTGGGCGCGTCAGCTTGACGCTGGTACCCCAGGGCGGCCTTTCCGGTGACGAGGGATTGAAGGTGAGGTTGGCGGCCACGCTTCAGCTTGGCGCGGGCGCTGGGACTTTCCAATTTTGCGTGAGAAACGATGCGGGCCATAGATACCTCCGTATACGGATCGACCAAGAATAAACCAAGAATCGAGCAGACCGCTCGGGTTTCTGTCGGTTTCCCGTCGTCATAAGTATCTATTTTATCAGGGTTTTTGGAAAGGTCCCAGTTGTCCCGGGTTGTGATAAAAAGCCCTCTCAAGGCTGAAACAGGGGTTCGATTCCCCTTGGGAGCGCCAGTTTTTCTTAACGAGCGCAGCGAGTTTAGAAAAACTGAGCGCCTCTTCGAGCCGCGCAGCGGCGAGGGAGGCGCCAGGAAACCGCATCGCGCTTAGGCGACCTGGCGCCACCGAGGATCGCGTAGCGATCCGAGTGGGCAGCCATTCCTCAGACCCGCATGCGCGCAAAATGAATGGCAAGCCGGCCCGCGCAACAGCGACTTGAGGACCGGCGCGGCAGGCGAGTACGCCGGCCCTTCAAAACCGCCCCTGGATCGCGCTAAGCACAGTGTCTGGAAGCGCTGAACGCGGAGGGTGCGTGAACCGGCGTAATGTATTGGCGCAGATGGTCGCAAGCGGCGTCTCGGTGACCGGCCCGATGGCATTCGCCGGGCATGCCAGGGCGTTTACCGGCCCGACGGCCCAGACAGTTCTCGGCCCGGTGGAAGTATCGAGATTGGGCTTTACGCTCCCGCACGAACATATTGCCGATGCGCCGGGCTTTCTCGGCAAATGGCCGAAGGCCTGGGGTGGAACGGCAGGGTTTACAAAAAGGGCTGTCGAAAAGCTTAACCTGGTGCGGGCATCGGGAATCAACACCATCGTCGATTTAACGACCTATGATGTCGGTCGCGATATCCGATTCCTTAAAGAGATCTCGCAGCGATCCGGCCTCAATATGATCGCGAGCACCGGTCAACGATTTTTCCCGCCGCAATATCCGAATGTTTCAATGCCTGCGCGCACGATTGCAGGCCTGGCTGAATTCTTCATCAGGGAGACCGAGAAAGGTATTGATGATACGGAAATCAAGGCGGGCGTGATCAAGATTGGGATCGTCGGCAAAAAGCCGTCCGCACTTGAAGAGATCGGCTTGCGGGCGGGGATCGGGGCAAGCAAGGCCACCGGCGTTCCATTGCGAATTCACACGCATGCCATCGATCGGGCCGCCGAAAACCAGATACCCATCCTTGCCGATGAAGGCATGAACCCCGCCAGGGTGTCGTTTGACCATAGCGATGACAGTGGCGAGATGGACTACTTCCTCCCTCTCGTAGAGCGAGGCTATTTTGTGGGTATGGACCATGTCCATCGGGGCTTCATGCCTGGTGCGTTGCCGTCATTCGAGAGGCGCATCAAGTGCATCAAAATGCTGATAGACGCCGGTTTTGCCGATAAGATATTTCTTTCGCAGGATCTGGAGTTCGGCGGATCGCTGCTCCCGGAGGCGGTACAGGACTTCCGAAGCAAACTTGATCCTCCCGATGGAATGCTGTTCACAAC
This sequence comes from Rhizomicrobium sp., assembly GCA_035761325.1. Classification (GTDB taxonomy): domain Bacteria; phylum Pseudomonadota; class Alphaproteobacteria; order Micropepsales; family Micropepsaceae; genus Rhizomicrobium. The sequence goes on along the minus strand of DASTRG010000229.1, from coordinate 23,129 downwards.
GGCGAAGTTGATCCCCGGTCTCATGGAGATCGGCGTCTCAGCCAGGGATATTCACCGAATGACCGTGGAAAATCCACGGTCGTTCTTCCGCATAGGCGATTAACCGCAATAGCCGACGACCGCCGCATAGCCCTTTCCTCACCTCCGCCAGATTTATTTTCGTCTTTGCGCTCCGCGCCATGGGCGCCAGTGCGGCGCCTGTGCCTGTCCACATGTCTTCCTGTCCAACAGCCGTTCGCGGCAGGAACGGTGCGGACACATCCGGAGACGGCGCATGAAGCAACATTTGCCCGCCGAAAGCGGCAGGCCTCGCCCCGCTCAACTTTCCTGTTCAGCGCGGGGGGCTGCCGGTGGACAGGCCCGTGCTGGACAAGGGGGGAGGGGCGAAAAAATTCGTCCCAAAAATGCCGCCGACCGGCTGCGTTTTGCTCGTTTGGCGCGGTTGATACACCAAAGTGTACAACTGGCGCCGCCGCCCGGCGTGCGGTGCAGCAGGGGCGGGCCGCCCTGGCCGCGCTCTTTACACCGCCTCCGGGGTGTCAAGAATGGGCGCGGGGACCGTCACTCGGGTTTGAGGCAATCGGCGGTCGGGATAACAAGGGGGAACATCATGCCGTCATCATCCTTCACACGCAGGCGCCTGGTGACGGGCGCGGCGCAGCTTGCTTCGCTCACCGCCGCCGCGACGCTGATGCCGCCCAATGTGCAGAAGCTGCTGGCCCAGACCCCGCGCGGCGGCGGCAGCTTCAAGGACATCAAGCATGTCGTCCTCCTGATGCAGGAGAACCGCGCCTTCGACCATTATTTCGGCATGCTGTCGGGCGTGCGCGGCTTCGCCGACCCCGATGCGCCGAAACTGTCCACGGGCCAGAGCGTCTTCCACCAGCCCGATGCCGAGAACCCGAAGGGCTACATGCTGCCCTTCCACCTGAACAGCCTCACCAGCAACGCCCAGCAGATCCCGTCCACCAGCCACGCCTGGGAAGTGCAGCACCGCGCCTGGAACGGCGGCAAGATGGACCAGTGGCTGCCCGCCCACCGCGCCGCCGACGGCGCCAAGGGCCCCTACACCATGGGCTATTTCAAGCGCGAGGATATTCCCTTCCACTATGCCCTGGCCGAGGCCTTCACCATCTGCGACGCCTATCACTGCTCGGTGATGGGGCCGACCTGGCCCAACCGGCTCTACTGGATGACCGGCATGATCGACCCCGACGCGGTGGGCGGCGGGCCGATCATCATGAACAAGGTGCCGGCGCAGGGCCTGCGCTGGAAGACATACGCGGAACGGCTGGAAGAGGCCGGCATCAGCTGGCGTGTCTATCAGCACGGCCCCGGCCAGCCGCACAATCTGCTGCGCGCCTTCTCGCGCTTCATGGACGCGCCGGGCGGATCGGCGCTGCAGCTCAAGGGCATGCCCGCGGTGTCGGAAGGCCAGTTCGAATATGACGCACGGCACGACAGGCTGCCTGCCGTCTCATGGCTGTGCCCCAGCGTGGAGGCGTCCGAGCATCCCGCCCAGATGCCGGCGGCGGGCGCGGCCTTCATCGCCAGCAAGCTGGACGCGGTTGCCGCCAATCCGGACGTGTGGGCGAAAACCGTGTTCATCCTCAACTATGACGAGAATGACGGCCTGTTCGACCATGTGCCGCCACCGGTGCCGCCAGCCGGCACGCCGCATGAATTCATCGACGGCCTGCCGATCGGCGGCGGCTTCCGCGTGCCGTGCATCCTGATCTCGCCCTGGACGGCGGGCGGCTGGGTGTGCAGCCAGCCGTTCGACCATACCTCGGTGCTGCAGTTCCTGGAGCGCTTCACCGGCGTGCGCGAAACCAACATCAGCGACTGGCGGCGCAAGACCTTCGGCGACCTGACGGCGGCATTCCGCTTCGATCAGGCCCGCGCCGAGCCGCCTGTCGTTCCCGACACCGGCGCGATGCTGCACATGGCAAACTATTCCGCCAGGAATCTTGCGCTGCCCTCCATTCCCGGCGCCGAGCAGGCCATGCCGGTACAGGAGCAGGGCACGCGCCGCCGCATAGCCCCGAAGACATAGCGCCACCATCCGACTCGCGGCGCGCATGCGCGATGCCGATCACCCGCTCTCATCTGTTGAGAGCGGGTGACGCTACCATTTTTGACACTTCCGGATTGGCGAGCCCAAGCTTTTTCCCGCAAAGGCCGACGCGCGACGATGCCGTTGGCCTCACGAAAAAATCGAAGGGGAAACGCCATGACCACTCTCTCGCAACAGCTCAAGCTCGGTGGTTCCACGCTTGCGCTGGTGGCCGCAACCCTGGTGCCGGCGCTCGCGCAGCCGGCGGACGCGCCTGCGCCGGTGGAAGAGGTTACCGTCACCGGCACCAGCATCCGCGGCGTCGCCCCGGTCGGCGCCAATCTGGTGACCGTCGACCAGAACTCGATCCAGAAGCAGGGCGGCCAGACCCTGGACGAGGTGCTCAAGCAGGTTCCCGCCCTCTCCAACATGGGCCAGGTCGGCCAGGGCCAGCACAACTCGACCTACTTCTCCCCCAACATCCACCAGCTCGGCGCCTCGGCCTCCGGCTCGACCCTGGTGATCATGGACGGGCTGCGCTTCCCCTTGGGCGGCACCAGCCATTCCCAGCCCGACCCCTCCATCATCCCCACCATCGCCATCCAGCGGGTGGAGGTGCTGGCCGACGGCTCCTCCTCGATCTACGGCTCCGACGCGGTTGCGGGCGTGATCAACTTCATCACCCGCAGCGACTATGACGGGCTGATGCTGCAGGCCGAGGGCGGCGGCGCCGACGACTACGTCAAGTACAATGTCAGCGGCCTGATGGGCGCCACCTGGGAAGGCGGCGGCGGCCTGGTGGCGGTCCAGCATTCCTATATCAGCGACATCCCGATGGACACGCGGGTGTTCACCCAGAACTTCATCCCCTTCGGCGGCACCAACCAGCGCAGCTTCGCCTGCTCGCCCGCCACCATCCAGCCGGCCGGATCCAGCCAGATCTACCTGTCGCCCACCGCCACCACCCCGGTGGCCAACAGCCAGGTCAACGCGCCCTGCGACCTGATCTATGGCGACTATCTGCCCAAGGAGACGCGCGACAACCTGATGGTCAAGTTCCACCAGGACTTCGGCAACCTGACCATCGGCGTCACCGGCCTGATCGCCAACCGCAAGGATGTCACCTACAGCACGGCGGGCACCATCACCGCGACGGCGTTCGGCACCGGCCCCCAGGCCAATCCCTTCTACACCAACCCGCCGGGCGTGGCCGCGAACTCGCAGACGGTGCGCTACGACTTCGGCAAGATCCTGCCGCCGGCGATCTCGCCCCAGGGCGCCTCGACCATGTACGGCAACATCAGCCTGCGCTACCGCTTCGATCACGGCTTCCTGGATGGGTGGGACGCCAATCTGTGGGCGGTGACGGCCCAGGACAATGCCTATGCCGACACCTATAACGGCTTCTGCAATGCCTGCGCCCTGCAGGCGCTGAACGGCACCACCCAGACCAGCGGCTCGACCACGGCCACGCCGATCGTGGGCACCACCATCGTTCCCCTGCAGCTGCCGCTGACCACCGCCAATGCGCTGGACGTGTGGAGCCCGGCCGACAGCAACCGCACCTCGGCCGCCACGATCGCCCGCATCAGAAGCCTGAACACCTCCACGACGCAGTTCGATTCCTTCACCCAGTTCAAGTTCAGCGCCAGCGGCCCGCTGTTCGACCTGCCGGGCGGCACGGTGCGTGCCGCGCTGGGCGCCGAGGCGCTCAACTACGCCACCGTGCAGAAGGTCACCAAGACCAACAGCACCGGGCCGTCCTCCTATGGTTCGGGCTTCTCGGTCTTCCACTTCCCGCGTTCGGTGCGCTCCTTCTTCGGCGAGATCGACGTGCCGATCGTCGGCCCGGAGATGAACGTGCCGCTGGTCAACAAGTTCGAAGTGGACGTCTCGGGCCGCTACGACGACTATTCCGATGTCGGCCAGACCGCCAATCCCAAATTCGCCGCCGACTGGACCATCATTCCCGGCCTGAAGGTGCGCGGCTCCTATTCCACCTCCTTTGTGGCGCCGCAGACCGACAGTATCGGCGATCCCACCCAGAACTACCGCGCGGCCTATGGCGGCGCGGGCCTGTTCTCAACCCCCATCAGTTTCCCCACCGCCCTCTATCCGGGGACGGCGGGCGTGTTGCCGGGCTGCGCCGCCAATGCGACGACCTGCCAGGTGGGCACCGCCTCGACCCAGGGCATCACCGTCCAGCGCGGCATCGGCCCCAGCGCCCAGCCGCAAAAGGGCAACGGCTATACGCTGGGCGTAGACTGGGCGCCCGACTTCCTGCCGGGCTTCAGCGCCAACGTCACGCTGTTCTCGGCACACTTCAAGGGCGCGGTGACGTCGCCGAACGCCAGCGTGCTGCCGCAGGTGCCGTCCCTGAACTATCTGTTTCAGATCTGCCCGACGGGGTGCAGCGCGGCCCAGGTCGCCGATACCCTGGCGCCCTATCCCACGCTCAACAGCGCCATCCCCTCCACGGTCTATGTCATCGACGACCAGAGCCAGAACAATATCGAGAATCTGCGCGCCCAGGGCCTGGACATCGCCATCAACTACGACTTCGACACCGACTTCGGTCACTTCGGGCTGGGCACCGCGATCACCGAATTCCTGCAATACGACATCTCGTTCGGCTATCCGGTGGAAGGTCCGGTCTACAGCCTGCTCAACACCGACGGCCAGACCTCGCAATTCCCGGAGATCCAGCACCAGTCGCGCAGCACCATCGGCTGGAGCCTGGGACCGTGGTCGGTTGACCTGTTCATGAATTTCACTGGCAGCTATCGCAACTGGGCGACACCGGCGATCCCGCTGACCCGCGACGCCAACGGCAATCCAAGTGGCGGCGGCGATCCGGTCAAGGCCTATGCCACCTTCGACATCCATGCGGCCTATGACTTCGAGGACGGCATCCTGGCGGGCGACCAGATCTACATCACCATGAACAACTTCACCGACGCCCATCCGCCCTTCTACAACAGCCAGGGCCAGGCCTCGATCACCGGCACCGACGACCTGGTGACCAATCTGGTCGGGCGCCTGACCACGGTGGGCATACGCGCCAAGTTCTGAACCCTGCCGGCAATGGCAAGGCAAGCCTCCCGGCGCGTCCCCCTTCATGCCGGGAGGCATTTTTCTTTGTGACTGGAGAGCGCTGTGGCGAACTGGTTTGCGAAGACGGCGAGGGCGCGGACGGTCGATGTGGGCTGGGTGATCGATCCGGCGCGCGAGGCCAGCTTCATCTGGGAGGCGCCGCACCGGCTGGCGCAGCCCGAAAGCCGCACCGCGCATGCCAAGGGCCTGTCGAACTGTCCCGCCATGGCCGATCATCAATCGCGGTTGGTCGAGGTCACCTGTCCCATCGACATCAAGCTGCGCTTCTTCCGGGACGCCCAGGGCAACCCCTCCATGGCCGGGATCGATGGCGATCAGTCCAGCATCCGGCCCCAGCAGTTTTCCCAGATGGTGATGGCGGTGCATCCGTCGGAATGGCGCCATCCCCAGCGGCCCCTGATCCAGGTGGTGACCCCACTTCTGTTCGTGGCGGATGAGCCGGTGTGGCTGACCCAGCTTCCGGCCTTCTATCATCGGCCCCAGCCGCCATTGCCCGGCCTAATGATCGGCGGCCGCTTTCCCATCCATGTCTGGCCGCGCGAACTGGTGTGGGCCTTCGAATGGCACGACACGTCCCAGGATCTGATCATCCGGCGGGGCGATCCCTGGTTCTACCTGAACTTCGAGACCGAGGACCCGTCCCGCCATGTCCGGCTGGTGGAAGCGCAGATGACCGGACCCCTGCGCGACTACACCAACGGCATGCGCGGGGTCACCAACTATGTCGGCCGGACTTTCTCGCTGTTCGCCACCGCGCGGACGCGCCGTCCGCGAACACTGCTTACACCCCGGGCGCGCTGACTATTTTGCTTTGCAGCAAACTGGTGCGCGACTGCAAACTCACCTGTTGAGACACATGATACACCGCCGCTTTGAAAAACGGTCGGATTGAAGCAGCATCCGGCAACGCAAAAAAAATTGGAGTTGGGGAAAAGTATGGAAATCGACCGCCGGCCGCTTCCGGTCCGCATGCTGGAAAGACGCAATTTCCTGAAGCTGGCGGCGATCGCCGCGCCGGCCGCCGCTGCCGGACAGGCGATCGCGCCGGCCCTGGCACAGCCGGCCCATCCCGCCTGCCTGCCGGCCTGGTCGGCCATCCCTTCGCGGCCCGCCAGCAAGATCGAGGTGCTCTACAAGACCAAGCACGGCCAGCCCAACGGCCTGGCGCTGGTCGAAGGCCATCCAGACCAGATGTGGGTGCTGGACCAGGGTGCCGGACACTGGATCACCCTGATCAACATCAAGGATGGTTCGACCGTGCGCGAATTCCAGGCCGATATCGTCGGCCCCTCGGGCCTGGTGCAGGACGGTGAGACCATGTGGATCACCTCCACCCACAATTCGCTGATCGTCCACTGCGACCTCAACGGCAAGACCATCGCGAAATACGTCACGCCCGGCGCGGGCCGCATCTTTGAACGCGAGGACGACCCGCCCGCGCGCCGCAGTCCTCTGAAGCCCGCCTGGCCCGACATGAAGCGCGGCATCGGGCCGGCGATGACCGGCAATGTCGGCAACAATACCGGCAAGGGCCTGCCGCCCGGCCAGCTTCCCCTGACCGCCGAGGAAGGCTCCGGGGGCACCGGCGCGCACGGCATCATCCTGGACGGTGATTATCTGATCTATGCCTGTCCGCCGGCGCGCCAGATCTTCACCATCAATAAGAAGACCTGGAAGGTGAAAGCCACCTGGCCGGTGCCCGGCAACCGCACCCACGGGTTGAGCTGGGGAAGAGATAGGTCGACCATCTGGTCGTCGGATTCCAACCTCAACTGCTTCTTCCGCCATGATGCCGCGACCGGTAACATTCACGAGCGGGTGCAGCTTCCCTCAGACTCGCCGGTGATCCACGGCGCCAAGCTGGTGGGGGACCAGATGTATTTCTGCGACGATATGGGCTGGATGGCGCGGTTCAAGATCTGAGTTGTGGCAAGCCGCCCGCGGAAGGCACGCGGCACCGTTCAGCCCAGCATCACCAATTCGACCGGGTTGTCGCGCCGGCGGCGGATGCGGCCGGGGCCAAGCTCCGGGTCGGGCGGGAACACGCGGCATTCCAGAAGCCGGGCCGCGCTGGTCAGCGCATCGCGCACTTCATACTGGCGATCGCCGGTCATGCGTTCGGCATGATCGGTCGCCGACATGGCCGCGATGGTGCGGCCCTCGCTGTCGTGGATGGGCACGGCCAGGCAACGCATGTCGGGCCGTATCTCGCAATTGTCCAGCGCATAGCCGCATTTCCTGACCCGATCCAGCTCGCTGCGGAGCTGCACGCGGCTGGTGATGGTGTGGGGCGTCAGCGCCACCAGGTCGCCGTCCAGGATGATGGCATCCAGTTCATCGGGCGGCAACGCCGCCAGCAGCACCTTGCCAAGGCCCGAGCAGTAAGCCTCAAGCTGCGCCCCCGGCCGGGTATGCGGCGAAAGCGAGGTGGCGGTGCAGACCTTGGCGACATAGGTGACCATGCCGCCTTCCAGCACCCCGATATGGACGGTCAGGTCAAGCCTGTGGGCGACATCGGTGATGATGTCCAGGCTGGCCTCGCGCAGCAGATCGCCAATAGCCACATTGTGCGACAGCGATACCAGCAGCATGCCGGGCCGGTAGCGCCCGCGCGGTCCGCGCATCACCGCGCCGATCTGCTCCAACGTCTGGAGAAGACGATAGCCTGAGGCCTCCGGCAGCTTGGCCCGCCGGCTTACTTCGCTGCTTGTGAGCCATTCATCCCTGTTGCGAAAGGATCGGAGGACCGCGAACGCTTTCAAAACGGACTGGTTCTTGGGCGTTGCCATTTCGTGTCCCCCCTGGAGTCGTTATCTCGAGTCGGCGTCGTCTCTTTTTAGGATATCGAGCGCGACATCCGTGATCATGTCTTCCTGGCCTCCAACCATTCGCCGCTTGCCCAACTCTACCAGAATTCTTCTGGTATCGATGCCGTAATCTTTCGACGCCTTTTCGGCATGGCGAAGAAAAGATGAATAAACGCCGGCATATCCCAGGCTGAGCGTTTCGCGATCGACGCGGACGGGGCGATCTTGCAGCGGCCGCACCAGGTCTTCGGCGGCATCCATCAGGGCGAACAGATCGCAGCCATGGTTCCACCCCTTGCGGTTGGCGGCGGCGATGAAGACTTCCAGCGGTGCGTTCCCTGCGCCCGCGCCCATGCCCGCCAGACTCGCATCGACCCTGATCGCGCCGGCCCGCGCGGCGACAAGGGAATTGGCCACGCCCAACGACAGGTTGTGGTGGGCATGCACGCCGCGCGCGGTTTCCGGCCGCAGCACCCGGTCATAGGCTTCCAGCCGGGCGCGATAGCCGTCCATGTCCAGGGCGCCGCCGGAATCGGTGACATAGATACAGTGGGCGCCATAGTCCTCCATCAGCTTGGCCTGGCGGGCCAATTCCTCCGGTTCGGCCATGTGGCTCATCATAAGAAAGCCGGATACGTCCATGCCCAGCTTGCGCGCGAAGCCGATATGCTGGCGGGCGATGTCGGCTTCCGTGCAGTGGGTGGCGACGCGCACCGACACCACGCCCATGTCGAAGGCGCGGTGCAGGTCCTCGACCGTTCCAATTCCGGGTATCAGCAGCGTGGTCAAGCGGGCGCGCCGGATCGCGCCGGCGGCAGCGGCGATCCAGTCCCAGTCGGTGCAGGCGCCGAAGCCGTAGTTGAAGGACGAGCCGCTCAGCCCGTCGCCGTGGGCCACCTCGATGGCGTCGACGCCTGCTTCGTCCAGCGCCGCGGCGATGCGCGCGACATGGTCGATGCCATAGCTGTGGCGGATGGCATGCATGCCGTCGCGCAACGTCACGTCCTGTATATAGAGCCTGCCGGTGTCGGGGTTGAACATGCTCAGGCCGCTCCCCGCGCCAGCTTGCGGGCGGCGATCTTCTCGGCGGTGCGAAGCGCCGCCGAGGTCATGATGTCCAGGTTGCCCGCATAGGCGGGCAGGTAGTGCGCCGCCCCTTCGACCTCCAGGAAGGTGCTGGCCTTAATGCCGCTGAATTCGCCGATACCCGGCAGGGAGATGGGATTGTTGGCACCGAAGCGCTCGAACTGCACCTTCTGTTTCAGGCGATAGCCTGGCACATAGGATTGCACGCGGCTCACCATGTCTTCGATGGCGCGTTCGATCTGCGGCTCCGAGGCGCCTTCCGACAGGGTATAGACGGTGCCGCGCATCATCACCGGCGGCTCGGCCGGATTGAGGATGATGATCGCCTTGCCCCTGTCGGCGCCCCCAACATCCTCGATGCCGCGCGCGGTGGTCTGGGTGAATTCGTCGATATTGGCGCGCGTGCCCGGCCCCGCCGAGCGCGCGGCGATGGAAGAGACGATCTCGGCGTAATGGACCCTGGCGACATCGCGGACCGCCGCCACGATCGGGATGGTGGCCTGCCCGCCGCAGGTCACCATGTTCACGTTGGTAGCGTCCAGGTGCGAGTCGCCGTTCACCTCCGGGATCACATAGGGACCGATGGCGGCCGGCGTCAGGTCGATCATCACCTTGCCCGCGGCCGCGCAGATGTCGGCATGCGCCTGATGGGCGGCGGCGCTGGTGGCGTCGAACAGGATGTCGATGTCGGAAAAGACCGGCATGCGGGTCAGCTCCTGCAGGCCTTGGTCGGTTGTGGGCACGCCCATTCGCCGGGCCCGCTCCAGCCCCTCGGATTTCGGGTCGATGCCCACCAGGGCGCCCATCTCCAGGATCGAAGAGGCGCGCAGAACCTTGATCATCAGGTCGGTCCCGATGTTGCCCGAGCCGATGATGGCCACTTTCAACTTGTTGATCGGACTGGATTTCATGCATGCCCCGCCGGAATTGCGCCAGCTTAGGCAAAGGGTCCTTGAACCCAAATCGGCATACCGTCGGATCTCTCATCTCTTGAGAGGGGCCCGGCGGCGGTGCCTGACGGCCGGTATTGGGCGGGCCAGCCTTAGACGAGGCTGTTGCAGGGTGGCTGCGAAACTTTTGACGGCTCTCCGCCAAGCCATTGATTTCACTCAGCTAGAGGCCAAGCGGGTGGCATGACCGACTTCTTCTAGCCGGCGGACGCCTGGGGCGATGTTATGTAAGAACAGAAAGCGATGCGTGAATGAGACTGGGCCGCTTCCGTCAATACACGAGAGACGGTGAGCCTGGTATGCGCGGTTCTCGCATCAGAACGGTACCGCGCCGGCCGCAATTTTCGTGCTCATAGCCGCTATGCGCGTGGTTCCGTCTTGTCCCCCCGCGGCGCGATCCCACATCATCGCCGTGATGAGGACCTGGGGCAGATGGAACAGATCGCGGCGCTGATTGCCGAATTCGGCCTGCTGGCCGTGTTCCTGAACGTCCTTCTGGACGAGGGCGGACTGCCGCTGCCCGCTTCTCCGCTCCTGGCGGTGGCGGGCGCGCTTGCCTTCACGGGCCAGACCAGCCTGCCGCTGGTCATCGCTGCTGCCGTCGCCGGGTCCTTCGTGGCCGACAATCTCTGGTACTGGATCGCGCGCGCCCATGGGCGGGGTGTACTGGCGCTGCTGTGCAGGATGTCGCTGTCACCGGATTCCTGTGTCCGCCAGACCGAAAGCGTATTTTCGCGCATCGGCCCCACGGCGCTGCTGTTCGTCAAATTCGTGCCGGGCCTGGGCAACATCACCGTGGCGCTGTCGGGTATCACCCGCGTGAGGTTGGCGGTGTTCGTGCCGCTGGAGCTTCTGGGCGCCACCATCTATCTCAGTGTGCCGGTGCTGCTGGGCTGGCTGTTTCATGATGCGGTAAAAAGCGTCCTCAATACTCTGGCGCAGCTGGGCGAATACGGCCTGCTGCTGATTGTTTCGGTCCTGGCGGCCTGGCTTGCGCTGCGCTGGTGGGAGCGGCGCGCCTTCATCCGCCAGCTGCGCATGGACCGCATCACCGTCGAGGAACTGGCATCGCTGATGGCCGACGAGGGCCGGCGGCCGGTGATCGTGGACGTGCGCTCGGCCGCTGCGCGATCGGAAGGCGGCATCATCCCCGGCGCCATCGCTGCGCATCCGGAGGATGTGGATGCGCTCAAGGATCACGACCGGGACGCGGAGATCGTTGTCTATTGCGCCTGTCCCAACGAGGCTTCTGCGGCGCTGGCAGCCAAGCACCTCAAGCGCGCCGGCTTCCGGCGCATCCGTCCGCTGCTGGGTGGCATTGAAGCCTGGGCAAAGGCCGGCTTTGCCCTCGAACCACCGATGTGACCGCTATTTCGCCGGGTTTACGTTCACGGCCTGGAAGGCCACCTTGCCGCCGCGTACGACGAAAACGTCATAGCCCGAGACTTCCTGTTTGGTGCCCTTGAACTGCACCCAATGCATGATGGTTGTGTCAGGTGAGACGCTTTCATATCGGGTCTGCATGGACTTGTTGCCCGGCAGGTGATCCTTGTCGGTCAGCACCGCAAACAGGCTGCGCACGTTCTTGCCCGCGAACACGCCGGTACGGCTGACCATGCCGGCGGGTGTCACGACCACCGCATCGGGCGCATAGTCGGCCATCACGCCGTCCAGGCTGCCGCTCTTCATGTTGGCAACATGGTGATCGAGTATCTTGCTGGCGGGCTGAGCCTCGGCCGAGGCCGTCACGAACAGGGCGGACAGTATGACGGCTGCGATAATCTTCATGGCGGTCTTCCCCGGTTTCTGGCCCGTTCACGGGCGATTTCGGGACAGACGCTAGTCCAGCCATCCCGGACTCGCAAACCTCAGTTCAGCCGGTTTGCCCAGAAATTGGGATGATGGGGATGGTCGAGCACCGGGGCGACATTGCGATAGACGATCACCGGCCGGGAGGCCCCCATCAGCGCCAGCTCAAGCAGCGGGGCGAATTTGATGCCGGCATCGCTGCAAACGCCGCCTGCCAGCGCCGCCCGCATGGACCTCAGCCAGATCAGGTCTTCGTGCCGCCGCTGGCCCGCGCTCAGCCGGTCGGCGACCTCGTGGAAATGGGTGGTGTAGGCGGCAAAGGAAAAAGGCAGGTACTGCGCCACCAGCCGGACCAGTTCGCCGGCGCCAAGCGCGCTGGTCGGCACCGTCTTGAAGATGTCGCGGCGCAGCGTTTTCACCGATTCCAGCAGGCTGTCGACGGCGCTGCCGTTTTCTCGTTTGCGGGACTTTTCGTATCGCCGCATCGCGGCCCTGAGAGCGGCCTCCGTCGCCCGCAATTCGTCGGCCAGAACCACCACCGGATCGATTTCCATGCTCGCTATCCCGCCGGTTTCGTTAATCAAAGGTGAACCGACGATAGGAACGGGTCGCTTTGGCAAGCAATTGTAAATCATCTAAATGCCGAGTTACGCACATCTAACAGTTCTATTTTCCGGAAAATTCGAGTCAAATGCGGCGCCATCCGTAAAGACTCGTTTCGGATCGGCACATGTTCAATCGGCGGATGTGGCGGGACGCGCTTTCGCACGGGTCCGCAAAGATAAGGGCGGGGGAATCGGGGATGCAAAATCAGGGGGTGAGTCGCCGGTGGACCGTGCTCTTGCCGGTCATATTCGTCGCGTACAGCCTGGCCTATCTGGACCGCGCCAATTTCAGTTTCGGCGCCGCGGCCGGCATGGCCAAAGATCTTGGCATCAGCGGCGAACAATCCTCGCTGCTCGGCTCGCTGTTCTTTCTGGGCTATTTTTTGTTCCAGATCCCCGGCGCCGTCTATGCCCAGCGCTACAGCGTCAGGAAGCTGATCTTCGCCGGCCTGATCGGCTGGGGCGTCCTGGCCAGCGCCATGGGCCTGATCAGCGACATCCATCTTCTCTATGTCGCCCGATTCCTGCTGGGCGTGGTGGAAAGCGCGGTGCTGCCGGCGCTGCTGATCCTGCAGGCGCGCTGGTACACGCGAAAGGAACGGGCGCGCGCCAATGCGCTGCTGGTGATCGGCAACCCGGCCACGATGCTGTGGATGAGTGTGCTCTCGGGTTACCTGGCAGCAGGTCTGGGCTGGCGCATGATGTTCATCATCGAGGGGCTGCCCCCCATTATCTGGGCCTTTGTCTGGTGGCGGCTGGTGGCCGACCGTCCGGGCGAAGCGCGCTGGCTGGATGCGGGCGAAACTGCGGTGCTGGAAGAAGCGCTGGCGCGCGAGCAGAGCGCCATCGCACCAGTGAAGAATTATGCCGCCGCTTTCCGCAGCCCGCGGGTGCTCTGGCTATGCGTGCAGTATTTCCTCTGGAGCCTTGGCCTGTACGGCTTCGTGATCTGGCTTCCCTCCATGCTCAAGATGGGCCGGATCGGCATGGTGGAAGTGGGCTGGCTTTCCGCCGTGCCCTACTTGGTGGCCATCGTCGCCGAATTTTCGGTCTCCGCCCTGTCGGATCGCATCGGAAAGCGGCGCGTTGCCGTCTGGCCGCCGCTGCTGATTGCCGCCCTGGCCTTCTATGCGTCCTACCTGCTTGGTCCATCCCATTTCTGGGCCGGCTTCCTGCTGCTGGTGGTGGCGGCTGCCGGAATGTATGCGCCCTACGGGCCTTTCTTCGCTTATATCGCCGAATCCCTGCCTTCCAACGTCGCAGGCGGGGCCATTGCGCTGATCAATTCGATGGGCGCACTGGGCTCTTTCGCGGGGGCCTATGCGGTGGGGGTGCTCAACGACATCACCGGCACGACCGCCATGTCGTTCCTGGTGATGGCGGCCGCACTGGGCGGCTCGGCCGCCATCACCTTCTTCCTGCCGGAGAAGTCGTCTGCGTAATTACTTCTTCTCTGCGGACACCGATGTCAGCGGGCAGTCCATAAAGATGGCGATGGTGGCGTCGCCGGTTTCGGGCTTGGCGCCGTCATAATGGGTGCCGCCCACCAAGTCGGTGATCACCGATCCCTTGGGGAAGGGCACGGTGTTGTGATCGGGGTCATAGGTGTTGGAGGTGGAGACCCACCAGGTACCGTCCAGCACCACCGCATAGCGGGCATGCTCGTGAAAGTGCGGGTGGCTGAAATGGCCGGGGTGCCACTTGATCAGCTCCATGCAGGCGCCGGGCTGGTCCTTGTTGCCGATGGGCCAGGCCTGGTCGGACGCCTCCCCCTTTTGCCACTGGATCTTGTCGGGCGTCAGGCCGACGGCGCGGGACGGATTGATGGCGGCGGCGTCCTGGGCGAAGACCGGCGCCAGGGCGACGGCCATAAGCCCCGAAGCCAGGGCGAGGGTGCGAAGCATAGGAATCTCCCCGGGTTTAATTTGTGGGATGGACTATAGGCGCGGGGGACGCGCGCTTCCATATTGCGGCCGCGTAACCCGGTGCGCTCCGCAAATCCCTGATTTTTGGCGGAAAATATCTGCCGCCGGCCCAAACTTGCCCCGTGCGGCCGGGGCCTATAGGTTCCGCCCGCATTTGCCAAGGTTGTCCCATGCCGCTGCTGCGATTCATCCCGGAAGCAACCAAGCTCGACTTCGTCGGCGCGCGCTATTTTGCATTCGCCGCCGACGGGCTGCTGCTGTTGGCGGCGATCGTCTCCATTGCATACCACGGATTCAACCTGGGCATCGATTTCACCGGCGGCGTGCTGATGGAGGTCAAGTCGGCCCAGACGATCGATATCGGCACCCTCCGTTCCGAGGTCAACAGCCTGGGCTTCCCGCAAAGCCAGCTTCAGTATTTCGGCGGCGGCGAGTGCGACAGGCCGATCAACAGCTGCGCCTTGATCCGCGTCCAGCCGCCCGAGGCCAAGCCCGGCCAGGACCAGAACGCCGTCGACCAGTCGGTGGCACGCGCCATTCGGGGCAAGCTGGGTGAAAGTTACCAGTACCGGCGTACCGACGTGGTCGGCCCCAAGGTTTCCAACGAACTGCTCCATGACGGCGTCTATGCGACGTTGCTCGCCATCCTGATGATCGCCATTTATGTGTCTGTGCGTTTCGAATGGCAGTATGGCGTGGGCGCCGCGTTCGCCACCGGCCACGACGTGCTGGTGACGGCAGGCCTGTTTTCGCTTTTCCACCTGGATTTCGACCTGACCAGTGTGGCGGCCCTGTTGACCCTGGCGGGCTATTCGATCAACGACACTGTGGTGGTATTCGACCGCATCCGCGAGAATCGGCGCAAATTCAAGCGTATGAGCCTGGCGGACCTCATCAATCTGTCGACCAACCAGACGCTGACGCGAACCGTACTGACAAGCGTGGCGACAGCGGTCTCGCTGATCCCGCTGCTGATCTATGGCGGCCCGGCGCTGTTCGAATTTTCGGCCGCAATCCTGTTCGGCATCGTGATCGGCACGTTCTCGTCGGTCTATGTCGCCTCGTCGTTGCTGCTCTACCTGCCGGCGCCGGTGGGCCAGATTGAAACCAAGGGCGAAGAAGCCGCGGTCTGATCTTCCGCGTCTTGTCTTCCGGCGCTAATCTTCTGGGGCGCGGACCTGTCGGCGCACCACCAGCCCGTCAACCTCGAGGGAATGGTCTCCTATAGCGGAAACCAGTCCCGCTCGTCGGTATAGACCTGGTACTGCGCGTTGACGCCGGCACGCAGGCCCACGCCTGTACGGATCGGTGCCAGGGTGACGCCGCCGCTGCGCTGATAGTTTACGCCCAGGCCCGCCACGAAATAGAAGCTGCCTTCGACGCCGGGGAAACGCTGGTAAAGGCGTTTTTCGTCGCGCAGATTGTAGACCAGGGTGAAGCATTTGGAGGCATTGCCGCCGACATCGAAACCAATCGATGGGCCGCGCCAATAGACCTGCTTGGGTTGAAACTGTTTGCGTACCAGCCATCCCGAGCCATACCGCAGGCCCACCACGAAGGCGCCGGAGCCTTCGTCGCCCTTGATATAGGCGTCGGGTTCGCCCAGATCGGCGAAGATGTGCTGCACCGCCTTGGCCATCGCCTCGGTGGTGATCCCGAAAAAATCCGCGCCGGCCTGGGTGATTTCATTGGCCGTGTACTTGGCATCTTCGGTGAAATGGTCAGCCCGGGCCTGGCCGGCCAGAGTCATTTCGGTCAGGGAAGCGGCGCCGAACGCCGCAAGGCCGCCGATGAATTGTTTCCGGTCCATTATCGCTCCAAAAACCGAATCAATGCCCCCGCGAGCGGGAAGTCTCACCCAGATTTGGGCAATTTTACAGTCCGCATGCGTTCACGTTTCGGCAATTTGGGGAAAAGCCATGCGGGACAACCGCCCTACGCCCGCTGCAATTGCCTCGGGTGGCTGTTCCTGGTCCTGGCGCGGTGGTCACGGTGCTCCTGGGCGCGGGCCTGATGGCATTGGTGTTTTATTCCAGTCGCCACGACATGGATCGCTAGCTGCGTCCCTTCGCGACAAAGGCGGCGTTTTCAAAGCCGGGCTTGCCATAGGTCAGCGGCGATCCATCCCAGCGCGTGACGCTGCCGCCGGCCGCCGCCAGCACGGCATGGCCGGCCGCGGTATCCCATTCCATGGTACGCCCGGCGCGCGGATAGATGTCGGCCTCGCCCGCCGCCACCAGGCAGAATTTCAGCGAAGAGCCCGCACTGCGGAATTCCTTCACATCCAGCCCTTTCAGGAACTCGGCGGTGGCCTGATCGCTGTGCGAGCGGCTGGCCACCACGACCAGGCCTTTCTGCGGCACCGGCCGCGCTGCGATTGCATGCGCCTGGTCCAGGTCCGGCGTCATTTCGAACGCGCCGTCCGCGTCGCCCGCGAACAGCCGGCCTATGGCGGGTGCATAGACCACGCCCGCCACCGGCAAACCGTCCACCACCTCGGCCAGGTTCACGGTGAATTCGCCGTTGCGATTGAGGAACTCCCGTGTTCCGTCCAGGGGATCGACCAGGAAGAAATGTCCTTGCACCGCGGCGATCCGTCCGGCGGCAGCTTCCTCCTCGGCGACCACGGGAACGCCGGGAAACTGCGCCGCCAGTTCGGCCAGGATCAGCCGTTCGGCCTCTTCGTCGGCATCGGTGACGGGCGAGCGGTCAGGCTTGTGGCGGACATCCACGCCATTGGCGTAGTGGCGCATTACCACCGCGCCGGCCTTCACCACGATCGCGGTCATCGTTTTCAGCCGCGTGCTCACGGCGGCGCCGGGCATTGTGACCATGTTAAGAATTCCTTAAGAGAATATGGCAAATTAACGAGTTGCTAACCATTGGGGCCGCATTGAGCTTTGCCATGAACGACATCGAATTCGCCGCACTGATGGTCAGCCGTGTCTGCCACGATCTTGTCGGGCCTTTGGGCGCGGTGGTCAACGGCATGGAAGTCCTTGAAGACGAACGCGACCCCGCCATGCGCGCCGACGCCATCAAGTTGGTGACGATGAGCGCCGACCAGGCCCTGGCCCGCATCCAGTTCATGCGCATTGCTTTCGGTGCGGCGGGATCGGCCGGCGCCGAGCTCGATCTGGGTGAAATCGGCCGGCTGGCGGCAGGTCTGCTGGAAGGCGGCAAGGTCACCCTCGACTGGGATGTGCCAAAACTCTACTGGGCCAAGGATTGGGCCAAGCTGCTGATGAACGCTACCCTCCTGGCCGCCGACTGCCTGCCGCGGGGCGGGACGGTGGTGGTGAATGTCGCGGGCCCGGGCGACGGCATCAGCCCGGCGCCGCCGGGCTTTCGCATCCGCGCCCAGGGCCTCAATGCCCGGGTGACCGAGGAAGTCGACAGGTCCATCCGCGGTGAGGCCCTCACGGTCGATGCCCGCCATGTCCAGCCCTTCCTGACCCACAAGCTGTCACGCGCGGTCAATGCGGCCCTGACACTGACCGCGGTGGAAGGTGCGGTAGAGATAACAGCCGGGTAAAAAAGGCCGCCAGGTAACGGCTCATTTACGCTATGGCCTTAGGTTTTTCGGGCGCCGCCATGCTGCGCGTGCGCGCGCCACGGGAATTTCCGCCCATGAAGCATTGTCTGGTCATTGACGACAGCCGCGTGATCCGCACCGTTGTGCGCCGCATCATCGAGGAACTGCGCTACTCGGTGGACGAGGCGGAAAACGGCCCGGCAGCGTTGCGCGCCTGCCGCGAAAAGATGCCCGACCTGATCGTGCTGGACTGGAACCTGCCCAGCATGAAGGGCGTCGAATTTGTCAGGAGCCTGCGGGGCCATGAAGGCGGCAGCCATCCCTTCATCCTGTTCTGCACGACGGAGTATGACGCCGGCGAGATTGCCCAGGCCCGCGCCGCCGGGGCCAATGATTGCATCCTCAAGCCTTTCGATCGCGCCGTGGTTCACGCCAAACTTGCGGAAGTCGGCCTGAGCGCCGCCTGAATCGGGTCGTGCAGTCCACGAGGCGCACGCCTCGCCGGCCGGCAATCAGACCAGGGTACGTCCGCTGAGGCGCTCCAGTATCCTTACCGGCGCGCGCGCGGGATCTGCCATCTGGGCCACATCGAAGTGGAAGGTCTGTTCCAGTGCGAATTCTCCGCCCAGCGCCGCATGCAGGACCTGGTCGGTGAATACCATCCAGCAACTGCCCGCCGGAAAGCTGACCGCCTGTTGCGGGCTGGCCTTCTGGAAATCCTCGTCCAGCTTGGCGGCATCGTGCAGCGACAGCATCAACTCGTCATAGGGGCTGCGCCGGCCTCGTGTGATCCCCAGCCTGTCCAGCAGCCACGATTTGCCCGGCATGTGCGGACCCACGCGCGGCAGGAACTTGCGGGCGAAATCCTCGAACGGCTCACCGACCTGCCAGCGACGCCGGCCCCCATCGGGCGAGGTGTCGGGCGCCACGTTGGCAAAGAAACGCAGGATGCGCCGCCCGCGCATGGGGCGCGTGGGAAAGGCGTCAACATGCAACAACCGGTCGTCGCTGATCCGGGAATAGCTGCGGCCCTTCACCTGCACGGGGCGGTAGCTGGTGCGCGCGCGCTCGATCCTGCCATAGGAAAGCAGCGCCTGCACCAGTTCGGTGGCATGCGACCCGAAGCGCTCGATCATCGCGCCCAGCCTTTGTGCCTTATCGCCCGTCAGCGACGTGGCCTGAAGCGTTCCGGTGGCCGGGTCCAGGCTGATGTTCTTGGCCTTGCCGTCCGAGACGCGCGCATCCAGGAACTCCTTTTCGTCGTCGCGCAGCGCAAAGGACAGGCGCGGGAAAAAAAGCACCGCGCCCGATTCCAGCGCCGTCACCGCACGCTTTCTCATGGCCGGGTCGAAAGGCCCGGTCCAGCCGGTAATGGGAAGCTCCTCGATCACGCACCAGGATCCTTCGCAAAAGATTCGGTCATCGCGCCATAGACCAGGGCCCGAAGCTCGCGCCTGAGCCGTATCCGCTCCGGCGCGCCAAGCACCTGGGTCATGAACACCACTGCCATATCCTCTTTCGGGTCGACAAAAAAGGCGATGCCGCCGCTCCGCCCCAGGCGAACTCGCCCACGCTGCCCGGAAGGCGTGTGGCCGGCACATCCACGGTCACCGCCACGCCCAGGCCAAAGCCCGCTCCCGTATAACCGGTCTCGTTGAACAGGATGGTCAAGGGCATGATGTCGGTCATCTGCACGCCGCGCCAGGGTGGGGAGCATCCGCGCCCGCCGGCTCGACGAAAATCCGTGCGAAATTCCGTGCGTCATGTCATGCCTCGCGCGGGTTATAATCGACCCGGAGCCAAAGAAACATGACCTGGCCGGTCCTCTCCCTTGCCGAGGCCCATGCCCGCCTGACCGCGCCCGGCGCGCCCTTCGAGACAGTGGAGGCGACGATAACGGGCGTTCGGATGCGGGTGTGGAAGCATGCGCCCGCGACCGCGGCCCAGGCGTTCGCCGCGGCGCGCCTCTGGGGCCGGCGCGAGTTCCTGGTGCTGGGCAGCGAACGTGTCACCTACGACGAATTTTGCCGCGCGGTGCTGAACCTGGCGGCTGCGATGGGCGCGCGCGGCCTTCGCAAGGGCGACCGGGTGGCGCTGGTGATGCGCAACCTGCCGGAGTGGCCGGTCGTGTTCATGGCCGGGCTGCTGGCGGGCGCCGTCATGGTGCCGCTGAATGCCCGGTGGACGGAGAGTGAACTGGCCCATGGTGTCCTGGATTCAGGGGCACGGTTCATCGTTGCCGATGCCGAGCGGCTGCCGCGGCTCACGAACCTGCCGCCGGCTGTGGAGCACGTCTTTGTCGCCCGGGCCGCGGATCGGCCGCCTGGCGTGACGCTGCTGGAGGATCTGATCGGCACGCCCGGCCATTGGCGCGACCTGCCTGAAACAGAGATGCCTGCTGTTGCATTGGCGCCCGAGGACAATGCCACCATCTTCTATACGTCAGGCACCAGCGGTACGCCCAAGGGGGCGCTGGGCACGCATCGTTCGCTGACGACCAACATCTTTGCCGCACCATTCTCGGCGGCGCGAAACGCCCTGCGAAACGGCCATGCCGTTGCCGACCCGGCGACGTCTCCGCAGCGCGTCACGCTGCTCGCCGTTCCGTTCTTCCACGTCGTCGGCAGCCTGTCGGTCATGCTGCCGGCCATGGCTGCCGGCGGAAAGCTGGTGTTGATGCATCGCTTCGAGCCGGAGACGGCCCTGGCCCTGATCGAACGGGAGAGGGTCGCCGTCACGGGGGGGGTTCCCGCTGTCATGCTCGCGCTGCTGGAGCATCCGCGCCTCGGCGAATTCGATCGGTCCTCGCTGGAGCTGGCAACCTATGGCGGCGCGCCGCCGCCCGCCGACCTGCCGGTGCGCATCGCCGCCGCATTCCCCAACGCCGTCAGCGGCCATGGCTGGGGCATGACCGAGACTTCGGCGACCTGCACCACCCATTCCGGCATGGATTATCTGAACCGCCCCGAAAGCTGCGGGCCGGCCCTGCCGGTCAGCCGCGTCAAGGTCCTGGCCGAAGGACGCGAAGCGCCGCCCGGCCAGTTGGGCGAATTGTGGGCGTTCGGGCCGAATGTCGTTAAGGGCTACTGGAACAGGGCTGACGCCACTGCTGCGCATTTCCGCGATGGCTGGGTCAGGACGGGCGATCTTGCCAGCATCGACGGGGAAGGATTCCTGACCATCATGGGCCGGGCCACCGACATGGTGATACGCGGCGGCGCGAACATCTACTGCACCGAAGTCGAGAACATCCTGGCGCGTCATCCGGCGGTGGCCGACGCGGCGCTGGTGGGTTTGCCTCATCCGCTTCTGGGCGAAGTGCCCGCTGCGCTGGTGCAGGCGCGCGGCCCCGTCAGCGAGGACGTCCTGCAGGATTTCGCGGGGCGCTACCTGGCTTCCTACAAGGTGCCGGTGCGCATTCTGGTCTCGCACGATCCGCTGCCGCGCAACGCCGGGGGAAAGCTGGTGCGGCGCGAATTGATCAAGGCTTTCGCGCCATGAGCGCGCTCTTCGTCACCCCGCGCATCGCAATCCCGGAAAGCGAACTGCAGGAAAGCTTTATCCGCGGCGCCGGGCCAGGCGGGCAGAATGTGAACAAGGTAGCCAGCGCCGTGCAGCTGCGCTTCAATGTGACCGGGTCCTCCGCCCTGCCGGAACCGGTGCGCGCCGCGCTTGTGGCGGGCGGCAAGCTCACCGGCACGGGCGTGCTGGTCATCACGGCCCGTCGTTTCCGCGAGCAGGACAGGAACCGTGCCGATGCCCGTGCCCGGCTGGTGGAAATCATCCGCCGCGCCGCCATGCCCAGGCGCTCGCGCCGCGCGACCAAAGTCCCCCGGACGAGCAAGGCAAAGCGGCTGGAATCGAAAAAACGTCGCGGCCGCATCAAGCGGCAGCGGGGCCCGATCCCGCCCGAGTGACCCGGATCTACGCCTTGCGCATCTTCCGCCGTTCTATCGCGGCACGGATCTTTTCGACGATGGTTTCGAAATCGCAGGGCTTTCTGAGGAACTCGGCCTGACACAGTTCTGCGGCCATGTTGGCCTTGCCGGGATAGCCGCTGGCCAGGATCACCGGAATCTCCGGGCGCTGCTCGTGGATCCAGCGCGCCAGGTTGAAGCCGTCGATACCCGGCATCTTGATGTCGCTGAAGACAAGGTCGACATCTCCGGGGCCGGACAGATATGCCATCGCCTCTTCGGCCGAGGCGACACCGATTGCGGCAAAGCCATTGTCCTGCAGGATCTCGACCAGGACGCCACGCATCAGGAACTCGTCATCGACCACCAATACCGTGTGACGCTCGCTCCTGCGCTCCGGAAAGGCTATGACCTCTGCCATCTTTTGGGTCGGTCCCTTCACCCGCTCAAGAGAACAGGCTTTGGCGGTGTACGGTTCCGCACCTGCGACAAGATTTTCACGTGGAAACAATGGGCTGAAAGGGTCGGCATGCCGCCCGGATGGGGGCCGCCCCCTCGTTTGGCAGGATTTCCGGGTTTTTCAGCCCGCAGCCGGGCCAACGCCTGAGCGGGATTACAGCAGCTTGCCTATGGGCGCTTTCAGTGCCTCCGGCCGGGTTCGCGGCGCATAACGCGCCACCGGTCCGCCGTTCCGGTCGATCAGGAATTTGGTGAAATTCCACTTGATCGATTCGGTGCCCATAACGCCCGGAAGGGCATGGCACAGATAGCGGAACAGGGGATGGGCGCCCGGGCCGTTCACCTCGATCTTGGTGAAGAGCGGAAAGGTCACGCCGTAATTCGTCACGCAGAACGTGGCGATTTCGGCGTCGCTGCCCGGTTCCTGGGCGCCGAACTGATTGCAGGGAAAACCGAGCACCGTCAGGCCTTGCTCTTTGAAGTCCCGGTACAGCGCTTCCAGTCCTGCATATTGCGGTGTGAAACCGCACTGGCTGGCGGTGTTGACGATCAGAAGCACCCGCCCGCGCCATGCCTCCATGGGCACTGTCTCTCCGCTGGGGAGTTCGGCCGTGAATTTATAAATGCTCATGCCGACTGCCCCGCGCGGATCGCACGAGAGTAGCGAAGACGGCTGGTATTACCCAGCCATCCTTCCCTTGTCTTTGCTCGTCCGCGTCTGCTGGGGCTGATAGGCTTTGCGGGCGTGGGCCTCGCAATAGGGCGATCCCGCCTTGGGCGAACGGCCGCAGAAGTGGAATTCGCTGGCGGAAGGATCGCCGATCGGCCAGCGGCACATGCGGTCGGAGATGGTCAGCACGGTGGCG
>DASTRG010000228.1:0-2343 GCA_035761325.1 Rhizomicrobium sp. | reverse complement strand
ACGATCACGCGCGCCTCGCGCACCCGCCCGGCGTCAAGCGCCTTGCGCCAGGCGGCGCCGACATCGCCCGGCGATTTCAGCCGCGACTGGCCCTTGCCCGATGACGACATCACCGGCTTGACGAAGCAGGGAAATCCGATGCGCCCGGCGGCCGCCTGCAATTCCTCCAGCGACGCGGCAAAGGCGTAAGGCGAAGTGGCAAGTCCCAGTTCCTCCGCCGCCAGGCGCCGGATGCGCTCGCGGTTCATGGTGACATGGGCGGCGCGGGCCGAAGGGATGACGGTGGCAAGCCCCGCCTTTTCGATCTCAACCAGTTCGGCGGTGGCCAGGGCTTCGATCTCCGGCACGATGAAATGGGGACGCTCGGCCTCCACCACCCCGCGCAGGGCCCTTGGGTCGGTCATATCGATCACATGGGCGCGGTGCGCGACCTGCATCGCCGGCGCGTTCGCGTAGCGGTCGACGGCAATGGTCTCGACCCCCAGGCGCTGCAGTTCGATCACCACTTCCTTGCCCAGCTCGCCCGAGCCCAGCAGCATCACCGTCACCGCAGCCGGCGACAGCGGCGTGCCCAGTGCCGCCACCTCGCTCACGCATCATCCCCATAAATCGACTTGAATGCGGCGACCTGCGCCTCGCGCGGGGGCTGGCCATGAAACCGCGTGGCGTCGCTGTGGAAAATCGCGGCGGACGAGGCGCGATCCACCCATATCTCCGAGGCCGGAACCACCCAGGAGGGGTCGTCCAGCGTACCCGCCGCGATCGTCACGATGGGAAAGGACAGCGGCTCGTGCCACAGCCGGGTGCCGCAATTGGCGCAGCGCACGACATCGCTCTGGCGGCCGGAATCGGCGGTACGGCGGTAGCGGTGCACATCTCCCCCCAGGTGCCGGAAGCTGTCGCGCGGGGCGGTGATGACCAGAAGATTGGTGCCGCCGGACAGCTTTTTGCAGGCATCGCAGTGGCAGGCGGTCATGGTGGCCGGCCGCGCATCCAGGCGATAGCGCACCTGGCCGCACAGGCAACCGCCTTCATAGGGCGGATCGGGAATGGGCGGGCGGGTCATCTTACACCTTTGCGAAAGCGGGCGGGCGCGGCCCGGCGGTGGACAGCGGGAGGAGAGTGACAGCTTGCGCAATATAATTGTGCGAGGAAAATTTGTACCCCCCTCCCCCCGCGCCCGGATGGGAAAGCGTACTGCGCCAGGGGGTTGGCGGCCGGGGCGGCGCGCCTGTCCACACATCCTGTCCCGCCGGCCGTGAACAGGCTGCTGGACAGGCGCTGGAGAGGTGGCACCGGCACGCGCATCGTCATCGGCGCAGTCTAGCGGAACGTCAGCATGGCCGCGAGGTTGACAGGCGCGTCCGCCATCCTTCGGCAGGCTGGGGATGAGGACTTCGGAGCAACGCGGGACTCCGCGGTCCGAAAAACAAAGCCCGCGTCCGGTGAGACGCGGGCTTTGGGGTACTCGTTAAGGCGCGCCGCATCTTGTGGCCTGAGCAGGAGCGCCGAGCGACGTGTACAAGACGTACACGAGCGATGGCGCGACGCACTCAGGACGCAAGAGGCCAGCGCCTAGTTCTTGGCGGTGTCGACCAGCTTGTTCTTGGCAATCCAAGGCATCATCGCGCGCAGCTTGGCGCCCACTTCCTCGATCGGATGGGCGTCCCCTAAGGCGCGGGTGGCCTTGAAGCTGGCCTGGCCGGCCTTGTTCTCCAGCACCCAGTCGCGGGCGAACTTGCCGGTCTGGATGTCGTTCAGAACCTTCTTCATCTCTTCCTTGGTCCTGGATGTGATGATGCGCGGGCCGGTGACGTATTCGCCATACTCGGCGGTGTTGCTGATCGAGTAGTTCATGTTGGCGATGCCGCCTTCATAGATCAGGTCGACGATCAGCTTCACTTCGTGCAGGCATTCGAAATAGGCCATTTCGGGGGCATAGCCGGCTTCCACCAGCGTCTCGAAACCGCCGCGGATCAGTTCGACCAGGCCGCCGCACAGGACGACCTGCTCGCCGAACAGGTCGGTCTCGCATTCTTCCTTGAAGCTGGTCTCGATGATGCCGGCGCGGCCGCCGCCGATGGCCGAAGCATAGGACAGGCCCAGGTCATGGGCGTTGCCGGAAGCATCCTGGTGGATGGCGATCAGCGACGGCACGCCGCCGCCCTTGAGATATTCGCCGCGCACGGTATGGCCGGGGCCCTTGGGCGCGACCATCAGCACGTCCAGGTCGGGGCGCGGCTCGATCAGCTTGAAATGGACGTTGAAGCCGTGGGCGAAAAGCAGCGCCGCGCCCTGCTTCATGTTGTTCTTCAGCTCGTCCTTCCAGATGTCGGCCTGCAG
>DASTRG010000227.1:0-3432 GCA_035761325.1 Rhizomicrobium sp. | reverse complement strand
TCGCCGCATATCACGAGCGACTTGGTGACGGTGGGGCCGATCAGTCCGGTCTGGCCGGTGCGCGGGATGTTCAGGCCCTTCAGCGCCGGATGATTCCTGATTTCATCCGGCGTCTCGCCATGCGCGATCTGCCAGGCGATGTCGCCCTTCGTCAGGTCTATGGCGCTGATGCGGCCATAGGGGGGCTTCATCAGGGGCAAGCCATCGACGGTCACATCGCCCGGCTTGAAGCCGTCGGGCGAGGGGGCCGCGCCTGCGGGAGCCGGAAAGGACCGCGTGCGCACATATTCATAGTCCGAGGTGCCGGGCACCGACGGCACGATCATGGTGGGCGAGACCGTCGTTTCCGAAAAGACGTAGGCGACATGCGTTTCCGGGTCGTAGCAGCCGCCGGCCCAGTTGGTGCCGCCCTGGGTCGCCAGCGCCGTCAGCGTTCCCCACTTGCCGTCCCACGTCGCCAGCGTCGGCGGCGTATAGACGGGGCCGTGCCGGTAATGGGAAATCAGCTGAAGTCCCTTGGCATGCAGTTCGGGCGTGAAATCGATGATGGTGGAGGCATCCACCGCCTGCACGTCGTAGGGCGGTGGTTTGGTGGGGATGGGCTGGGTGGGCGAATACCATTCGCCGGGCACATCACCCGGCGGCGGCGCCTTGCGCTCCACGATGGGCCAGATCGGCTTGCCGGTCTCGCGGTTCAGCACATAGAGGAAGCACTGCTTGCTGGGCTGGGCCAGTGCCTTGACGATCTTTCCGTCTACCGGGATGTCGCACAGGATCGCCGCGCACGGCACATCGCGGTCCCAGATGTCATGATGGACAAGCTGGAAATGCCATTTGCGCTGGCCGGTGGTCAGGTCGACCGCAACGATCGAGCCCGAGAACAGTCCCGGGCCCTGGCGATGGATTCCGACTTCGTCAGCCGAGGGAATCTCGATTCCCAGATAGGCCAGGTTCAGTTCGGGATCGACCGAGATCTGCGCCCAGCAGCCGGTGTTTGTCGCTTTCTCCGCCTCGCCGGGGCGCAGCCAGGTGTCATAGCCGAATTCGCCTTTCTTCGGGATGGTATGGAAGATCCACAGCCGCTTGCCCGTGCGCGCGTCGAAGCCGCGAACATAGCCCTTGGCGCGCGGCCTGGTGCCGGGCGCCACGCCGGATTGTCCGGCCATGCCCACCACCACCACATTGCCCGCCACGGTAGGCGTGGCATTCAACCCGATCTCGCCGCCATCGGGATCGATATCCTGATCATCGTCCTTCTTCAGGTCGACGATGCCGTTCTCCCCGAAACCGGGACAAAGCCGCCCGGTTGCCGCATCCAGCGCCACAAGCCGGTAGCCCGGCGTGACATAAAGGATGCGCTCCTCCTTGCCGTCGGTCCAATAGGACAGGCCGCGTCCCGCGCCCTGGCGCGGCGCATTGCGGCCGCGCCGGCCTTCATCCATGTGGTGGAGCCACTGAATCTCGCCGGTGCCCGCATCCAGGCACACGACATCCCGCCGCGCGCCGGCGGTGGCATATAGGCGCCCGCGCACTACAAGGGGCGTCGTCTCGTAGCGAAAGTCCGGGCGCGTTCCCATATTTTCCGTGCCGCAGCGCCAGGCGATCTCCAGCGTGTTAAAATTGCCGGCATTGATCTGATCCAGCGGCGCATAACGGGTATTGGCCAGGTCGCAGCCATAGGTCAGCCAGTCAGTTTCGGCGGGCCCCGTTGCAGCAGGCGCTTGCGCCAGCGCAGGCAGGGACATGGCTCCCAGCGCGGTTCCAAGCACCGTCGAAGTCATCATCAATCGCCGAGTGGGCCGCCGCATCACTTTCCCCCCGCGCCAGGCGCAGTTTCTTTTTCGATGGTGAAAGATAGGGTTTCCCCCGCGCCGCTGCCAACAAAAGCCTGTGGCGTGGGAGGCGAATTGGCCTAAATTTCTGTCGCAATACGTCGCATGGGCGAAAGAGAGGTAGTCGATGTTCAGGCAATTCCCCGCCTGGCTTGTGTCGGCTTTGCTGGCGGCAATGCCGGCGACCCCTGCCGGCGCGCAGGAACTGACCCTCAAGGGCGCCATCGACATCCATGTCCACCAGGCGCCTGACAGCGTGGCGCGCGCCGCCGACGCGCTCACCATCGCGCGGTTGGCCCGCGATATGGGCATGCGCGGTCTTGTGATGAAGAATCATTGGGAGCCGACCGCCTCGCTTGCCTATATGGTGCGTAAGGCCGTGCCGGGGATCGATGTTTTCGGGGGCGTCACCCAGGACCTTGCAGTGGGCGGCATCAATATAGAGGCGGTCCGCCACATGGCCGCGACCACCGGCGGCTATGGCAGGGTGGTCTGGCTGCCCACGCTGGACGTGGAGACCGCGCAGAAACGTGCAAGGCATTTGCCTGCGGTGCCGGTGTCGCGGGACGGGAAATTGCTGCCGAAGGTGCTGGCGTTGCTGGACTATGTCGCTACCCAGCCGCAACTTCTGTTCGAGACCGGGCATGTGACGCCGGCGGAAGGCCTGCTCGTCATCGCGGCGGCACGCGCCCGCGGCATCCGGCATATCGTCGTCACCCATGCGGTCGATATGGGCTGGACGGTGCCACAGATGAAGAAGGCGGCGGCAATGGGCGCCTATATGGAGTTCGTCTATCATTCCACCTTTGGCCGCCATCAGGAGGAAAAACTGGCGTCCTATGCGGCGGTGATCCAGCAGGTTGGCCCCGGGCACTGTATCCTGGCTACCGACCTCGGTGGCGTCACGCCCGGCGTCGCATATCCGCTGGAGCCGCGCGGTATGCTGGATTTCATGAAGGCCATGCGGGGGCACGGGCTTTCTGTCGCCGCAATAAACCAGATGGCCAAGGCCAATCCGGCGCGCGCGCTGGGCCTCGACCCCTGATATCCGGCGGGCGGCCCGCCAAGGAATACACACCCATGCGGCCGCTGTCCCGACCGCGCATGGAGCTGACGGGCCGGGAAACCAGCTACCGGCTCCGGCGTTGCATCTGGGAAACCAAGCCGGGGACTTGCCATGACCATCCGCACAAGCATCGCACAGGCCGCCAGTTCGGTAATGGGCGCCCTGAACCCGCAGGAGAGCCAAAACGACATCCTCTCAACCCTGCAGGCCGAGCACGACGAAGTACAGGAGATGCTGGAGAAGCTGAACGGGAGCGGCAATGCCCGCGAGCAGAAACAGCTGGTCGCCAGGATCAAGGCGGCCCTGGTGCCCCACAATAAGGCCGAGGAGAAGGTGGTCTATGATGCGGTGCTGGCGCTACGGGGCAGGGAAGCGCGGGTTGACGGCCACGAGGGCTATATCGAACACAATCTGGGCGGCATCACCCTCAAGAAGCTGGAAAAGCTCACTGCCAACACGCCGGAGTTCAAGGCGGCCGCAAAGGTGCTCAAGGAACTCATCGACCATCATGTCGAGGAGGAAGAACGCAACATC
>DASTRG010000226.1:0-5402 GCA_035761325.1 Rhizomicrobium sp. | reverse complement strand
GTCGGCCGCCGCTACGAGACCTTCAAGACCCTGGGGGATTATCTGGACTGGAAGGCCAATGCCGACGGCGTGCTCGCCGCCTGCGTGCCGATCGCCGACAAGGTGGGCATCCCGCTGGCGATGGAGAACCACAAGGATCGCGTGGTGGATGAGGAAGTCGAGGTGCTGAAGAAATATTCGAGCGAGTATTTCGGTGCCCTGGTCGATTTCGGCAACAACATCTCCATGTGCGACGATCCCGTCGAGACGATCCGCAAGCTGGCGCCCTATGTGAAGGCCACGCACGTCAAGAACATGGCGGTGGCCCCCTATGACCAGGGCTTCCTTCTGTCGGAAGTGCTGTTCGAGGACGGCTTTCTGGACATTCCCGCGCTGTTTGCCGAACTGAAGAAGGTCAATCCCAAAGTCCATCCGATGCATGAACTGATTACCCGCGATCCGCTCAAGGTCCCGGTGCTGACCGACCAGTATTGGGCGACCTGGCCTGAACGCAGCGGCCTTTATCTGGAGCGGACGCTGCGCATGGTGGAGGCTCACGCCAGCAAGAAACCGCTGCCCACGATCGACGATCTGGATGCCGACGCGCAGTTCCAGGTGGAGCAGAGCAACAACCTGAAATGCTTTGCCTGGGGCCGGAAGGCATTGGCCTAATCCACTTTGTCATGGCCCGGCGTGTCCGGGCCATCCAGTTGTCCGGCCATTGCCGCTCGCCCAAGCTCGCGGCGCAGTTCGCTTTCGCGGGTCCACTGGACCCGCTCACGCGCGTTCCGCGCGCCACTCACTGCACGGTGAAATGCATCATGGTGGTCGAGGTGAAAGTCTCGCCCGGCCGCAGCACCGTCGACGGGAATGCCGGATGATTGGGGCTGTCGGGATAGTGCTGGGTTTCCAGCGCCATTCCGTCGGTCGCGCGCAGGGTGGTGCCGGCGGGCGTGACTGCCGTCCCGTTGAGGTGATTGGAGGAGTAGATCTGCACGCCCGGTTGGGTGGTGTACAGTTCCAGCGTGCGGCCGCTGGCCGGATCGGTCAGCCGGGCGGCCATTTCCAGCGCGCCGGGCCTGGACTTCCGCAGAACGAAATTCTGGTCATAGCCCTGGCCTATCAGCATCTGCGGTTCGCTGGAACGCAGGTCCTTGCCGATGGGTTTGGGTGTACGGAAGTCCAGTGCCGTGCCGGCCACCGGTGCGATCTCGCCGGTGGGAATCTGGTTCTGGTCGGTGGGCGTATAGCTGTCGGCCATCAGGGTCAGAATCTGCGGCTCGACGGAGCCCGAGCCGTTGCCCGCCATGTTGTAATAGGTGTGGTTGGTCAGGTTGACCACGGTCGGCTTGTCGGTGGTCGCCTTGTAATCGATGCGGAAATCCGAATCATCGGTCAGCGTATAGGTGACATCTATCGTCAGCGTGCCGGGAAAGCCCTGGTCGCCATCGGGGCTGACCAGACGCAGTGTCACGCCCGCCGTGGTCGCGGTCTGGAAAGTCTTCACCGTCTGCAGCACGCGGGTCGAATAGCCGGGGCGTCCACCATGCAGCGTCACGCCCGCGCGATTGGCTGCCAGGTCATAGTGCTTGCCGTCCAGGGTAAAACCGTGCAGCAGCCGGTTGGCGTAGCGCCCTGTCAGCGCGCTCAATGGCCCGGTGGCCAATATGCCGGCCATGTCCTTCTGGCACAGGATCACATTGACCATCCTGCCGTCACGGCCCGGCGCTTCCACGTCGCAGATGATGCCGCCATAATCCAGAACCTCGGCGCGCATGCCCTTGTTATTGGTCAAAGTGAAGGCATGCACGGTTTGCCCGTCGCGGGTCGCGCCGAAAACCTTCTGCTCGACGGTGCCGGCCTGGACCGGACTGGCCGCCAGGCCGGCCGCCGCCAGAACGGCGGCTATCGCTGCGGCGCAATAGCTGTTCATGCGTGTTTCCCCCGTGGTTCTGTCCCCGAAAAACACGCCGACGCGGGGTTGGCAACCCATGAATTGACGGTGTTTTATCGCGGCCTACTATAGTATTGCCGTCACAGAACCACAAAGATGTGGTCACGCCGGGGTCGGCTGGGAGCAACGATAAGGGAAGGGGTTGGGCGCCGGCGGTTTGTGCGCCCTTTGGTCTGCACATGAAATTTTCGACACGTCACGCCCTGCTTGGCACCGTCATCCTGCTTGCAGCCGCCGGCCTGATCCCGGCTGCGGGGCTGGCACAGCCGGCCGATACTCCCAACAATCCTTTCGCCGGCAATCGGGCCGCCATCGCGCAGGGCGAAAAGATCTTCAATTCCACATGCACCGCCTGTCACGGCCCCGCCGCCAGCGGGGGCAGGGGCCCGGCGCTCAATACCGGCACATTCAGTCATGGCTCGGGTGACTACGACCTCTACCAGACGATCCGCTCGGGCGTGTCCGGCACCCAGATGCCCAGCTTCGCACGGCTGCCATCCGACGATGTCTGGCGGGTCGTAACCTATATCAAGAGCCTGTCGGGCGGGTCCGCAGCCGCGGCCGCATTGCCGGGCCAACCCGCGCGCGGCGAGGCCTTGTTCTTCGGCGCCGGCAATTGCACCAGCTGCCATGAGATGAATGGCAGAGGCGCGGCCATCGCCGCCGACCTGTCGGACGAAGGCACCAAGGCGCCCGCGGCGATCAGGAACGGCGTGCTGCACAAGCCCCAGCGCCGCTTTGGTCCGCACCCGCACTTCGCGGATGTGACAATGAATGACGGCTCGCGCCGCAGCGGCCTTGTGGTCGCCGAGGACAGTTTCGCCATCGCCCTGCAAGCCGACGGAAAATTCACCACCCTGGACAGGAAGGATGTCCGCGAAATCGCCAGCCGCGATGCGACGCCGCATGACACCAATCTGACACCGGCCCAGGTGGACGACCTGGTCGCCTATCTGGCCCAGCACAAGAAGCGCGACTTCACGCAGACGGCGAAGATCACGCCCGCACCGGTCCTTGGCTACGCGCGCATCGCAAATGCCAAGGCCGAGCCGCAGAACTATCCCACCTATTGGGGCGACTATCTGGGCCACCATTTCAGCGCGCTGGACCAGATCACCAAGGCCAATGTCGGCCGGCTTCAGGCCAAATGGGCAGCTCCGCTTCCGGGCCAGTCGACGCTGGAATCGCTCCCGCTGGTGGTGGATGGCGTGATGTACGTTTCCGGGCCGCCCGGCGATGTCTATGCATTTGACGCAAAGACCGGGCTGCAGCTTTGGAAATTCCACCGCAAGCAGGACATCGTCAATCCGTACCAGATCAATCCCTCCAACCGCGGCGTGGCAGTGCTGGACGGGCGCGTTTTCTTCGGGACCCTGGACGACAACCTGATCGCCCTCGACGCCCATACGGGCCGCGAATTGTGGGAAGTGCGTATCGCCGACACGATGGAAGGCTTCACGCTCACAGGCGCGCCGCTGGCGGTGAAGGACAAGATCATCATGGGATCGTCGGGCGGCGAGATGGGCCTGCGCGGCTTCCTCGATGCCTATGATCCGGCGACCGGCAAGCGGCTGTGGCGCTTTTACACCACGCCCGGACCGGGCGAGGCCAATTTCGGTACGTGGCCCGGCGACACATGGAAGCTGGGCGGCGGCGGCACATGGCTGACCGGCAGCTATGATCCGGCGCTCGACACACTCTACTGGAGCGTCGGCAACCCCGCGCCGTCCTTCAACCCGGACATCCGCAAAGGCGACAACCTCTACACCGACAGCGTGTTGGCGCTCGATCCCGATACCGGCAAGCTGAAATGGTACTACCAGTTCACGCCCAACGACTCCCATGACTGGGATTCGGAGGAAGATTTGGTGCTGGCCGACCAGCTGGTGGACGGCAAGATGCGGAAGCTTCTGCTGCACACCGACCGCAATGGCGTTTTCTACGCGTTGGATCGGGAGACAGGAAAATTCCTCTGGGCCAAGCCTTTCGTGAAGGTCACATGGGTCACCGGCTGGGACAAGAACGGCCGGCCCATCGTCAACCATGACACCGATGCCACGCCGGAAGGCAACATTGTCTGGCCGGCGACGGGCGGGACAAATTTCCAGGCGCCGTCCTATGACCAGGACAACACCACGCTCTTCGTGCAGACCAACGAACAGCAAGGGTGGGCCAACAGCGGCCCCGCGGTATTCGAGCGCGGCAAACTCTATACCGCGCGCGGCAGCGTGGTGCCGCCGCCCGGGCCGGCGCCCAAACCGGCGGTCAAGGCGATCGATACCCGCAACGGAGAGATAAAATGGACCACGCCCCTGGCGGCACCCAGCCTTTCGGCGGGCGTTCTGGCCACGCGCGGCGGCGTGGTGTTCGTCGCGACGACTGAGGGTCAGTTCATGGCGCTGGACAGCGCAACCGGCAAACCCTTGTGGAATTTCCGCACGGGCGCCCGCATGAGCGCCTCGCCAATCAGCTACGCCGTCGACGGCAGGCAGTATGTCGCCATCGCTGCCGGCAACATGCTTTATACCTTCGCGCTGCCGCAGGTGACGCCATGATGCAAGTGCCGGCCGGCTCCGCCGGCCCGTCCCTGATTGTCGTGATGGGCGTCGCGGGATCGGGCAAAACAACGATCGCCAGCGCGCTGGCCGAACGGCTGGAAGTTGCTTTCGTGGAGGGCGATGCGCTGCATCCCCATGCCAATGTCGAGAAAATGGCCAGTGGCACGCCGCTGACCGATGAGGACCGGTGGCCCTGGTTGCGCGCCATCGGCGCCACCATGGAATCGGAACGTCGTGCCGGCCGCGGCGTGGTGGTTTCCTGCTCGGCGCTCAAGCGCGCCTATCGCGACTGCATCCGCAGCATGGTCAAGGGACCGGTGCGCTTCATTCTGCTGAACGGCCCGCGCGAATTGATCGCGCTGCGCATGGCGGGCCGCAAAGGCCATTTCATGCCGCCCGCGTTGCTCGACAGCCAGTTGGCCACGCTGGAGCGGCCGGATGCCGACGAGGATGCGGTAATCCTGGATATCACCGAAACAGTCGGACAACTGGTGGACGAAGCCTATGCGGCAGCGAAAGCGCGGCCGGCCGGCGGCATGCCGGATGCCCAGGCGGGGAGAATGGCTTGACTGGGAAAGCGACGGTTCTGACCCTGCCGTTCCTGGCGCTTTTGCTGCTGGTCGCCGCGCCGCTTGCGCTGGCGCAGGACGCCGCGCCGGAGAAATTTCCCACGCCGCCGCCCAGGGTGACGGCACAGAACAGCATCATCGGGCCGTCTTACGCCAATGCGCCCGAGACCGTGGCCAATCCGCAGGTGCCCCAGGGCGACGTCTTCGAATTCGTGATGTATTCGGACGAGAGCAGGATCTATCCGGGGATCGTGCGCATCGCGCGGATGACACGCGACAAATTTGGAAACTATGTCGTGCCGGCGGGCGGGCTGTCCGCTCCCGGCCCCTATGAACGTCACG
>DASTRG010000225.1:0-19144 GCA_035761325.1 Rhizomicrobium sp. | reverse complement strand
GGGCACCAAGCTCAACCAGCGTTTCCGCTCGGACGAGACGGTGGACGAAGTGGTGCTGGAGAAGCGGGACTTCCAGTTCCTGTTCGCCAGCGGCGACATGCTGACCTTCATGGACATGGACAGCTACGACCAGATCGAGCTACCGGTCGATTTCGTCGGCGAGGACCAGGCCGCCTTCCTGCAGGACGGGATGAAGACCCTGGTGCAGCTGCATGAAGGCAAGCCTATCGGCATCAAGCTGCCGGTGCAGGTGACCCTGACGGTGGCCGAGGCCGATCCGGTGCTGAAGGGCGGCACCGCCGCGCCCTCCTACAAGAGCGCCGTTCTGGAGAACGGCCTTCGCATCCAGGTCCCGCCCTTCATCGCCGCGGGGGAAAAGATCGTCGTCGCCACCGAAGACGGCTCCTATGTGAGGCGCGCCGAATAAAACCTCCCTCGCCCGTCGACAGGCCAGGGTGAGAACCGTTGTTCATTCCGCATGCCGGGCCTGTCGAAGCATGAACCTGTCGAACGTGACCAAGCGAGACGCATCATGGCCTACAGCTCCCCTGCCCTGAATGTGATGACGGCGGCCGCCAGAAAAGCCGGACGCCCGCTGATCCGCGACTTCAATGAGCTGGAAAATCTCCAGATCTCGATGAAGGGTCCGGCCGATTTCGTCACCCATGCCGACAAGCGTACCGAGCGCATCCTGATCGAGGAACTCAGCAAGGCCCGCCCCGGCTATGGCTTCCTGGGCGAGGAAGGGGGCGCGGTGGAGGGCGCCGACAAGTCGCATCGCTTCATCATCGATCCCATCGACGGCACCACCAACTTCATGCATGGCGTGCCCCACTTCGCCATCTCGATCGGGCTGGAGCGCGAGGGGCAACTGGTCGCGGGCGTGATCTACAATCCCGTCACCGATGACCTGTTCACCGCCGAAAAGGGTCATGGCGCGTATCTCAACAACCGCCGCCTGCGCGTCGCCTCGCGCAGGGAGCTGCCGCCCAGCCTGATCGCC
Organism: Rhizomicrobium sp.; assembly: GCA_035761325.1. GTDB lineage: Bacteria > Pseudomonadota > Alphaproteobacteria > Micropepsales > Micropepsaceae > Rhizomicrobium. Next base: position 18,141 of record DASTRG010000225.1, on the reverse strand, counting down.
ACCGGCCTGCCCTGGCTGGGGCGCGAGGACGGCATGAACCGGGCGCTCGCGGAAACCAAGGCCGTGCTGGGCGCCACCTCCGGTATCCGCCGCTGCGGCTCGGCCTCGCTGGATATGGCGTTCGTGGCGGCGGGCCGCTTCGACGGTTTCTGGGAGCGGGGGCTTTATCCGTGGGACGTGGCGGCGGGCATCGTGCTGGTGCGCGAGGCCGGTGGCGTGGTCAGCGACCTGAACGGCGGCCAGGACATGCTGGCAGGCGGTTCGATGCTGACGTCGAACGAACACCTGCATCCGCAGCTTCTGAAGCTGATCAAGGGCGCGAGCGCGTAGGCGCGAGCCGGAGCGCCCAAAAACCAAGCGCGTAGGCGCGAGCCGGAGCGCCAAAAACCAAGCGTAGGCGCGAGCGGGAGCGCCCAAAAAAGCGGCCGCACGCTATCGCAGCGGCTAGCGCATCCTTCCCGCCGCGTTTTCCAGCACCAGGTCGTGGACCTGCGCGGTCAGCGGCGTCGCCGCCAGATGCGAAGTGAAGCCGATCCCGACATAGACCGGACCGTCGCTGCGAAAGGTCACGGGCTTGCCTTCGGGATGCAGGGGCTCGCCCTGCCAGCTCACGAAAAGCTGGAACTGGTCGCCCTTCTTCTCGATCCCGAAGCGGGCGGGATGAAAAGTCTGCGGCCCCTTCTCGCCCGCCGCCGCAATGGGCTGGCGCTGGGACCGATATTCGATGTCGGTCATCTGCGCGCCCTTTTGCGGACGCCAGGCGATATGCACCATGCCGTTGCCATGCTGGGCGGCGACGATCTCGCGGCTGTCGTCGTCCAGGCTGTCGCGGAAGACGAGCGCCACCTTGCGATCGTGAAAATCATCCATCCGCGGCCATGTCACGCCGGCGGCCAGCGACACGTCGCCCGTCATCTTCTTCCACAGGAAACGGAACTCGTCGCGCTGGTACCAGATGTTATAGCCGGCCGCGGTGATGGTGTAGGTGCCGTTTTCGAAGCTTGCGCTGCCGGGCACCAGCGGGCCGCCCACATCGGTCTGGTTTTCGAAAACGCCGATGGGCTTGTCGAAGGTGACTGACGGGCGATGGAAATCGGCGGGCGGGGGCACCTGTTTGTGGGTGGGCGACTGGGGCAGCGCCCAGTCCGGCACGTCGATACCGGGCGGCGGGGGCGGCGGGATCATCGCCTGGCCGAAAACGGGCGTCGTGATGATGGCGGCCACCGCCGCGAGATGAATGACGCGCATGCAAGCCTCCCCAGCCGGGGTCAGGGCCCAGCGGCGCCAGCGTGCCGCCGAAACCGGGAAAACTCAATACGCCTGGCGGGTGGCCATCGAGGAGGGCGATCCTAGAACTCGATCACGGTTCGGATCGACTCGCCCGAATGCATCAGGTCGAAGGCCTCGTTGATGCGCTCCAGCGGCAGCTTGTGGGTGATAAGCGGGTCGATGCTGATCTTGCCGTCCATGTACCAGTCCACGATCTGCGGCACCTCGGTGCGCCCGCGCATGCCGCCAAAGGCGGTGCCTTTCCAGACGCGGCCGGTCACCAGCTGGAAAGGGCGGGTCTTGATCTCCTGCCCCGATCCGGCCACGCCGATGATGATGCTTTCGCCCCAGCCCCGATGGCAGCATTCCAGCGCCTGGCGCATGAGGTCGACATTGCCGACACATTCGAAGCTGTAGTCGGCGCCGCCGCCGGTCAGTTCGACGAGGGCGGCCACCAAGTCCCCCGAAACTTGTTTCGGATTGACAAAATGCGTCATGCCGAACTGGCGCGCCAGCGCCTCGCGCGCAGGATTGATATCGACGCCCACGATCATGTTCGCGCCCGCCATCCGCGCGCCCTGGATCACGTTCAGGCCGATGCCGCCCAGGCCGAACACCACGACATTGGCGCCGGGCTCGACCCTGGCGGTCCTGATCACCGCGCCGATGCCGGTGGTGACGCCGCAGCCGATGTAGCAGACCTTGTCGAAGGGCGCGTCCTGGCGGATTTTCGCCAGCGCGATCTCGGGCAGCACCGTGTGGTTGGCGAAGGTCGAGCAGCCCATATAGTGATGGATCTTCTTTCCGCCGATGGAAAAGCGGCTGGTGCCGTCGGGCATCACCCCCTGCCCCTGGGTCGAGCGGATCGAGGTGCACAGGTTGGTCTTGTGCGAGGTGCAGCTTTTGCACTGGCGGCACTCGGGCGTGTAGAGCGGGATCACGTGATCGCCCGGCAACAGGGAAGTGACGCCCGCGCCCACCTCGCGCACGATGCCGGCACCCTCATGGCCGAAGATCACCGGGAACAGGCCTTCCGGGTCGGCGCCGGAGCGGGTGAATTCGTCGGTATGGCAGACCCCGGTGGCCTTGATTTCCACCAGCACCTCGCCGGCGCGGGGGCCTTCCAGGTCGACCTCCTCGATCACGAGGGGCTTTGCGGCTTCATAGGCGACTGCGGCTCTCGTCTTCATCGGGGAACTCCGTGTGATCTGAAGCCTCCGCTAGCACCGGCTTTCGCCCCCCGCAAGGCAAAGCCGGCGGCGGGTGGGGTGAGCGTGGCGACCAGCCACGCGAACGGCAGCGAGGTGTCGCTGCAAGGCGACCCAAGCTGCATCAGAGGGGGGCATTTTGTATAAGTTGCAAAGCGTTAGATTGGCGCTAGGCTGTGGACCGGGCTATAGGTGGGCATCCAGGCAGGCGGCGGATCGATGCGTTTTTCGACGTTCTTTTTGTGCGGGGTCGCGGCCTTGGGCGGGCTGGCGGGGCTCGCGTGCGCGACCGGTCCCGCGCTGGCCCAGCCCGCGGGCGACGTGATCGTCAATCCCCAGGCGGCCGCCGGCCAGGTCATGCTCTATCCGGGCGGCGGATTCATGCGTGTGGTGCCCCCGCTCCTGCAACCGGGCCAAAAAACCGGGCCCGTGCATCTTCACATGCCGACCAGACGGCGCCCCGTGCGGGTGGCGACCGCTCCGGCCGCGCCAAAACCCGAAACCAGGGCAGAACCCCAGCCCAAGCCGAAGCCGGCATCGCAGGCGGCCTCCAAAACGGCCGAGGCGCCTCGCAGCACGCCAGCGCCCTCCAAGGGCTATACCAGCACCCTGGCCAGCCCCGGCAACCTTTTCGGCGGCCCGGCGCTGACCCTGAGCCCCAGAAATCCGCCCCAGAATGCACCCCAGAATGCACCCCAGAAGCAGTCCAGCGCGGCGGCGCCCACCCGAACGGCCAAGGCCACCCCGCCGCCTGATGTCACAACAGGCGGCCCGACCCGGCGAAGCGTGATCCTGTTCGCCAAGGACGCCACCGAGCCGATGGAATCGGCCATGGACCAGATCCGGTTCCTTGCCGGTGACCTGAATGCGGCCATGGTCCGGCCTTCATCGCGCATCGAATTGCAGGCCTTCGGCGGCGAGCGCGGCGACAAGGGATCAGACGCACGGCGCCTGTCGCTGAAGCGGGCGCTGGCGATCCGCCAGGTCCTGATCGACGACGGCGTGGAACCCGGGCGCATCGATGTGCGCGCCATGGGCGGGGCGGATAACGGACCTTCCGACCGGGTGGACGTCTACGTCAAGGCGTAGCGGCCGGCGCGAGTCGTTCGCACTTCTTCCTTCCCGCGAAGAGGGTTAGAAGTGCCCGCCACAAAAGGACAAGCTCATGCGTTTGGTCGCCGCCGTTGCCGCAGGCCTGCTTCTCGTCGCGCCCTGCGCCCCGGCGAGCGCGCTGTCGAATGAATCCGCCGGCAAGGCCGTCGCGATCGCATTGCCGCTGCTGGCGGGAGGCTTTTCGCTTTATCAGGGCGACAAGACGGGCTTTGCCCAGTTGACCGTGGACACGCTGCTGACCGTGGGCACGGCCTATGGCCTCAAGCAGATCGTGCGCGAGAAGCGGCCCGATGGCAGCAACTACGGCTCCTTCCCGTCGAACACCTCGGCCCTGGCCTACGCCCCCGCGGTGTTCATGTGGGACCGCTATGGCTGGCAGTATGGCGTGCCTGCCGTGGCGGCGGCGACCTATGTCGGCTGGACGCGCGTCGACGCCAGGCAGCACCACTGGTACGACGTGGCGGCAAGCGCGGGGCTGGCCATCATCTCCAGCCAGATATTCACCACCCGCTATCATCCGCGCGGACTCAATTATGACGCCATGATCCAGCCGGACGGCGGCATGGTTCATCTGAGCTACAATTTCTGATTTCAGAGCGGCACCGCCACGTCGCTGAAGCTGTTCACGCGGCGCAGCGGCTGGAACAGCTTCATCCATGCCGCCACCACCGCCAGCGTGCCCAGCCCGCCCAGGACCACGGCCGGCACGGTGCCGAGCAGGGCCGCCGTGGTGCCCGATTCGAATTCTCCCAGTTCGTTGGACGCGCCGATGAACAGCATCGACACCGCCGAGACGCGTCCGCGCATGGCATCGGGCGTCGACAACTGCACCAGGCTGCCGCGGATATTGACGCTGACCATGTCGGAGGCGCCCAGCACGAACAGCGCGGCCAGTGACAGCGGAAACCAGACCGACAGGCCAAAGACGATGGTGGCGATGCCGAAAACCGCCACCGCGGCGAACATCTTTGCACCGACATGGCGGCGTATCGGCCAATGGGTCAGATAGAAGGCCATCGCGAACGCGCCCGCCGCCGGCGCGCTGCGCAGGAAACCCAGGCCCACCGGCCCCACATTGAGGATGTCGCGGGCATAGACGGGCAGAAGCGCGGTCGCCCCGCCCAGCAGCACCGCGAACAGGTCCAGGCTGATCGCTCCCAGGACCACCGGCCGTGTGCGCACAAAGCGCACGCCTTCGGCCACCCGCTCGAAGCGCGACAGCAGCGAATGTTCCGGAACATGGCGCCGCCCGCCCAATTGCGAGACGATCAGCGCCGCGCCGATGAAGCCAAGGATGCAGATGCAATAGACCGCCACCGGTCCCAGCGCATAAAGAAACCCGCCCAGCGCCGGCCCGGAGATCACCGCCGTTGTGAAGACCGAAGAGGAGAATGCCAGGGCACGCGTCAGCTTCTCCGGCGCGACCAGGAAGGGCAGCAGCGAGGAGCCGGAAGGGCCGGAAAAGCCGCGCGCGGCACCGAACAGCACCAGCACCAGATAGAAGGGCCAGGCGGTGTGCGGCGAATAAAGGCTCAGGCCCAGGAACAGCGCACTGCAACCGGCCTGCAGCCCCGCGGCCAGGGCATAGACGCGGCGCTGGTTGAAGCGGTCGGTGATGTCGCCCGCGGGGAGCGTCAGCAGGAACATGGGCAGGAACTGGCACAGGCCCACAAGGCCCAGCGCCAGCGGCGTGCGCTCCATGTCATAGATCTGCCACCCGATCGCCACCGACTGGACCTGGACGGCCACGGTGGAGATGAAACGGGAAGTGACGAAGAGATTCAGATCGCGGGGTCGATAGAGGGTCGGCGCAGTGTCGTTCATGAGCCGCCGTTCCTTAGCATGGCGGCGGCGCCGGCGGGCGCGTTTTCACTGCAAGCCCCGGCTATTCGCCCACGCCCTGCGGGCCGGAATTCTGCAGATGCAGGACCTGGGTATTGCCGCCCGCCGCGACCGCGAATTTCACACGGTCGAATCCGGGCTTTGACAGGACCGGATGGGCATCGCGGGAGAAGCCATAGGGCTCCACCGGCAGGCCGATCCAGCTCTTGTCCATGCGGTCGTTGGCGTTCACATCCTGATAGGCCTCGATGGCATAGGTGCCCGGCACCAGGTGCTTGAGGGTGATGACCGTCTCGCCGTCCACCGCGGGAACGTCGGCTGAGGCAACGGGGTTGGTGTCTGTGCGATAGCCCGCGGCATCATAAAGGCCCAGCCGCACCACCCCGCCCTGCGAGGAGACATTGCGGATATGGATCTGCAGGGTGGCGTCGCCGGACGCCGGTTCCGCCATGGCGGTTGCGGTCAGGCCGATGGCCAGCGCGGCGGCCAGTGCCGCGGCCATCCCTGGTATCCGCCGTTTCTCCGTATACATCGCGTTCCGGTTTTCCGTGCCGTCCAAAAACAAAGTGGCGACCCCAAGGGGCCGCCACCGGGTATTTGAGTCGTGGGACCGGGAATTTCAACCCAACTTAGGTTCCAGTTTCTTACAGGCCTCGATCAGGCCTTTCACCGCACCGGCGGACTTTTCCAGCCCGGCCTTCTCCTCGGCGGTGAGATCCAGTTCCACGATGCGTTCGATGCCCTTCCGGCCGATCACTACGGGCAGACCGACATAGAGATCCTTGATGCCATAGGGGCCGTTGACGTGCACCGCGCAGGGCAGCACGCGCTTCTGATCCTTCAGATAGCTTTCCGCCATCGCGATGGCGCTGGTGGCCGGCGCGTAATAGGCCGAGCCGGTCTTGAGCAGGCCGACGATCTCGGCGCCGCCGTTGCGGGTACGCTCGACGATTGCGTCCAGCCTGTCCTGCTTGATCCAGCCCATCTTCACCAGTTCGGGCAGCGCGATGCCGGCAACGGTCGAGAAGCGCGGCATCGGCACCATGGTGTCGCCATGGCCGCCCAGCACGAAGGCGGAAACATCTTCCACCGACACGCCCATTTCCTCGGCCAGGAAATGACGGAAGCGCGCGCTGTCCAGCACGCCGGCCATGCCCACGATCTTCTCGTGCGGCAGGCCGGAGAATTTCTGCAGCGCCCACACCATCGCATCCAGCGGGTTGGTGATGCAGATCACGAAGGCATTGGGGCAGTTGGCCTTGATGCCCTCGCCCACCGCCGCCATCACCTTCAGGTTGATGCCCAGAAGATCGTCGCGGCTCATGCCGGGCTTGCGCGGCACGCCGGCGGTGACGATCACCACATCGGCGCCGGCGATGTCGGCATAGGAATTGGTGCCCTTCATGGCGGCATTGAAGCCCTCGACCGGACCGGACTGGGCGAGATCGAGCGCCTTGCCCTGGGGCAGGCCTTCGGCGATGTCGAAAATCACCACGTCGCCCAGTTCTTTCAGGGCAACCAGATGGGCCAGGGTGCCGCCGATCTGTCCGCCGCCGATCAAAGCAATTTTCTTGCGCGCCATGGGGATGTCCTTCTTTTCCGGGGAAAATGCGTGGCGCTACCTAGCCCTTGGGGACCTCGGCCGCAAGCGGACACATCGTCCTGACCGACCGGCCGGCGGGCGGGACATCATACCGGCCTGTGGGGCCGGGGCATGGGGCCGTCGCCGCGCCCGCTCTCCTGCAAACGGAAATCCTGGCGGCGCACGCGCGGCAGGCTTTCGGGGAAATTGTCGCGGATGAAGGCGATCAGCTTTTCGCGCACTTCGCAGCGCAGGTCCCAGGCGCGCGGAGAATCCGCGGCGCTGCACAGGACGCGGATCTCGATCGCCTGTTCCCTGGCGTCCGACACCTGGACGTTGACCACCTGGCCGTCCCACAGGCGCGAGGCTTTGACGATTTCCTCCGCCTTGGCGCGCACCGCGTCCATCGGCAGCGTGTAATCGGCATAGACGAACACCGAACCGATGATCGAGGCGGAGGAACGGGTCCAGTTGGTGAAGGGATTGGCGAATAGGTAGGACAGCGGCACAACCAGCCGCCGCCAGTCCCACAGCCGCACCACGATATAGGTGGAGTTGATTTCCTCCACCCAGCCCCATTCACCCGCGATTACCACCGCATCTTCCAGGCGCACCGGCTGGGTCAGCGCCAGTTGCACGCCGGCAATCAGATTCTCCAGCATGGGCCGGGCGGCGAGGCCGGCCACGATGCCGGCGACGCCCGCGGAAGCGAACAGCGATATGCCGAACTGGCGCACGCCGTCGAAGCTCATCAGCGCGAAGGCCGCGGTCAGCAGCACCAGAAACACACTGGTGGCCTGGCGAAAGATGCGCATCTGGGTGGCGGCCTTGCGCGCCATCAGATTGTCGGCGGCATCGAGCTGCAGGCCGTGCACATAATGGTCGATGAAGAGATTGGCGGCGGCCAGGGCGATCCAGCCCAGAAGCACGATGAACAGCGCGATGAATATGTGATGGACGCTGAGTTCGGCATCGCGTGTCAGCGGCGCCAGCGGGACTGCCAGCACCAGCGCGAACAGCACGATGGCATAGCGGCCCAGCCGCCGCGTGCGGATGAAGACGCTCTGCAGCATCGGATGCCAGGCGGCCGCGCGCTTGCTCAGCCAGGCGATCAGGACGCGCTGCAGGACAAAACCGATCGAAACGATGACGATGAAGAGAATGCATGCGACCAGCCAGGCCGGCAGCCAGCCCTGCAGCTTGTCGATCACACCGTTCCAGAACGCCATGTTTTGCCAACGCATCAGGACGCGAAAATTTCCGATCCGGCAGGTGATGAAAAGAAGAAGGGCCGGGCTTGTTCACAGCCCGGCCCTGCCCTGTCGGCCAAATCGGTTTAGATGGCTTCCTTCAGCTCCTTGGAAGCGCGGAAGGCGACCTTCTTGGAGGCCTTGATCTTGATGGCTTCGCCGGTGGCGGGATTGCGGCCCATGCGCGCGGCACGCTTCTTCACCTGCAGGATGCCCAGGCCATTGAGGCGGATGCGGGCGCCCTTCTTCAGATGCTTGGTGACGTTGGTGATCAGGTCTTCCATGATGGCGTTGGCGGCCTTCTGGGAGAGTTCATGCTTTTCGGCCAGCTGACCGGCGAGCTGGCGGGTGGAGACGGTTTCAGTCTTGGCGGCAGCTTTGGTTGCCATGGGGGTACCCCTTTTGCGAATCAACGATAAGCCCCATTTTACGGCATTTCCCGCAATATGAAGCAGGTACGGTCACAAAAAACGCCATAAATAGGGGTTTTTTCCAAATGTGGCGGCCGGCGGCCAAGAAACCCCCATTTTTCGGGGTTTTCCGGGATCATCAAAACAAAACGGGCCGCGCAGAGGCGGCCCGTGAATTGTTTGTGAGGACGGCCGATCAGGCGGCGCTGTCGCTGCCGGCGGGATTGCTGTCGGTGCGCTCGGTGATGCGGGCCGATTTTCCGGTGCGTCCGCGCAGGTAATACAGCTTGGCGCGGCGCACCTTGCCCTTGCGAACCACGGTCACAGAATCCACCAGCGGCGAATAGACCGGAAAGACGCGCTCCACGCCCTCGCCATAGGAGAGCTTGCGCACGGTGAAAGCCTCGTTCAGGCCCGAACCCTGGCGGGCGATGCATACGCCCTCGAAAGCCTGCAGGCGCTCGCGGGTCTTGTTCTGCTTGGTTTTCTCGTCATAGGTGACGTCGACCACCTTGACGCTGACCTTCAGCGTATCGCCGGGACGGAACTCGGGAAGCGGCTTGGCCCGCACGGCCGCCATCTGCTCGGCTTCGAGCGTCTGCAAGAGGTTCATTGTCAGTCTCCGTGCGGGAAAAGTGCGATTAGAGCCGGGCCGTATAGCCCAGGCAGTGCTGATTTCAAAGGGGCTTGGGAGGCTTTTGATGAAGCACCCAGAGGTCGGGGCGCCGTTCGCGGGTCAGCGCCTGCGCCCGCGCCAGGCGGAATTTGGCGATTTCCGAATGATTCCCTTGGTTTAGGACCTCCGGGATGGTCCGGCCCTCGAAGTCCTGGGGGCGGGTATATTGGGGGTATTCCAGCAGGCCCGTCGAAAAGCTTTCCTCGGCGGTCGAGGCGTGGTCGCCCAGAACCCCCGGGATCAAACGGACCGCGGCCTCGACCAGGGCCATGGCGGCAATTTCTCCCCCCGCCAGCACGAAGTCGCCCAGCGACACTTCTTCCATGTCCCGCGCCTCGATCGCCCGCTGGTCGAGCCCTTCAAAGCGGCCGCAGAACAGGATCGCGCCCGGCCCGGCGGCCAGCGCGCGCACGCGGGCCTGGGTCAGCGGGCGCCCACGCGGCGACAGATAGATCAGGGGCCGGCCGGCGCGATCCACCGCGTCGATGGCCGCACAGGCCACATCGGCCCGCATCACCATGCCGGGTCCGCCGCCGGCGGGCGTGTCGTCGACGGTGCGGTGCTTGCCGATGCCGTGATCGCGGATGTCGCGCACGTCAAGCGACCAGAGATTTTTCTCCAGCCCCTTGCCCGGCAGCGAGATTCCCAGCGGTCCGGGAAACATTTCCGGGAACAGGGTAAGGACGGTGGCGGACCAGTTACTCGACATGCGGGTGCGGCCCATCGGCCTCGTCGTCTTCCGGTATGGCGATGGCGATGCGCCCGCCGGCGATGTCGATCACCGGCACGGTCTCGCGGGTGAAGGCCAGCAGCACTTCGTCGCCGTCGCTGCGGGTGATGGCAATGACGTCGCCGGCGCCGAAATTGTGGATGGCGCTGATCCTGCCCACCAGGCGGCCTTCGCTGTCATAGGCCTCAAGGCCGATCAGGTCGGCGTGGTAGAACTCTTCTTCTTCGGTGGCGGGCAGCGCCTCGCGCGAGACAAAGAGCTGCGTGCCCTTCAGCGCCTCGGCGGCGCCCCTGTCGGTGACGCCCTTGAAGGCAATCACCGCCTCGCCGTCCTTTGTCGGACGGCAGGCGGTGATCTCGAATGTGCGTCCCCTGACGTCATGCAGGGCGCCGTAGCGCGCCAGCGCCTCGGGCGTGGCGGTGAAGGTCTTGAGCTTCACCTCGCCCTTCAGCCCCTGCGCGCCGATGACGGCGGCCAGCAGAACGTCGCGGCCCAAGGCTTACGCCGTGGCTTCTTCCGCGGCCTTGGCGGCGGCGGCTGCGCGTTCCTGCGCCTTCTTCCGTGGCTGGGCCTTCTGCGGGTTGTTGTGCACGCGCTTGGCGGTCACACCGGCGTCGGCCAGCCACTTGTTGACGCGGTCGGTGGCAACAGCGCCCTTGGCGACCCAGGCCCTGGCCTTGTCCAGGTCCAGCTTGATGCGGTCGGCATGATCCGACGGCAGCAGCGGATTGTAGAAGCCGATCTTCTCGATGAAGCGGCCGTCGCGTGGGGACCGCGAGTCGGCAATCACGATATTGTAGTGCGGGCGCTTCTTGGTGCCGCCGCGGGCCAGACGAATACGCAGAGCCATGTCTTTCTTTCCTTCAGTGGTTCGGTGTCGATCGGTGAAACTAACGACGCGGGAAACCCGGCGGCATGCCGCCGCCGAACATCCCGCCCATGCCGGGCGGCAGGGCGGGCATGCGCCCCCCCTTGCCCATCTTCTTCATCATGTCCGCCATCTGGCGGTGCATCTTCAAAAGCTTGTTGACCTCGCTGACATCGACGCCGGCCCCGGCTGCGATGCGCTTCCTGCGCGAGCCGTTGATGAGATCGGGATCGGCACGCTCCTTCTTGGTCATCGACTGTATGATGGCTTCCTGACGGGTGAGGATCTTGTCGTCCAGGCCCGCCGCTTCCAGCTGTCCCTTGATCTTGCCCACGCCCGGCAACATGCCCAGGACGCCCTTCATGCCGCCCAGCTTCTTCATCTGGTTCAGCTGCGAAGCCAGGTCGTTCATGTCGAACTGACCTTTCTTCATCTTGGCGGCGATCTTCTCCGCCTCCTGCTTGTCCAGCGTCTCGGCCGCCTTTTCGACCAGGCTGACAACATCGCCCATGTCCAGGATGCGGCCGGCCACGCGCGCGGGGAAGAACGGCTCCAGCGCATCCAGCTTTTCGCCGGCGCCCAGGAACTTGATCGGCGCGCCGGTGACGGTGCGCATGGACAGCGCCGCGCCGCCGCGCGCGTCACCGTCCACGCGCGTCAGGATGATGCCGCTGATGTTGACGCGCTCGTTGAACGACTTGGCGATGTTCACGGCGTCCTGGCCGGTGAGGCTGTCGGCGACCAGAAGCGTCTCATGCGGGCTGACCAGCGTCTTCACCGCGGCGACTTCGCCCATCAGCTGCTCGTCGACATGCTGGCGGCCGGCGGTATCCAGGATCAGCACGTCATAGCCGCCGACCTTGGCGCTGGCCATGGCGCGCCTGGCGATGTCCAGCGGCGCCTGGCCCGGCATGATCGGCAGCGTGGCGACGCCCGCCTGCTCGCCCAGCACCTTGAGCTGCTCCATGGCGGCCGGGCGGGTGGTGTCCAGCGAGGCCATCAGCACCCGCTTCTTTTCTTTTGTCTGCAGCATCAGCGCCAGCTTGGCGCTGGTGGTGGTCTTGCCCGAACCCTGCAGGCCCACCATCAGGACGGGAGCGGGCGGCGCGCCGATATTGAGGGCGGCGTTCTCCTCGCCCAGCGTCTCGACCAGCACATCGTGCACGATCTTGATGACCTGCTGGCCGGGCGTGACCGAGCGGATCACGTTCTCGCCCACCGCGCGCGGACGCACCTTGTCGATGAAATCCTTTACCACCGGCAGGGCGACGTCGGCCTCCACCAGGGCGGTGCGCACTTCGCCCAGCGCGGCATCGACATCGGCTTCGGTCAGGGCGCCCCGGCCGCGAAGCTTGTCGAAAACGCCGGTCAGGCGGGACTGCAGGGATTCAAACAAAACAAACTCTCCAACATCACCTGCGGCTCGCCCAAGCGCGCCGCGCTCATCGCTTGAAATGGTCCACTGGACCATTTCATGGCCTACGGCCAACGCTCTTCGCCCCAGGGGGCGCAACGCGCTGCCTGGGGGCGATCCCCCGCGCCGGGCGGGGGACCGGAAAGTCGTAGCGGCTTTCCGGAAGGGTGGCGGGTTTTAGGCCCACAGGTCCCGGAATGTCAATTGGCCCTGGCCCAGGTAGGGGGATTTGACAGGCGGAAACCGGGCTTCGATGCTGACCCAAACAACGGGAGGGGAGCCATGACCGACCTGAACCGCCGCCTGATGCTGGCTGGGGGTGCCAGCCTGATACCCGCGACCGCTTTCGCCCAGGAGAAAAAGCAGGCCATACCGCGTTCGGTGATCACCGATCCGCCGCGCGAATATGGTCCGGGCGCGCAGCCCGCCTTCAGCCCCGACCCTGATGTGATCCGTATCGATCCGTCTTTCGGCGGCCTTCTTATAGGCCAGGAGGTGATCCGCCGTCTTTATACCGGCCTGCACCTGGCCGAAGGCCCGGCCTGGTCCAGCATCGGCCAGTTCGCCATCTTCAGCGACGTCAAGAACGACACGCTTTATCGCTATATCTGGGAGACCGGCGCGGTCAGCGCATTCAGGAAACCCTCCTTCTCCACCAACGGCAACACATTCGATTTCCAGGGCCGCCAGATATCCACCCAGGATTTCTTCCGCCGCGTGGTGCGCTGGGAAGCGGACGGATCGATGAGCATCATCGCCGACGGTTACGACGGCAAGCCGCTGAACTCGCCCAACGACGTGGCGGCCCACCGGGACGGCAGCGTCTGGTTCTCCGATCCGCAATTCGGCGGCAACCTGGCCGAGGGCCATCCCGACGACGGCCCCGGGCCGATGAATCCGAACGGCGTGCGCGATCCCAATATCGGCAACACGGGCGTGGGCATCCAGAAGGCGGGCAGCCTGCACCAGCAATTGCCGATGAATGTCTATCGCGTCGATCCGTCAGGGCGTGTCGAAGTGGCGGTGCCGTATGAGGACGGCTTCGCCCCCAATGGGCTGTGCTTTTCGCCCGATTACACGAAATTCTACGTCATCCGCGGGGGGCGCATCTTTGTGAGCGACATTCAGGGCGCGCGCGTGACGAATCTGCGCCTCTTCACCGACTGCATGGTGGATGGCGTGCGCTGCGGCCCCGACGGCATGCGCGCCGACCGCGCCGGCAACATCTGGGCCAGCTCGGCCTCGGTGCTGGGCTATGCCGGCGTCACGGTATGGAACGCTGCCGGCAAGCTGATCGGGCGCATCCGGCTGCCCGAGCCCTGCGCCAATCTCTGCTTCGCGGGGCCCAAACGTGACCATCTTTTCATGTGCGCCACCCAGTCGATCTACATGCTGAGGGTCAACATACAGGGGGCTTCCCCTGGTTGATCCGGCGGGGCAATGTTAGCGCTACAAAATAAAGAGGAGAGCCTAAATGTCATACCTGTCCCGCCGCGGCATGATCGCCGGCGCCGCCGCCGCCGTTCCCGGCTTCGCGTATGCCGCCGACAAGACGATGACTGGAACATGGCCATCGGTAATTTCCAACCCGCCGCGCGATTTCGGGCCTCATGCACCGCCGCTGATGAACCCCGATCCCGACGTATTGGTGATCGACAGGTCGTTCGGGGGGCTCATAATAGGCCAGGCCATGATCCACCGCCTTCAGACCGGATTTCAGTGGGCGGAAGGCCCGGCCTGGTGCGCCGCGGGCAATTACGCGCTGTTCAGCGACGTGAAGGGCAATACCCAGTACCGCTATGTCTGGGAGACAAAGCAGTTCTCCGCCTTCCGCGATCCCTCCTACAACTCCAACGGCAACACGTTCGATTTCGAAGGCCGCCAGGTCTCGTGCCAGGATTTCCTGCGCCGCGTGGTGCGCTGGGAGCATGACGGCTCGCTCAAGGTGCTGGCCGACAGTTTCGAGGGCAAGCCGCTCAACTCGCCAAACGATCTGGCGCCGCATCCGGACGGCTCGATCTGGTTCACCGATCCGCCCTATGGCGGCCAGCTTTCCGAAGGTCATCCCGACGAGGCCGGCGGACCGCTGAACGCCGATGGCCGCTTTGATCCCAATGTCGGCGTGGGCGGCACCGGCATCATCGGCGCCACCCGCCAGGTGCTGCCGCGCAATGTGTACCGCTGGGATCCCAGCGGCAGCCTGTCGGTGGTCGTGGCCGAGGAGAACAATCAGTGGCCCAACGGCATCTGCTTCTCGCCCGATTACAAGAAGGTCTACATCGTGCGCGGCGGATCGATCTGGGTCGGGGACGTCCAGGGCAAGGGCGTCGCCAATCTGCGCGTCTTCACGGACTGCATGGTCGACGGCATCAAGTGCGGGCCGGACGGCATGCGCGCCGACCGCGCGGGCAATATCTGGGCCGGTTCGACCTCCACGCTGGGCTATTCGGGCGTGACGGTATGGAATCCGCAAGGGCGCCTGATCGGCCGCATCCGCCTGCCGGAAGTCTGCGCCAACCTGTGCTTCGCCGGCCCCAAGCGCGACTGGCTGTTCATGACCGCCACCCAGTCGATCTACGCGCTGCGCGTGAACATCCAGGGCGCGTCGCCAGGCTAAGCCGGCGATGTGCCGTTCCGGGCGGCCGCGAGGGCAGGTGTTGGCGTTTGGCGCCCGCCTGCCCTAGATTTCAGCCGGCCTTGTCGAAGGTCATGGGAGAATCATGACCGCTCTGGATTGGAATTTGATCCTGCGCCTGCTGATCGCCGCCCTTCTGGGCAGCATCATCGGCATCGACCGCGAAAGACTGGTCTGGGCACCGGGCCTGCGCACCCACATGCTGGTCTGTGTGGGCGCCTGCCTCTTCATGATCGTCTCGGCCTTCGGCTTCGCTGACGTCCTGGGCACCAAGGCCGTCGTTCTCGATCCTTCCCGCATCGCCGCCCAGGTTGTCTCCGGCATTGGCTTCCTGGGCGCGGGCAGCATCCTCTTGCGCGGCGAGGTGGTGCGCGGCCTGACCACCGCGGCCAGCCTGTGGTCGGTGGCGGCCATCGGCCTGGCGGTGGGCGGGGGGCTTTACATCCAGGCAGTCGCTGCCACCGCGATCATCATGGTCATCCTGGCGGGCATCAAGCCGATCGAGGAGCGCTTCCAGAAGCGCCACCGCAGCCATGAGATCCTGCTGGAAACCCGCCCAGGCGAGCTTTCGCTGGGGGCGCTGGAGACGGCGCTGGGCTATCGCGCGCGGCGCATCACCCGCTATGTCGCCCGCCCCAGCGACACCGAAGGGCTGGAGAATATAACCATAACCCTGACCCGGCTGAGCCCCAGGGAAGTCGCGGATATAGAGGGACTGCTAAAGACCTTGCCGGGGGTGACCCGGGTCGAGCGGCCCGGTCTTTAGGCCTGCGGGCGATTGACAGGCCCGACGCGGCGGGTTCCCCTTCCTTCCCGAACAACAATGCTGGGAGGGCATTCATGGCTTTCGATCTATCGCGCCGCGCCATGCTGGCCGGCGCCGCCGCCGCCGTGCCGACCACCGCCTTCGCGCAGAACAAGGCGCAGTTGGCGCCGATCGTCTCGGTGCTGAACGGGCGCGATTTCGGGCCCAATGCCCCGCCGACCATCTATCCCGATCCCGACATCCTGGCGGTCGATCCCGATGCCGGCATTTTCGTGGGACATTCGTTCATCAAGCGGCTGGCGACAGGCTTTCAGTGGGCGGAAGGTCCGGCCTGGTCGGGCGAGGGGCAGTATGTGGTGTTCTCCGATGTCGCGGGCGACGTGCAGTATCGCCTGATCTGGGAGACGATGGAGGTCACGCCCTATCGCCGCCAGAGCTTCAACTCCAACGGCAACACGTTCGACTTCCAGGGCCGCCAGATCAGCGCCCAGCATTTCCTGCGCCGCGTGGTGCGCTGGGAGCATGACGGCTCGATGACCGTCATCGCCGACAATTACAACGGCCAGCCGCTGAACTCGCCCAACGACATCGCCGTGCACAAGGACGGCAGCATCTGGTTCACCGATCCGCTCTACGGCTCGCTGCTGCAGGAAGGCCATCCCGATGACGGCGCCGGGCCGATGAATCCGGGCGGGCGCAACAATCCGCGGCTGGGCAATGGCGGGGCGGGCATCATCGGCTCGCAGCACCAGGTGCGTCCGCCCTCGATCTATCGTGTCGATCCGTCCGGCAGGATCGACGTGATCCTGGAAGGAAGGCCCGGCCTGGTGCCCAACGGCATCGCCTTCTCGCCCGACTATTCCAAGGTCTATTTCGTCTGGGGCGCCAATATCGATGTCGCCGATGTGGTGGACGGCAAGATTGTGGGCCAGCGGGTCTTCACCAACGGCATGGTCGACGGCATCAAGTGCGGCTTCGACGGCCACCGCGTCGACGTGGCGGGCAATGTGTGGTCGGGCTCGACCTCGGTGCCGGGTTACATGGGCGTGACGGTGTGGAACCCGGCCGGCAAGCTGATCGGCCGCATCCGTCTGCCGGAGAGCTGCGCGAATGTCTGTTTCTGCGGGCCCAAGCGCGACTGGCTGTTCATGTGCGGATCGCAGTCGGTCTACCTGGTCCGGCTGGGCATCCAGGGCGCGGGACCGGCCTGAATAACGCTGAATTTCCGGGTATTTGCGGCGGAAATCCGTGTGCGGATTGTTATCGGAGGTCGGCGGGTCTAGGCTGGAGCGTCGTCGCAAAGGTTGCCGCTCATGCCCAAACTGCCCGACATGTCCGCCGCCGCCGTGCGCCGACGCCAGGCCCTGCGCTCGATAGCACAGACCCCCGCCAAGCCCGCGAAGGCCGAAAAGGCGCCCACCAAGAGCGCCCCGGCGCCCAAGCGGCGCGCCAAGCGCGGCTGAGAAAGCAAGACGGGGACGCTGGCCGGTGCCCTGCCCGGTCAGCCCCGTCCTTTGCCCGCCCCCGCCCAGGGAATGGGGGGTAATGCGGGCGAGGGATAGGTCACTTCAGATTGCCGGAGATGGTCGTGAAGGTCGTCGACAGGTTGGTCCCGACAAGCGTGACCGCGCTGATGATCACCACCGCGATCAGAGCGGCGATCAGGCCGTATTCGATGGCCGTGGCGCCGTCTTCTTCGACGGCAAACTTCTTAATCAGATTCAGCATTTGAATACCCCATTGCGATTCGAGCGCGACAGCATTGCGCCTGGGAACATTCCATCAGGATTCTTCTAAGGCCGGTTCAACGCGGGCCGGACAAATTTCGACAAAATTGCACTCAATTCGCCTGGCCGCGCCGGCGGCCCGCACCTGCCGGGACGACGAACGCGCAGCGTCGAGGGCGGATATTTCGCCAGCTTTTCCGCCGGCCGGATCGGCCGGGAATGAAAATTGCCGCCGCAACTGGGCAGCCCCCCGACCTGGTCTCCACGAAGCTGCGGCAAAAAGTGCCTTCGAAGGTGCAGGTCATCGCATCCGGCGCCTATGGCGGCAGATCCTTGTCGCAGCATTCGCAACTGGGCCGCAGTTCCAGCATCACTTCATGCCCAGCCGTTGCGCCAGATAAACAAAGGACAGGGCCGTCATTTCGGCCTGCTGGCGATGGTCCGCCGCAGCGGCATGGCCGCCATCGGTATTCTCGTAGAAAAGAACGTCGTGGCCCTGCTCTTCCATCTTCGCCGCCATCTTGCGCGCATGGACGGGCGAGACGCGGTCGTCGCTGGTGGCGGTGATGAAGAAGACCGGCGGATATTTCACGTCCCGCCTGACATTCTGATAGGGGCTGTAGGCGAGGATCGCGGCCCGCTCCTGCGGGT
>DASTRG010000224.1:0-10276 GCA_035761325.1 Rhizomicrobium sp. | reverse complement strand
CCACCAGCTTGCGGTAAAGGTGCCAGGTGGCATGGCCCAGAACCGGGACAGCCACCACCAGGCCCACAAAGACCACCGCCATACCCGCCAGCAGGATGGCGGCGACCAGAAGGCCCCACAGCGCCATCGGGCCAGGATTGGCCAGAACCGCCCGGAATGACGTCCCGATGGCCGTGTCCAGGCCCGTGTCCCGGTCCAGCAGCAGCGGAAAACTGACCACGCTCAGCATCATCGCCAGAAGCGCGAACAGGAAGCCCGCCCCGATACCCACCACGATCATGATCTGGCCGGGGGTTGTCATGAAGATGTCGTGCAGGAAGGCCTGCGGCGACGCCGGCAGCGTCGGGCCCAGCGTGTTGTCGAAAATGATCCACGCCGTTGCCAGCCAGGCCAGGAACACCGCGATCAGGATCAGGCCCAGGGCGGCGATGCCGGCGATGCCAGGAGCCTTCAGCACGTCAAAGGCGTTGGCCCAGCCGACCGGCTCGCCCCTTTCGCGCAACCGGCTCATCTCGTAGAGGCCCACGGCCGCAAGCGGACCGATGATGGCGAAACCGGAGGCCAGCGGGAAGAAAAGCGGCAGAAGATCGTTGCCGAAGGCGATCCTGGCCATCACCAGCCCCACCAGCGCATAGGTCGCGCACAGGAAGATCACATCGCTGCGATAGGCTTCGAAATCGGCAAAGCCCTGGCGCAAGGACAGCCAGATGTCGCTGCTGGCGATGCGGCGAACCTCGGGCGCCGGCGAATGGGCTTTGTCCTGCATGTGGTGGACGGCCTGGCCGATATGGTTGGCGGCTTGAGCTGCCGACGCAATCCGGGCTCCGCTCCATTCGATCGGGTTTTTGATGGTCATGGCTTCCTCCTGCCTGCTGAGGGGGGACGCTGTGACCGCTCGGTCCGCTCTTCCGGAAAAGGCGCAAAACCGCCGGTCACGGCCGCCCGTGAACCTACCGGTGCGACAATAGCGCACACCTTCACCGGAGTCGATTGTGGGAATTTGGACTTTATGTTGCGCTTGCGAGAGCAGCGGCCACCACGCGGTCCTGGGTGGCGCCGTCCAGATAGGGGTGCATGGGAAGGCTCACCACCTGGCGGCAGAGCGCTTCGCTGACCGGAATGGGCGCGGAAGGATAGTGGGCATACGCCTTCTGGCGCGACAGCGGGATCGGATAATAGACGGCCGTCGGCACGCCCCTTTCCTTCATTCCCGCCTGGAATTTGGCGCGGTCGGCCACTTTCAGCGTGTACTGGGCCCAGGTGGACCGGGCCCCCGCAATGACCGTCGGCGTGACAATGCGGGCGTTCCCGGCGAAAGCGTCGTTGTAGCGACGCGCCACGCGCTCGCGCATGTCGATCTCTTCCGCAAAGATTTTCAGCTTCTCGACCAGGATGGCGGCCTGGATCGTATCCAGCCGCGAATTCAGTCCGACATGGACATGCTCGTAGCGGTCGGCGCCCTGGCCATGCATGCGCAGCGACAAGAGCAGGTCCCTCAGCGCGTCATCATTGGTGAAGCAGGCCCCGCCGTCGCCATAACAGCCCAGCGGCTTGGCGGGAAAGAAACTGGTGGCCGCCGCATCGCCAATGGCGCCGGCGCGCTTGCCGTTCAGAAGGCCGCCAAAGCCCTGGGCTGTGTCGCAGAACAGTTTCAGCCCTTCGCGCGCGGCGATGGGCGCCAGCGCGTCATAGTCGGCCGGCTGGCCGAACAGGTCGACCGGCATCACCACCTTGGGCACAAGCCTGCCCTCGCGGCGGATCAGGGCAATGGCGGCATCCAGGCTGGCCGGGTCCATGTTGAAGGTGTCAGCCAGCACATCCACGAAGACCGGGGTGGCGCCGGCCAAAGCCACAACCTCGGCTGTGGCGGCAAAAGTGAAGGCGGGCACGAAAACCGCATCCCCCGGTCCCACGCCCCAGGCCCTCAGAACCAGCAGAAGTGCATCGGTGCCGTTGGCGCAGGCGATCGCGTGCCTGACACCGGCAAAGGCCTCAAGGTCCTTTTCCAGCTGCGCAACCTGCGGGCCCAAAATCCACTGCCCACCCTCGACCGCCGCCTTGATGGCGGCCTCCAGCGGTGCGCCAAGCCGGCGGCGCTGGGCCTGCAGATCGATGAAGGCAATCGGGGCGGACATGCGGTGTGAACTCCATACGGAACCGCCCGCTTTTAGGCCGCAGCCGCCGGACGGCGCCATACACCAAATATTGCCGAATTCACGCAGACCGCGCCGGGCTGGGCCGGACGTCAATCCGACTCGATGCGCGCCTTCACGATCTTGTCCGGCTCGCCGCTAATGGCGCCGTTGTTCTGTTCGCCGCCTTTCTTGATGGCGTCGACATGGTCCATGCCGTCCACCACCTGGCCCCACACCGTGTACTGGCGATCCAGCCAGGGCGCATTGTCGAAGCAGATGAAGAACTGACTGTTCGCGCTGTTGGGATTGGCCGACCGTGCCATGGACGTGGTGCCCCGCTTGTGCGGCTCCTCCGAGAACTCCGCCTTCAGGTTGGGCAATTCGCTGCCGCCCATGCCGGTGCCGGTGGGATCGCCGGTCTGCGCCATGAAGCCGGGGATGACCCGATGGAAGACGATACCGTCATAGAAGCCTTCGCTCGCCAGGGTCTTGATGCGCTCGACATGACCGGGGGCGAGGTCGGGGCGGAGCTGGATCTTCACCGGCCCGGTCTTGAGATCGAGGATCAGATAATCGGCCATCAGGATATTTCCTTGCTGCGGTTGATAAGGGCCTGCGCCACGGATGGCGTGGTGAAGGGCGTGATATCGCCGCCCAGAAGAGCGATTTCCTTGACCAGGCGGGACGAAATGGCCTGATGCATGGGATCGGCCATCAGAAAGACGGTCTCGACCTCGCTGGACAGGCGCTGGTTCATCGCCACCATCTGGAATTCATATTCGAAATCCGACACGGCGCGCAGGCCGCGCACGATCAGCTGCGCGCCCAGTTCGGCGGCAAAATGCACCAGCAGCGTGTCGAACGGACGAACCTCGATGGTGGCATGGCCGGCGGCGACATGACCGGCTTCCTCGCGCAGCATCGCCACACGTTCATCCAGCGTGAACAGCGGCGCCTTGGCCGCGTTGATGGCCACCCCGATCACCAGATGGTCGACCAGCTTCACCGCCCGGCTGATGATGTCCAGATGGCCCAGCGTGACAGGATCGAAAGTGCCCGGATAAAGGCCGATCAGCCTGCGCGGGCTCATGAATCGCCGCCGTCGTCGGCAATGCGCTCCACCGACACGACGCGCTCGCCCTCATCCACCTTGAAGATGGTGACGCCGCCGGCCGAACGCCCCTGAACGGAGATGTCCGACACCGGCACGCGAATGGTCTGGCCGCGGTCGCTGATCAGCATCAGCCCGTCGCTTTCCTCCACCGGAAAAGCGGCAATGACGGCGCTGCTCTTCCTGCCCATGCCGATGGCCACGATGCCGGAACCGCCGCGGCCGGTGACCCGGTATTCATAGGAAGACGTGCGCTTGCCGAAGCCGGTCTCGGAGACGGTGAGGACGAACTGCTCGCGCGCGCCCAGCGCGGCATAGCGCTCGGGCGTCAATGTCGCCTCCTCGACGCCTTCCTCGGTCTCCTCGGGCTCTTCCGCCTGTTCCTCGCCGCCGGCAGCGCGGCGCGCGGCGCTGGCCTGTTTCAGATAAGCCCGCGCCTCCGCACTGGTGGCGTCCGAATGATAGAGCAGCGACAGGCTGACCACTTCATCGCCCGGCGCCAGCTTGATCCCGCGCACGCCGGTGGAATCGCGGCCCTTGAACACCCGCACATCGGTCAGCGGGAAGCGGATCGCCTTGCCGCCGCGGGCGGTCAGCAGCACATCGTCGCGTTCGGTGCAGGTGGCGACACCGATGATGCCGTCTCCCGCCTCCAGTTTCATGGCGATCTTGCCGTTCTTGTTGACGTTGATGAAGTCGGACAGCTGGTTGCGGCGCACATCGCCGGAACGGGTGGCGAACACCACATTCAGCTTCTCCCATTCGCCCTCGTCTTCCGGCAGCGGCAGGATGGTGGTGATGCGCTCGCCATCCGACAGCGGCAGCAGGTTGACCATCGCCTTGCCCCTGCCCGCGATGCGGGCCTCGGGCAGGCGCCAGACCTTGAGCTTGTAGGCCATGCCGGTGGAGGAGAAGAAAAGCAGCCAGGCATGCGTGGAGGCGACAAACAGGGAGGTGACGAAATCCTCGTCCCGCGTCGCCATGCCCGAGCGGCCCTTGCCCCCGCGGCCCTGCACCCGGTACTCGGCCAGGGGCGTGCGCTTTATATAGCCCGCATGGGTGACGGTGACGGCGACCTCTTCGCGCTCGATCAGCGCCTCATCCTCGATCTCGACGTCGGCGTCTATCAGTTCGGTTTTGCGCGGGGTGGCGAAAGCCTCCCGGATCTCCGCCAGCTCGTCCCTGATGATGGTCAGCAGGCGGCCGCGGCTGGAAAGGATGTCCAGATAGTCGGCAATCGCCAGGCCCAGCTTCTGGGCCTCGTCGTTGATTTCGTCGCGGCCCAGCGCCGTCAGGCGCTGCAGCCGCAGGTCAAGAATGGCGCGGGCCTGTTCTTCCGACAGCCGAATGGTGCCCGCTTCCTCCATCTTGTGCCGAGGATCGGCGATCAGCTTGACCAGCGGCGCCACATCGGCGGCGGGCCAGTCGCGCGCCATCAATTGTTCGCGTGCCGCGCCGGCGTCGGGCGCGGCGCGGATGAGGCGGATGACCTCGTCGATATTGGCCACCGCCACCGCCAGGCCCACCAGAATATGGCCGCGGTCGCGCGCCTTGCTGAGCTCGAACTTGGTGCGGCGGGTGACCACTTCCTCGCGGAAGCCCACGAAGGAGGCTATCATCTCCTTCAGGTTCATCTGCATCGGGCGGCCATCATTGAGCGCCAGCATGTTGACGCCGAAGCTCTGCTGCAGAGCGGAGAAGCGGTAGAGCTGGTTCAGCACCACCTCGCTCGAGGCGTCGCGCTTCAGCTCGATCACCATGCGCATGCCGCTGCGATCGCTTTCGTCGCGGATGTCGGAAATGCCCTCGATACGCTTGTCGCGCACCAGTTCGGCGATGCGCTCCATCAGCACCGCCTTGTTCACCTGGTAGGGCAGCTCGCTGACGATGATGGCATCGCGGTCCTTGCGGACTTCTTCGACCGCGCAGCGCGCCCGCATCAGGATCGAGCCGCGGCCCCGCGCCAGCGCGGCACGGGCATTCTGCTTGCCGATCAGAAGCGCGCCGGTGGGGAAATCCGGTCCCGGCACGATCTCGGTCAGCCGCTCCAGGTTGATCGAGGGGTCCTCTATATAGGCCAGGCAGGCATCGATCACCTCGCCCAGATTGTGGGGCGGAATGTTGGTCGCCATGCCCACGGCAATACCGGCCGACCCGTTGACCAGAAGATTTGGAAAGCGCGAGGGCAGAACCGTCGGCTCGCGCTCGGTGCCGTCGTAATTGTCGCGGAAATCGACGGTCTCCTTGTCGATGTCCTCGGTCAGGAAATGGGCGAGGCGGGCACGGCGCACTTCGGTGTAGCGCATCGCCGCCGGCGGATCGCCGTCTACCGAGCCGAAATTGCCCTGCCCGTCGATGAGCGGCGCGCGCATGGAGAAATCCTGCGCCATGCGCACCAGGGCGTCATAGATCGACTGGTCGCCATGGGGATGATATTTGCCGATGACGTCGCCGACCACGCGGGCCGACTTGCGATAGGCCTTGTTCCAGTCATAGCCGTTCTCGTGCATCGAATAGAGAATGCGCCTGTGCACGGGCTTGAGGCCGTCGCGCGCATCAGGCAGCGCCCGCTGCACGATCACGCTCATCGCGTAGTCGAGATAGGAGCGTTTCAGCTCGTCTTCGACGGCAATGGCGGGCGCGGGCTGCCCGCCTTCGGGCGGCGGCGGCTTGATCTCGGATTCGTCGCTCAAAAACAGTCCTCGAAAGTCCCCGGTCCTGATCCCGGAAGGCCGGGAGAACGAGACTCGAATTGGCCGGTTTTTGTAGCATTTTTGACGCCGCGAAAGCCAGCAAAATGGCCGGGCCGAAGGGCGTCACAAAGCATTGATTCGATTATAGATTTTGTCCCCGGAAATGATCCCGGGGCAAGCCCGGCAAAAGGCCTCCGGTCAGCGCCCGCTAGAATGGAATTTCGTCGTCCAGTTCGTCGCGCTGGAAGCTGGCCGGCTGCTCGCGCGCACCCCCGCCAAAGCCCACCTCGCCGCCGCCGCCGCCGCTGCGCCCGTCCAGCATCACCAGCGTGCCGTTGAACCGGTTCAGCACCACTTCGGTGGAATATTTGTCCTGGCCGTCCTTGTCGGTCCATTTGCGGGTCTGCAGCGATCCTTCCAGATAGACCTTCGAGCCCTTCTTCAAATACTGCTCGGCAACCTTGGCCAGGTTCTCGTTGAAGATCACCACGCGGTGCCATTCGGTCTTTTCCTTGCGTTCGCCGCTGGCCTTGTCGCGCCACGTTTCCGAGGTGGCCACCGACAGGTTCACCACCGGCTCGCCGCTGGTCATGCGGCGCACTTCCGGGTCCTTGCCCAGATTGCCCACCAAAATCACCTTGTTGACGCTGCCGGCCATGACCCATGTCTCCCTTTTCCGCCGGACCATAGGCCCCGCCGCGACACTATGCATTGGGCATAGCATGTTTGTTCCTATTATGTTCTAGTCAGATTCGAGTCAATCCCCAACTAATGTGCGCCCCAAGACGGCCTTCTTGCGTAACACCGGTTCCATCCCCATTTCGGCTGCTTCCATGCTCAAGAACATCTCCATCCGCGGCGCCCGCGAGCACAATCTCAAGAACGTCGATGTCGAAATTCCGCGCGACACCCTTACGGTGCTGACGGGGCTTTCCGGCTCCGGCAAGTCGAGCCTGGCTTTCGACACCATCTATGCCGAGGGCCAGCGGCGCTATGTCGAAAGCCTGTCGGCCTATGCCCGCCAGTTCCTGGAACTGATGCAGAAGCCGGACGTGGACCATATCGAGGGTCTGTCGCCCGCCATCTCGATCGAGCAGAAGACCACGTCCAAAAATCCGCGCTCGACCGTGGGCACCGTCACGGAAATCTACGACTATCTGCGCCTTCTGTTCGCGCGGGTGGGTGTGCCCTATTCGCCCGCCACCGGTCTTCCCATCGAAAGCCAGACCGTCAGCCAGATGGCCGACCGCATTCTCGCCCTTCCCGAGGGAACCCGGCTTTACCTGCTCGCCCCCATCGTGCGCGGCCGCAAGGGTGAATACCGCAAGGAACTGGCCGACCTGCAGAAGAAGGGTTTTCTGCGCGCCAAGGTGGACGGGAAATTCTACGACATCGGCGCCACGCCGGCGCTGGACAAGAAGCTCAAGCACGATATCGAGATCGTGGTGGATCGCCTTGTGGTCCGGCCGGACATCGGCAACCGCCTGCCCGATTCCATCGAGACGGCGCTGGGCCTGGCCGATGGCCTGCTGGTCGTGGAATTTGCCGACGAAAGGGAAAAGGACGGCAGCCCCAGGCAGATGCTGCTGTCGTCGAAATTCGCCTGCCCGGTTTCCGGCTTCACGATATCCGAGATCGAGCCGCGCCTGTTCTCGTTCAACAATCCCCATGGCGCCTGCCCGGAATGCGACGGGCTGGGGGTGCAGAACTATTTCGACGAAGCATTGGTGGTGCCCGACGAGAGCCTGTCCTTGAAGAAAGGCGCCATCGCACCCTGGGCCAAATCCTCCTCGCCCTATTACCTTCAGACGCTGGAGGCGCTGGCGCGGCACTACAAATTCTCGATGAACGACGCCTGGGAGGACCTGCCGAAAAAGGCGCGGCAGGTGATCCTGCACGGCTCGGGCGACGAGGTGATCAAGTTCACCTATGACGACGGCATGCGCCGTTACGACACCAAAAAGGAGTTCGAAGGCGTCATCCCCAACATGGAGCGCCGCTTTGAGGAGACCGAAAGCGCCTGGATGCAGGAAGAGCTGGAACGCTACCAGGCCGAGGCGCCGTGCGAAGTCTGCAAGGGCTATCGCCTCAAGCCCGAGGCGCTGGCGGTGAAGATCGGCGGCCTGCATGTGGGACAGGTCTGCGAGCAGTCGATCCGCGATGCCGATGCCTGGTTCCGGGACATCGATAAAAAGCTGAACCGGCAGCAGCAGGAGATCGCGGGCCGCATCCTGAAGGAGATCCGCGCCCGCCTGAAATTCCTCAACAATGTAGGACTGGATTATCTCACCCTGGCGCGTTCGTCCGGCACGCTGTCGGGCGGCGAAAGCCAGCGCATCCGCCTGGCCTCGCAGATCGGTTCGGGCCTGACCGGTGTCCTCTATGTGCTCGACGAGCCCTCCATCGGTCTGCACCAGCGCGACAACGGCAAGCTGCTGGAGTCGCTCAAGGGCCTGCGCGACATGGGCAACACGGTTCTGGTGGTCGAGCATGACGAGGATGCGATCCGCACCGCGGACCATGTGATCGACATGGGCCCCGGCGCGGGCATTCATGGCGGCCATATCATCGCCGAGGGCACCCCGGCCCAGATCATGGCCAACAAGAAAAGCCTGACCGGAAAATATCTCAACGGCGTGGAATTCATCGCCGTGCCGGAAAAGCGGCGCAAGGCCGTGCATAATCGCTGGCTGAGGATCGTGGGCGCGCGCGGCAACAATCTGAAGAACGTCAGCGCCGAGATCCCGCTGGGCACGCTCACCTGCGTCACCGGGGTTTCGGGCGGCGGAAAATCGACCCTGACGATCGAGACGCTGTACAAGGCGGCGGCGCGAAAGCTCACCCAGGCGCGCGAGCATCCGGCCCCGCATGACCGCATCGAGGGGCTGGAATTCCTGGACAAGGTCATCGACATCGACCAGAGCCCGATCGGACGCACGCCGCGTTCCAATCCCGCCACCTATACCGGCGCCTTCACGCCCATCCGCGACTGGTTCGCCGAGCTCCCGGAGTCCAAGGCACGCGGCTATGCCCCTGGCCGCTTCAGCTTCAACGTCAAGGGCGGACGCTGCGAAGCCTGCCAGGGCGACGGCGTGATCAAGATCGAGATGCACTTCCTGCCCGACGTTTACGTGCAGTGCGACGTCTGCAAGGGCAAGCGCTACAACCGCGAGACGCTGGAAGTGAAGTTCCGCGACAAGTCGATCAGCGACATATTGGACATGACGGTGGAAGCCGGCGCCGAATTGTTCAAGGCGGTCCCATCCATCGCCGAGAAGCTGGAGACCCTGAAGCGCGTCGGTCTGGGCTATATCTCGGTCGGCCAGCAGGCCACGACACTTTCGGGCGGCGAAGCCCAGCGCGTGAAGCTGTCCAAGGAGCTGTCACGGCGCGCCACGGGCAGGACGCTCTATATACTGGACGAGCCCACGACGGGCCTGCACTTCCACGACGTCAGGAAGCTGCTGGAAGTGCTGCATGAGCTGGTCGACAACGGCAACACCGTGGTGGTGATCGAACACAATCTGGAAGTCATCAAGACCGCGGACTGGATTATCGACCTGGGACCGGAAGGCGGTGACGGCGGCGGGGAAATCGTCGCCCAGGGTACGCCGGAAGACGTGGTGAAGGTGGCCCGGTCCTATACCGGCCGGTACCTGAAGCCGCTGCTGAAGGCCCACAGCAAAGAAAAGACGCCGGCGAAGAAGCTCAGGGCGGCGGAATAATATCTAACTTGCACGCAAAGACCGCCAATATTGCTCAAAGAGACCCGCGCACTTCAGATCATTTCTTATCTCGACGCTCGTATGAGCAGGCTTGGTTTGTAAAGTTGCTAGGATATTTCCAATTATAACTTCGCAGTCACTTTGTGAAACTGCATAGGCAGTCGCAAATATTCTTTTGGCGTCACTTTTCTGCTTAGGCGCCAAGAGCTTCATATTTTGTTCGTGAAAGGCAAATCCCAGAAAAACTACGGTTCTTGCACGCTCTATTTCAGTTTGAAGCTTAGCCTGAAGGACTTCATCGGTGAACTGCTCGGTAAAAGTTTTCAATCCGCCAGCAATTTGGAGCAGTTTCTCGCCACTAACTTCAGCGCCAAATGATGGCCCCATCGAGCCAAACCAGCCAAGCTCACCTACTGTCCCATATGGATGTATAAACTTGGCATTTGCTACAACGCGGCGCATGTCATCAAGTCTATCCACATAATAAGCAGCCAAAGCTTCAGCGAGAAAATGCTCCAAGCATCTATCGTAGTTGAACACTACGAATGTAACGTTCTCGAATATTTTCGAAACTTGCGAACGATCAACACCTTCTGTAAGCAGCTGCAGTAG
>DASTRG010000223.1:0-4739 GCA_035761325.1 Rhizomicrobium sp. | reverse complement strand
GTGGTCACCGGCTGCAGCGCCAGGCCGACGCGGAATTTCTTGACCATGTCGGCTTCGGATTCGAAGTCCAGATTCACCTGCACGGTGCAGGTGCGCAGCATCATGTCCAGGCCATAGCCGCCCACCTTGGGCATGTAATTGCGCATGATGTCATAGCGGCCCTTGGGCATGACCGGCGTCTCGGCCAGGGTCCAGTTCGGCGCGAAGCCGAACCCCAGAACGCCCGCGCCGATTTCACCCGCCACCTCGCGGGTCTGCAACAGGTGCGTGGCGACTTCGGCGCAGGTCTCATGGATGGTGGCCAGCGGCGCGCCCGACAGTTCGAACTGCCCGCCGGGCTCCAGGCTGATGGAGGCGCCGTCCTGCGCCCCTGTTCCTGTAAGACCGATGATGTTCTCGCCCTCGCGCACGGGCTGCCAGCCGAAGCGCCGCATGCCTTCCAGCAACTGGCGGATACCGGGCCGCCCGTCATAGGCGATCGGCTTGTGGGTCTTCAGGTCGTAGACGAACTTCTCGTGCTCGGTGCCGATGCGCCAATCCGCCTTGGGCCGGCAGCCCCGCGAGAGGTGACGAACAAGGTCGTCGCGGCTTTGAATCGGGCCGCTGGCGGATTGTGGAATGGACATGAAGCTCGCTCTGACGCGGATATTTGAGGAACCGGTACTTAGGGGCGCGCCATGACAGGCGCAAGGCCAGTTATTTTCGTATTGACTTAATTAAGCAGACACGCAAATAATGCCGACATGAACGCCGCCGCTCTTTCCCCCGCCTTCACCGCCCTGGCCGATCCCACCCGCCAGCGTATCGTCGAGATGCTGGCCACCGGCCCGCTGGCGGCGGGCGAAATCGCCGGGCGCTTCCGGCTCTCGGCGCCCGCCATCTCCCAGCACCTTCGCACGCTGAAGGACGCGCGGCTGGTGACGGTGCGGCCGGTGGCACAGAAGCGCATCTATCAGCTCAATCCCGAAGGCGTGGACGAAGTGGCGCAATGGGTGGCGCATATCCGCACCTTCTGGAACCCGAAACTGGATGCGCTGGAAGCCGCGCTGAAGGAGACACCATGAGCGACAAGGGCGAGATCATTGCCGAAAGCGCCGTGCGCTTCGTGCGATTTTTTCCTGCCCCCTCCGGCCTGCGCAGCGCAAGCGCTGCTACGGCCACCTCCCCCGCCAGCCCTGACGGGCGCGGGGGCGGCGGGGCTGTGAATTCCGTCTGGCAGTTTCTCACTGACACCGCGCTGCTGCCGCAATGGTATGGCGAAGGCGCCATCGAACCGCGCGAGGGCGGCGCCGTCTCGCTGATGGGCGGGCATGTCCGCGGCGTCGTCACCGGCTGGCGGCCGCACGAATTCCTCGCCTACACCTGGAATGTGTTTTCGCCCGGCGAGGGCGTCTCGCGCTTTCCCATCTCCTATCTGGAATTCGCGCTGGCACCCCATGGCGAAGGCACCGGGCTCACTCTTACCCACCGGCCGATCCCTGCGGCGATGCAGCCGCAGACCGCGATGGGCTGGCACACCATGCTGGACCTGATCGAAGCCGGACTGAATGGCGTGTTTCCGGCGCGGGCCGACATTTTTCCCAGGAACGCCGCGCTCTATGGCGTCGACATCAACAAGCTAGAAAGGTGATGGCAATGGATCGCTTCGGCAAACTCGTCAATCCGCAGACCGTCGTGTTCGAGCGGCTGCTGCCCGGCCCCATCGAAAGGGTGTTCGACTTCCTGTGGAACGAGGACAAGCGCAAACTGTGGTTCACCACCGGCGCCATGCCCACCACGCCGGGCGAAAAATTCCAGATGCGCTGGAAGCACAGCGAATATTCCCCCCACAAATCGGTGCCGCCGGAGCGCATGAAGGAGACCGACGAAAAGGGCCACAGCGGCACCTTCACCCTGCTTGCCTATGAGCCGCCGCGCCGGCTGGCCTACACCTTCGGCGAAAGCAAGTTTCCGCCCGGCCAGGTGAGCGAGGTCGAGTTCGTTCTCAAGCCGGAAGGCGACCAGGTCCGCCTTATCCTCACCCACAGCAAGGTCCCCAGCCGCGACTACGCGCTCAGCGTTTCCGGCGGCTGGCACAGCCATCTGGACGTGCTGGAATACCAGCTGCGGGGCGAAACGCCGCCCGGCTTCTGGGACGTGTGGCGCCGTAGCGAGGGCGTCTACGAAAAGCGTTACAGCCAGGCCTGATCCGCGTTAGGCTGTCGCCGCATCCGGGCGGGGACAGTGATGAGCAAGATTCCGGTCGGCGCGACCATCGCGCATGCCTACCGCTTCGCGTTCGGGCGCTTCGCCGATGTGCTTCGGTCGGTGTGGATCGCGCTGGCGCTGCAACTGACGCTGTCGCTGCTCGCGATCCGCAGCGGCATTAGCGTAATGGGCGGGGTGATCGCCCGCGACCCGTCGGTGGTGTCACATCTGTGGCCGTTCCTGGTTCTTTATCCGCTGATACTCATCCTGTTCCTGGCCCAGGTCGCCGCCGTCACCGATCTGGCGCTGGGGCGCGGACCCGGGGGCTGGCTTCACCTGCGCATCGGCAAACCCGTATGGCGGCTGGCCGGCGCCTTCCTGCTGGCCGCCATCGCCGTGGCGGCGGCCTTCATCGCGCTGCTGCTGGTGCTGATGCTCGCGGGTTTTCTCATTCGCCTGGCGGGCCTGCCCCGCATCGCCGCCGGTCTGATCGGCGCGGCGCTTTTCGTGATCGGCTATTGCGGCCTGATCTTTATGAGCTTTCGCCTGTTCTTCCTCCTCGTGCCCACGGTGATGACACAGCGGGGGCTCAGCCTGGCGCCGGCCTGGCGGCTGACCAAAGGCAATTTCTGGCGCATCGTCGTCGTCGTGCTGGCGATCCTGTTGCCGGTTGTCGCGATCGAATATGCGATCATGTTCGGGGTCGGCGGCCTGCCGCCCAGCCTGCCCCACGCCAATTCGCCCGAGGCCGCCGCCGCGTTCGAGCGTGTGCGCCTGGCATGGCAGGTGGATTTCCTGTCGCTGCTGCTGCGCAACTGGTTCCTCACCCTGCCGGTGCTGGGCCTGATCCACATTGTCTTTCTTGGCGTGGGCTGCTCGGCATCCGTTTTTGCCTGGCACGCATTGACCGACGGCGAGGCCCAGCCCGATCCGCAGGCGCCGCAAGCCATCGCGGGCTGACGCGGCATCCGGTCAGGGCTTTGCCGGTTGCTTGGGCGCGTCGTGCGGCGCATCCGGCGTGGCCACATCCGGTTTCGGTGCTTCGGATTTCGGCGCGTCGGGCGCCTTCGGCGGCGCGGTGGCTTCCTCCGCGGCGCCGACATGCTCCAGGATGGTCTGCATCGCGTCACTGCGCGCGCTCGCCTCGCCGCCGCAGCGCATGAAGTCGGCCTTGATCACATCGCCCTTCAGGTTCGGCCCTTCCGCGATCAGCCGCTTCTCCAACTCGGCATCCGAGACCTGGCCGCTGAGCTTGCCGTACCAGTAGAACGCCATCATCCGCGCGCCGGTCTGCATCGCGCTCTCGCCTTCGGTCCCCGCGCTCAGACCCATGAAGATCATGAAACAGTGCACATCCTTGCCGACCTGGTCCTGGGGCGCCACCGGGGGCGGCCCCGCCTCAGGCGGCGCGAGGGGTGTGGGCGCCACTGGAGATGGCGCGGCGGCCGGCGGCGCGTCCTGGGCGGCGGCGGGCAGGATGAAAAGACCCAGGCCCGCCACGATGGCGGCAACGGCAGACTTCATTGGCGAGACCTTTCACGTCAGTGTTGAGCTGGAAAATCCCCGGCGACCGATTGCCAGATCGCCAGCGCCGCGAGCGCGGCGGTGTCGGCGCGCAGGATACGCGGCCCCAGCGTCACCGGCACAACGAAATCGCATGCGCGCAGCGCCGCGCGCTCTGCCGGATCGAAACCGCCTTCCGGCCCGGTGAGAATCCCCGCGGGGCCCGCCCGTCCTTTTGCCGCCTCGGCCAGCGGCTGCGCGTCGCCGCCCTCGTCACAGAAATAAAGCCGCCGCGCCTTCGGCCACTGCGCCAGCAGGCGATCGAAGGACACGGCTTCACACACCTCCGGCACGCTCAGTCGCCCGGACTGTTCGGCCGCCTCCACCGCATTGGCCCGCATGCGCCCGGCATTGACGCGGGTTACGATGGTGCGGCGGGTGAAGACCGGCACCAGGGCGCGAACCCCCAGTTCCGCCGCCTTCTGCACCAGATAATCCGCCGGCGTCTTCTTGATCGGCGCGAAAGCCAGCCACAGGTCGGGAACTTCCTTCTGTTCATCGGTCCGCGACAGGCAGCGCAATGTGATGTCGCGTTTCCCGGCCTCGGCGATTTCCGCCAGCCATTCCCCGTCACGGCCGTTGAACAGCATCACACGATCGCCCGCTTTGGCCCGCATCACATGCAGAAGGTAATGCGCCTGCCCCTCGTCCGGTGCCACGGGGGCGCCGGCCGACAGAGATGCGGCGACATAGAGACGGACCTTGCCGCCCGCTTCTTTCAGGTCTTCAGCCATGCCACACTGTTGTCGCGGTTTCGAAGTTCACGTCCTAGCGATATCATGCCCCGGGCGAACATCGAAACCAGAGCGACACCGGATTCAACACACGCCATGACTCGAAATTCGCAGGCCGCCTCCAACGCGACCCCGGCCGACGCCGTTCCCGCCAATCTTGTGGACCATCTGCCGGCCCGCCTGAAACCGTATGCGCGGCTGGCCCGGCTGGATCGGCCCATCGGCACCTGGCTGCTGTTCTGGCCCTGCGTGTTT
>DASTRG010000222.1:0-3747 GCA_035761325.1 Rhizomicrobium sp. | reverse complement strand
CCCAGAAGAAAGCGCACGCCATAGAAACTCCAGGCGCCGGTGACGAAGGCATTGGCCATCGAGACCAGCGCCCAGGTCAGCATGATGCGCGCGATCCAAAGCCTGGCGCCCACCTTTTCCATGATGAGGTTGGACGGCACCTCGAACAGGAAATAGCCCCAGAAGAACATGCCGGCCCCGACGCCGTACACTTCCTGGGTCAGGCCCAGGTCCTGGTTCATGGTCAGGGCGGCGAAGCCCACATTCACCCGGTTGAGGAAGGCGGCGACGTACATCACCAGGATGAGCGGCACCAGCCGCCATGCCGCGCGGCGCAAGATTGCGTCTGCCCGATCCATCTACCCCGCCCCGAAAAACCGCCCGGCGGCCGACAAGGTCCGCGATGCGGGCACCGATTGCAAGCACCGGGGCCGGCCCGGGCGGCATTTCAACCATCTGGAATGGCGGGAAAATTCCGCAACCGGGGCGGCTGTGCCTCCTGTCCTTGCGCGCAAGGGGGCTTTTGGGTATAGCCCGCCCCCTGAACGGCCGCGGTCGGCCGGGGGCCCTGACCTTCCGTGGAAAGGGCTTGGCGCATGGTGCGCGTCCCGGTCGAGCCAAAGCGGCGCCGCCTCCCAGCGGTGCTGTTCCGCGGACCAAAGCGCCCCAAAAGGGCAGAAAAGGGACCGAGATGGCTCTTTACGAGCATCTCCTGATCGCGCGCCAGGATATCAGCGCGCAGCAGGTGGACGCACTGGCCACCCACCTCAAGACAATCGTCGAAGGCGAAGGCGGCAAGATCGAGAAGCAGGAATATTGGGGCCTGCGCGGTCTGGCATACCGCATCAAGAAGAACCGCAAGGGCCATTACGTCCTGCTCAACATCAACGCCCCCTCGGCGGCGGTGATCGAGCTGGAGCGCCAGCTCAAGATCAACGAAGACGTGCTGCGTTACCTGACGGTGAAGGTCGATGCCTTCGACACCTCGTCCAGCAAGAACCGCCGCGACGACAACAAGCCTGAAAAGGCCGAAGGCGAAGAGGAGAATGCCCGATGAGCTATTCCGGAAGCCGTGAAGGCCGCGAAGGCGGTGGCCGTGAAGGCGGACGCGGCGGTGACCGCGACGGTGCGCGCCGTCCTTTCTTCCGCCGCAAGAAGACCTGCCCCTTTTCCGGCGATAACGCGCCCAAGATCGACTACAAGGACGTCAAGCTCCTGCAGCGCTTCATCTCGGAACGCGGCAAGATCGTGCCCAGCCGCATCACCGCGGTCAGCAACAAGAAGCAGCGCGTGCTGGCCAATGCCATCAAGCGCGCCCGCTTCATGGCGTTGCTGCCCTATGTCGTGAAATAAGGGAGCCAGACCCATGCAAGTCATCCTGCTCGAAAGGGTCGAGAAGCTCGGCCAGATGGGCGACGAAGTGAAGGTGAAGGACGGCTTCGCCCGCAACTTCCTGCTGCCCAAGAAAAAGGCCCTGCGCGCCACCAAGGCGAACCGCGAATATTTCCAGGCCCAGAAAGCCCAGCTGGAGGCTCATAACCTCAAGCGGCGCGGCGAGGCCCAGAAGATCGCAGACAAGCTGAACGGCCAGACCTTCACCCTGATCCGCCAGGCAGGCGATCGCGGCCAGCTCTATGGTTCGATCTCCCCGCGCGATGTCGCCACCGCGATCACCGGGGGCGGCTTCACCGTCGACCGCCACCAGGTGCATATCTCCACCGCGATCAAGTCGATCGGCCTGTTCACCATTCCCGTGGTCCTGCATCCCGAGGTGAAGGTGAACATCACCGTCAATGTCGCCCGCAGCGAAGACGAGGCCGAGCGCCAGGCTCGCGGCGAGAACGTGCTGGCCGAGAAGACCGATGCCGAGGAAGCCAAGGAAGCCGCCGAAAGTGTCTTCGAGGAAGGCGCAGGCCCAGCCGAGGCCGAGGAAGAAGCCGCCGAAGCCTGAGCATCACGGTACGCAAAAGACAGAGGCCCGGTGGAAACGCCGGGCCTTTTTTTCGGCCTGGGTACGATTTTTATCGTTGACTATACGACAATAATCGTAGACCATTGCGGCATGGTACGAAAAAGCGCAGCGAAGCCCACCCCGGCCGAAGTCGAAATCCTCAGCATCCTTTGGGATCGCGGCCCTTCCACCGTGCGCGAGGTTCACGAACGCCTGGGGCCGGACAAGTCCGTTGGCTACACCGGCGTGCTCAAGCTGCTTCAGAACATGCATGCCAAGGGACTGGTACATCGCAACCAGGATGGCCAGGCGCATGTTTACGAAGCGCGTGAACCCGCTCGGATGAAGCGCCAACTGCTGGGCGATCTTATGCAGCGTGTGTTCGCAGGTTCAGCCAGCCAGCTGGTTCTGCATCTGCTTGAGGATGGCAAGGCCACACCCCAGGAAATCGAAGAAATCCGCCGGATGCTGGCGGAGCATCGCAGGAGGTCCAAATGACTGAACTGTCTTCGTGGATGCCGCTGGATGCGGGGCGCGACCTTGGCTGGACGCTGATCCATTTTCTCTGGCAGGGAGCGCTGCTGGCGGCCCTGTTGCAGACGATGCTGCCGCTGTGCCGAAGCGCAACCAGCCGGCACAATTGGGCATTGGCCACGCTGGCAATGATGGCGCTGGCGCCCGTCGTGACATTCCTTTCCATCCATGATTTCGCAACGGTCGGCACGGGCATCGCCGGCCCGCCGGTCGTGACGCCATTCTGGATGAACTGGCTGGTGGTCCTCTGGCTGGCCGGAATCGCGGTGTTGAGCCTGCGCGCCATGGTCGGCTGGCATCTGGCGCGATCGCTGGGCCGCCGTGACACGCTGGAGCTTCCGGTGGCGCTTCTGCGGCGCTGCCAGAACCTGCAACGCCGCCTGGCGGTGACATG
Organism: Rhizomicrobium sp.; assembly: GCA_035761325.1. Taxonomy (GTDB): domain Bacteria; phylum Pseudomonadota; class Alphaproteobacteria; order Micropepsales; family Micropepsaceae; genus Rhizomicrobium. Next base: position 889 of record DASTRG010000222.1, on the reverse strand, counting down.
GCCAATCCGGTTCGCACTGTCGCGCCGCATCGATGCGCCCATGGTGATCGGCTGGCTCAGGCCCGTGGTGCTGATCCCGCTCTCGGCATTTGCCGGCCTTGCGCCGGCGCAGCTGGACGCGCTGCTCCTGCATGAAATCGCCCATATCCGCAGGTTCGACACCGTCATCAATATCTTGCTGACCGCCGTCGAGACCTTCCTTTTCTATCACCCCGCCGTCTGGTGGGTGAGCCGCCAGGTTCGCATCGAACGCGAGCATTGCTGCGACGATCTTGCGGTATCGGCCTGCGGTGATGCGGGGATGTATGTCGAGGCGCTGACCGCGCTGAAGCCCCGGAAGGCGGCAGACATGGCATTGGCGGCGAATGGCGGCAGGCTGAAGGATCGCGTCGCGCGGCTGCTGGGCGACGGATGCGAAACCCGCCGGTTTTCACTTTCGGCCGTGACGGGACTGGCGCTGCTTGGCCTGCTGGCGGGTTCGATCGCCATGGCGCAGGCTCCCGCACGGGCGGACAACGGCTCCGGCACTTATCTTTCCGACGACAGGAACCGGGTGATGCTCCGGCCCATCCGGGAGACCCACACCCTGCCACCCTATCCCAAGGAATCCATCCACCTGCAAGAACAAGGCCGTGTGAAACTCGCGGTCACGATCGGCACCGATGGCGCCATCTCCCGTGCCTCGGTCGTGGAACCCAGCGGCTATCAGCGCCTGGACGATGCCGCGCTCCAGTTCGTGAAAAGCCACTGGCGCTGGCAGCCGGCGATGCGGGCGGGCAAGCCCGTCGTGGCGACGACGCGCGTTTCGGTGCTTTTCGATCTCAAGCCTCCGCCCGTCCCGAGCCCACCGAAGTCCCGTTGAATGCAAAACACCGGTCACAGGACCGGG
>DASTRG010000221.1:0-7679 GCA_035761325.1 Rhizomicrobium sp. | reverse complement strand
CGACCTGCCGAACCTGTCGCTGGTGATCCATGCCGATCTTCCCAACGACGCACAGGTGCTGCAACACCGCAGCGGCCGCACCGGACGGGCGGGACGAAAAGGCATCAGCATCCTTCTGGTGCCGCCGTCGCGCCGCCGCCGCGCCGAGGAGATGCTGGGCCGGGCGCGGGTGACGGCAACCTGGGGCAGTGCGCCCTCGCCCGAGGAAATCCGCAGACTGGATACCGAGCGGCTGTTGCAGAATCCGATCCTGATCGAGCCGGCGAGTGAGGATGATACCGCCACCGCCGACACGCTGCTGGTATCGCATTCGGCGCGCACCATTGCGGCGGCATTTGTCAAACTCTATCGCGCGCAGTTGCCCGCGCCGGAGGAAATGCCGGACCTGCGTCCAGACCGCGAGACGCGTGGCCCCAAGCCATCCAAAGGCAAGCCGGAGCGCGCGGTGCGGCACGAGCGCCGCGAGGACAAGCCACAGCAGCCGCGCGACCGCGCGCCGCGCGGCGGCATGGAGGGGCCCTGGTTCCTGTTGAATGTGGGGCGCGAGCGCAATGCCGATCCCAAATGGCTGCTGCCGGAAATCTGCCGCCAGGGCGGCGTCACCAAGGCTGATATTGGCGCCATTCGCGTCTATGACGCCGAAACGCGCTTCCAGGTCGATGCCCGCGTGGCCGGCGACTTCGCCGAACGGGTGGCGGGGCGCCAGAAAGGCGGCGTGCGCATCTTTCCCGCGCCGGGGAATTCCGGCGAGCCGTCACCGCCAAGAAATCCGCCAGCCACGGGCGCGCAGGACCCCGTGCCCGAAAAGCGGCACATCGGAAAACCGTACGCAGGAAAGAAGCACTTTGGCGGCAAGCCCAAGCCGGGCGGCAGCTATATGAAAAAGCTGAAGCACGGCAAGAGGCCCAGGCCGGGCTAGCGCAGGCTGGCTTCGATGTTGCCGCCATCGACGGTGACGATGGCCGCCGTGGTCTTGGAGGCGGTCGCCAGATAGACGAAGGCGTCCGCCACATCCTGGGCCGTTACCTCACGCTTCAGCAGATTGCCCGCCATGTAGTCGGCTTCCGAGACGCCCCGCGCCTTGGAACGCGCCGCCACCATCTCGTCAGTCAACAATCCACTGCGGATGCGGTCGGCATTGACCGCATTGGCGCGGATGCCGTCCTTGCCGTGATCCAGCGCGTACTGTTTGACCAGGAACAGAGTCGCCGCCTTGGGCAGGCCATAGGGACCGAAATCCCTGCCAGGGTTGACCGCCTGTTTGGAGACATTGAACAGCAGGCAGCCATAGGTGCCCTGGGCCTGCATGATGCGGATGGCATTTTGCGCCACCGCCTGGTGGGCCCAGAAATTCAGCTCGAACGACTTTCGCAGCGTTTCGTCATCGACCGTGCCGATGGCGCCCTGCCAGGCGGCGCCTGCGTTGGAGACCACGATGTCCACGCCGCCGAAGGCCGACGCCACGGCGTCGAACGCCGCGCGCACCGCCTTTGGGTCGGTGACGTCGCAGGCCACCGCCAGCGCCTTGCCGCCGATTTTCTCAATCACCGCCCGGGCGGCGGCGCCGTCGCGGTCGAGCACCGCGACTTCGGCTCCCTGTGCGGCCATCGCCATCGCGGTTGCGGCGCCAATGCCGCCGCCGCCGCCGGTGATCACCGCCACCTGGCGGGCCAGCGCCTTTTCCGCAGCCTTGCCCAGCTTGGCCTGTTCCAGCGACCAGTATTCCATGTCGAACATGTCGGCTTCGCCGATGGGACGAAATTCGCCGATGGCTTCGGCGTCGGTGATCACCTCTACCGTATTCTCGGCGATGTCGGCGGCGATGGCCGCATCCTTCGCCGACGCGCCAGCCCCGAACAAACCGACGCCCGGCACCAGGATCACGCGCGGCAGCGGATCCAGCTCGATCTTCTTCCGCGCGCTGCGCGCATTGTTGCGGGCGAAATAGTCGTGATAATGCGCCACATAGGCGTCGACGGCGGCGCGCACCGCATCTGCCCATTCGTCCAGCTTGTCCGCTTGCGGCGCCGGCACCAGCAGCGGCCAGTTCTTGGTCCGGATGGTGTGGTCGGGCGTGACCACACCCTGCTGGGCATAGCGCGCCAGCTCGGCACCGTTCACGTAGGAAAGGATGGCGGGGCTGGAGCGGAAGTTCAGGACCTGTCGCTTGACCGTACCAGCCTGGGTATCGCGCGAAATCGCCACCGCGCCGCGCAGGATGGGCGCGATCTGGGGCAGCGTCGCCAGAGCGGACGGCAGTTTTGCGGCAGCGCGCGTCTTGCGCCCGCGGGCCAGACGCTCCTCCGCCGCCGTCACGAATTCGATCATGCGTTCATAAGCCTGGCGCGCGCTGTCGCCCATGGTGAAGATGCCGTGCTTGAGCAGGATCAGTCCTTCGACCTTGGGATTGCGGTCGAAAATGTCCGCCACCGCCTTGGCCAGCGCGAAACCGGGCATCACATAGGGCACATAGGCGACCCGGTCGCCATAAACCGCGCGCGCCGTCGCCTCGCCGTCCGGCTGGTCGATCAGCGACAGCACCGCGGTGGAATGGACATGGTCGATATATTTGTGCGTCAGGAAGGCATGCAGCAGCGTTTCCACCGACGGGTTGGGCGCGGACGCATCCAGCAGGTTGATGCGCTGGAAGTTCACCATGTCTTCATCCGGCAGGGCATCCAGCGCGCGCAGCCTTTTCAGCGGCGCCAGCCGCACCGCGGGAAGACCGGCGGGTTCGATATTGCCCATGTCCCAGCCCGATCCCTTGACGCACAGGACCTCAACATCCTCGCCCAGTTGATCGCGGACCACCGTCTTGACCGATGTATTGCCGCCGCCATGCAGCACCAGCTTCGGATCGGAGCCCAGCAGCCGCGTGGTGTAGACACGCAGCGCCACATCTTCATTGACGCCCTGCGCGCCATAGCGGGCGACATATTCCGCCGCTTCCCTGTCGGACCAGCTGGACTTCATCGGCTTGGCGCCTTTTCAGGATTTCGGAAACAGGGCCCTTAATTCTTCGGGCGTTGCGGCGCAAGTGCCGCGCTCGGTGATCAGGCCCGTGACCAGCCGCGCCGGCGTGACGTCGAAGGCGGGGTTCGCGGCCGGACTTCCGGGAGCGGCGATCTCCACTGTCACGACGTTTCCGGCCGGGTCGCGGCCGGTCATCTTCAGCACTTCGTCGGCGCCACGTTCCTCGATCGGGATGTCGGCGCCTGAATCCAGAGTCCAGTCGATGGTGGAGCTGGGCAGCGCCACATAGAACGGCACATTGTTGTCATGTGCCGCCAGCGCCTTCAGATACGTGCCGATCTTGTTGGCAACATCGCCATTGGCCGTCACACGATCGGTGCCCACGATCACCAGGTCGACCATCCCCTTCTGCATGTAATGGCCACCCGCATTGTCGGCGATGATGGCGTGGGGCACGCCATGGCTGCCGAGCTCGAAGGCGGTCAGCGAGGCGCCCTGGCCGCGCGGACGGGTTTCATCCACCCACACATGCACGGCAATGCCCGCGTCATGCGCCATGTAGATCGGGGCGAGCGCGGTGCCGTAATCCACGGTCGCCAGCCAGCCCGCATTGCAGTGGGTCAGGATGTTGACCGTCCGGCCCGGCTTTTTCGCCGCTACCTGCTCGATGATCTTCAGGCCGTTCCATCCGATCGCCTCGCTCATGGCGACATCCTCGTCGGCGATCCTTGCCGCCTCCGTCCACGCCAGTTCGGCGCGCTTGCCGTGCGGCTGGTTCAGCAGAAGCCCGCGCATTCGCCACAGCGCCCATTTCAGGTTGATGGCGGTCGGGCGGGTTTCCTCCAGCATCTCCAGCGTCTTCTGGATGTTGTCGTCGCCGGCGTCCTCGCGCACCGCCAGGGCCAGGCCATAGGCGCCCACAACACCGATCAGCGGGGCGCCGCGCGTCTGCATGGATCTGATGGCATGGGCCGCTTCGCCCGCCGAGCGCAGCGTCAGGGTGACGAATTCGTGCGGCAGGCGCGTCTGGTCGATGATGCCGAACGCATCCTCGCCTATGGGCCAGACGGAGCGGTAATGCGTGCCGTTGATTTTCATGTCGCCCGGACCTTCAAGGCTGCGCCGGCACCGTTGCCTTCATGGAAGGGAACTCGCAAAACCTGTCATACCATGCCGCCAGCTGGGGGCGCGACGGCTTCCAATCAAGATCGGGAATGCGGAATTCGACATAACTGATGGCACAGGCCACGGCGATCTCGCCGATGGTGGGCGGATCGGAGAATTTGCTGCGTTCCAACACGTCGAGCGTGGCGCCGATCGCCGCCATCTGGCGGGCGCGGGTGTTTTCCGGCGGCGGATTTTCACGCCCCAGCACGATCCACGCCACGGCGGCATCAGCCAGGCCGTCGCCCAGCGCCTGAAGCCCCAACGCCTTCCAGCGGCCGGAATTGTGCCTGAAGGCGCTCGTGCCGGGAAAGAATTTCCCGCCGCCGAGATCGTTGAGGTATTCGCAGATCACCGGACTGTCGATCAGGACCGATCCATCGTCCAGCACCAGCGCCGGAATCTTGCCCAGCGGATTGATGCGGCGGAAATTTTCGTCCTGTACCGGCAGGGTGCGAATCTCCTCCAGCTTCAGGCCCAGTTCGTGCGCGACCACCCGGCACTTGCGGGCGAAAGGCGAAGCCGTGTTGGAATAAAGTTTCATCCGCCTGTCTCCTCTCAGTGGCCTTCGAACGAGACCAGCGCCGTCACCGGCTTGCCCAGGGCGCGCAGCTTGTCGGCGCCGCCCAGTTCGGGCAGGTCGATGACGAACGAACAGCCGACCACCCGGCCGCCGGCGCGCTCCAGCAGCTTGATGCCGGCAAAGGCGGTGCCGCCGGTGGCGATCAGGTCGTCGACCAGAAGTACCTTGTCGCCCTTCTCGATCGCATCGATGTGGATCTCCACCCGGTCCTTGCCGTATTCCAGGTCATATTCTTCACCGATCACGGTGTGCGGCAGCTTGCCCTTCTTTCGGATCGGCACGAAGCCCACCGACAATTGGTGCGCCACCGCGCCGCCCAGGATGAAGCCGCGCGCTTCCAGGCCCGCCACCCTGTCGATCTTCAAGCCGGCATAGGGCTGCACCAGCTGGTCGACCGCGGCGCGGAAGCCGCGCGCGTCGCCCAAAAGGGTGGTGATGTCGCGGAACATGATGCCCGGCCTGGGATAGTCGGGAATGGTACGAATGACGCTTTTGAAGTCCATCTCGCAGTCCTTTGGCTCATTTCCTCAAGACGCGGCCGGCGACCGCATCCAGCCTGGCGATCATCGCCGGGTCGCGCTTTTCCGGCGCCGTGATCAGGGCAAAATCCAGCACCGTTTCGGGCCGGTCGGGACAGGTCGAGGGCTGGCGTTCCGGCCCCAGCTTTGGCGCCACCGCCATGATCAGCCTGCGTGCATTCTCGGCGTTGGCGTGCATCACCTTGATCACCGCCTCGACCGTCACATGTTCATGCTCGTCATGCCAGCAGTCATAGTCGGTGACCATACAGACGATGGCGTAAGGAAGCTCGGCCTCACGGGCCAGGCGTGCCTCGGGCATCGCGGTCATGCCGATCACGCTGCAATCCCAGCCCCGGTAAAGGAAGCTTTCGGCGCGGGTGGAGAATTGCGGTCCCTCGATGCAGACATAGGTGCCGCCCTCACTGTGATCAATCTTCTGCTCGCGCGCCGCCAGGGTCAGCGCGCCGGAGAGGCGGGGGCAGACCGGGTGGGCCATGGGCACATGCGCCACCAAGCCGGGGCCGAAGAAACTGCGCTCGCGCGACACGGTGCGGTCGATGAACTGGTCGGCCATCACGAAGGTGCCTGGCGGCAGTTCTTCGCGCAGCGAGCCGCATGCGGACACGCTTATCACGTCGGTCACGCCCAGGCGCTTGAGGGCATCGATATTGGCGCGGTAGTTGATTGAGGTTGGGGTGTGGACATGTCCGCGGCCATGGCGCGGCAGGAACACCAGGTCGACGCCGTGAAATGTGCCGGTCAGAAGCTGGTCCGACGGCTCGCCGAATGGACCTTTGACGGCCTGCCATTTGGCGTTTTCCAGGCCCGGAATCTCATAGATTCCCGATCCGCCGATAATGCCGAGAACTGTTCTGGCCATGAAAGTGGAACGCCGGAGTTGCCGGGCCTTTTAGCACAAAAGCCCCGCTGCAAAAGCAAAAGGGCGCCAGCCTTGCGGCAACGCGCCCGTTTCACCCGGGTGGCCCGCTGTCGCGGGCCACGGCAATTTTGTTTTTAGCGCGTGGTATTTTGCGGCCTGAGCAGGAGCGCGCGCCGATGTGGGCAAAACGCCCATGAGGCGAAGCGCGACGAACTCAGGGCGCAAAAGACCCGCGCTTAGTGGGCGTCCTTCCAGACCTTGCGGTAGGCAGCGAAGAACACGCCGGCCAGCGCTACCAGAAACACCAGCACGCCGAAGCCGACGCGCTTGCGCTCTTCCATCTTGGGTTCCGCAGCCCAGGCCAGGAAGGTGACCACGTCATGGGCCTCCTGCTCGACGGTCGCCTTGGTGCCGTCGGAATAAGTGACGGAATTGTTGCTGAGAGGCGGGGGCATGGAGATGTTCCAGCCCTCGAAATAGGGGTTGTAATACTTGCCGTCGATGACCTTGAAGCCCTTGGGCGGGGTCATGTGGAAGCCGGTCAGGATCGAATAGACATACTCCGGTCCACCTTCACGCGCCTTCACGATCATCGACAGATCGGGCGGCAATGCGCCGCCATTGTTGGCGCGGGCCGCTTCCTCGTTGGGGAAGGGCGAGGGGAAATGATCGGCCAGGGTGGCCGGACGCATCAGGGGCTGGCCCTTGTCGTCCGTCGTGTTGCCCTTGTCGTCGGGCTCGGCCGGCACCTTGACCGACGCGGCCAGGGCACGCGCCTGGGCCTCGGTGAACTCCGGACCGCCCGGCTCAGCCAGATTGTGGAAGGCCAGGTGCTGGGCGCTGTGACAGGCGGCGCAGACTTCCTTGTAGACCTGGAAGCCGCGCTGCAGGGCACCGCGGTCATAGGTGCCGAACGGCCCCTCGAACGAGAAGGAAACGTCCTTGGGATGCAGCCGTGTCGTGCTCATTGCCTCCTGGGCGAAGGCGGCGGTGACAAGCGTGGTGGACGCCATCAGGCCAAGGGCAATGCCGAGAGAAGTCTTGTTGAGGCGCATGATGTTTCTCACTCGGCCGGAAGGGAGGAAGACGCGGCGGAATCGCCGAGTACGGATTGGGCGATCGAGGCGGGCAGCTTCTTCGGGGTCTCGATCAGACCGACAATCGGCAGGATCAGCCAGAAGAAAGCGTAATAGTAGAGCGAGCAGATGCGCGCCACCCACACCAGCGGAATGCCGACAACAGCGGCATCGACGCTCTGCGAACCGCAATAGCCCAGGACCACGCAGACCACCAGGAAAGCCCAGAAGAACTGCTTCATCAGGGGTCGGAAGCGGCAGGAGCGCACGCGCGAGGTATCCAGCCAGGGAATGAAGACCAGCGTGACGATGGCGCCGCCCATCACGATCACGCCCATCAGCTTGTTCGGGATCGATCGCAGCATGGCGTAGAAGGGCAGCAGGTACCATTCCGGCACGATATCGGGCGGGGTCACCAGCGGGTTGGCCTGTTGATAATTGTCCGGGTTGCCGAAGAAGTTTGGCGCATAGAACACGAACAC
>DASTRG010000220.1:0-3213 GCA_035761325.1 Rhizomicrobium sp. | reverse complement strand
TTGTCTTCGTCGAATTCGAAATTGCCGGAATCCTCGTTACGCAACGAGGCGGGATTGCCGCCATAGGGCTGGGCGATGAACTGCGCGATCGGCTGCAGGATGTAGGAATGACCAGCTCCGCTGTTGGCAATGAAGGGCCAGCGCCAATCCAGCGCGGCATAGGCGGTACCGCGGCCGACGAGGCGGCTGTCGGCCGCGGCGGGACCGATGGCAGGGGTCTGGATGTGATAGCTGTCGCCGCGCCCGTCCAGCACGAAAGTCCAGAGTTGGCCGTCGCCGAAGACGAACGGGCGACTCCAGTTCACCTCTGCTGTCAGGCGCTGGTCGTTATAGCCGCTGGTACGGCCCAGCACGCGGCTGGTGACGTCCATGCGAAGGCGGCCGCCGCCCATCTTGTGGAGCGGGATCAGCGACAGATCGAGCTGCGGCAGGATGTAGGGTATGGTCGACGCAATGTCGGTTGAGCGCAGGCCCTCGAAATAATAGCCGGTGAGCGCAAACCGGCTGCGTCCGGGTGTCGCCTCGATGAACAGGTCGTTGACCAGCCTGTCCAGATAGGAGATGTCGTAGAAGCGCATATAGCCGGCGTTGGTCGTTGTCTGAACGTCAAAGCCGGTGCGCCAGTCCTGGCTTAGCTCCAGTCGCCCTGATCCGAACAGATGGCCATAGGTCTGCACGCCGGGCGTGCCGAAAAGCGAGCCGTCGGGATTGTAGGCGCCGCTTCCCTGAAGCCACATGCCGCCATTGTTCCAGCGGGCGCGGTACTCGGCTTCCAGCACGTCGCCGCCGCCGGTGGAAATCAAGGGCGCCAGCGTCAGGTCGCTGCTGGGTGAAAGCGACACATATACCGGGGTGCGCACGAAATAGCCGATCTTGGTGGAGTTGCCCAACTCAGGCGCCAAAAGGCCGCTGGCATGACGCACCGTGGGATCGGGCACATTCATGACCGGCGTATAAAGCACCGGCACGCCCATCACCTCGATAGTCGCATTGCGGAAATGCACCCGATGCCTGGCCTGGTCATAGACCACGCGTTCGGCCTTGACCTGCCACAGGGGCGTGCGCTGGCCGGTCTGGTTGCAGATCTTGCAAGGCGAATAGACCGTGTAGTTGGCGATGATCGTGTTGCCGTGAACGCGCTGGGCGTCGCGCGCGGCCAGCCGTCCGTTCTTGCCGATCAGCGCGCCGAATCCCGACAGGGCGCCGTCGCGCATATGGTCGGTCAGGACAACATGATCGGCAAAGGCGACATTGCCGTTCTGGTCCATGAGCACGACATTGCCGCGCGCTGTCACCTTGTCGGCATTGCGGTCGTAATCGACCCGGTCGGCCATCAGGGTGCGCTCATCCTGGGTGATTTCGACGTGGCCGACGGCGGAGACGGTCTTGGCCTGGTCGTCATAAACCACTTCGTCGGCCTGCAGCAGAATCTGACCGCCTGTCGTGGCGGCAGGCTGTTTCGACGATGACGGCCGGCTCGGAGTCGATGTCGCTGCCTGTGCAGACGTCCGTGTTGATGTCTGTGCCAGGGCCGGTGCGGCCAGAACGATGGCCGCACCAAGGAGAAGGGATGTTCTCATCCATCCTCCCGGCTGAACACCAGGGTCATGCCGATCAGGATGGAAGCCAGGGCCGGCGCGGTCGCCGCCAGAAGCGTGGGCACGGCGCCCGAGCGGCCCAGCACCGTGGTGAGATCCTGGAAGAAATAGACCGCGAAGCCGCATGCCGCGCTGAGCAGGATCACCTTGGCCATGCTGCCCTCGCGGCTGATGTGCAGGGAGAAGCTGGCCGCCATGAACACCATGGCGGCGAACAGGGCAGGCAGGGCATAGAGCGAATAGAGGTAGAGCTGGTAGCGTGTGGCCGAGAATCCGGCGGCTTGGGCGGCGCGGATATAGCCGGGCAGATCCCAGAAGGACTGGGTGTCGGGGGCGGCGAAACTTTCCTGGATCTGCTGAGGGGTCAGCGTTGTGGGCAGGCGATAGGTGTCGTGATGCACGGGCGCGTCGCCCTTGATGCCCGAGACCCAGGCATCGGAAAGCTCCCAGTAATGGTCATGCAAGGTGGCGGCCCGCGCATCGACGCGCCCCAGAAATTTGTCATTGGCGCCATAGAGCAGCACCATCACATCGGCCAGTTTCTCGCCCTGTTGGGCAACACGAAGGGCATGGATCACCGACTGGCGGTGGGCGTCGCCCTGGCGCAGCCAAAGTCCATTGATCTGCACCGATATTTGCGATTCCTCGCCCTTGACGTAGCGCGCCTCAAGCCGGGCGAATTCGGCGAACATGCGCGCCGAGATCGGGGTGAAGATGGTGACGGCGAAAATGCCGATCAGCACCGCCACGGCAAGCGGCGGCATCAGGAAATCCCATGCCGAGACGCCTGCCGCGCGGGTGGCCACCAGCTCGCGCGAGCGGGCCATGCGGGCAAAAGTGAACACGCCGCCCAGAAGGATGGCAAAGGGCAGCATCTTCTGGCCCAGGTCGGGCAGTTGAAGCACTGCCATGCCGATGATGACCGAACTGTCGACATTGTGCCCGGCGGTGCGTTCGAACAGGTTGGCGACATCGACCGAGAAGGCGAGCACCAGAAAAGCGGCGTAGACGATAGCCACGCCGATCAGGAACTGCCTGGCCAGATAGCGGTAGAGCGTCCAGGACCAGCTCATGCGCCTGCTCCGGCGCCGTCGGCGCGGCGAATGCGCAGCCGCCCCAGGGCGGCGGCAGGGCTAAAGCCCGCCATCACCAGGATCGCGCCCGCCGTGCCTGCCAGCGGCAGAACATAGAACAGGGGCACCAGGGCGGGATTGTTCTGGGCGATGCCGGCCACACCATATCCGGCGACGCGAAGACCCGCTGCCGCCGCCGAGGCTAGGGTCAGGCGCATCGCCATCTGGCCCCGCTGGCGTCCGGCCCGCAGAACGCCCGCCAGCGCAATCAGGCCGAAGGCGATGCAATAAAGCGGTTGCGAGATGCGATTGTGCGCTTCGGCGAAAAACTGGTTTCGCGCGCGCCTGGAGAGGCCCCGATCCTTTGGCCACAGAAGTTCGGACAGATAACGTTCATTGGTTTTGCGCTGGGTGATGTGCGCGGGACCGGCGAACTGGTCCATATCGATGGTGTAGCGGGTGAAGCTGAGCATCGAGAGCTGCCGGCCGCCCTGCGTGCTCTGTTCCACCGTGCCGTCCTGCATGATCAGGCGCGTGCCCAC
>DASTRG010000219.1:0-3373 GCA_035761325.1 Rhizomicrobium sp. | reverse complement strand
CTGCACCATGAAGCACAATCCGCGCCTGAACGAGAAGATGGCGCGCCTGCCCGGATTCGGCGACCTGCATCCGCTGGCGCCGCAGTCCACGACCCAGGGCGCGCTGGAACTGATCGCGCAGTTGATGACCTGGCTGGAACGGCTGACCGGCATGCCGGCGGTGGCCATGTCGCCCAAGGCGGGGGCGCATGGCGAACTGTGCGGGCTGCTGGCCATCCGCGCCGCCATCGCCGCGCGCGGCGAGACGCGCACACGCGTGCTCGTGCCGGAATCGGCGCACGGCACCAATCCCGCGACCGCCGCCTTTGCCGGCTTCACCGTCGATTCCGTTCCCGGCAAGCCTGACGGGCGCGTGGATGCTGAGGCCCTGAAGGCCAAGCTGGGCCCGGACGTGGCGGCCCTCATGCTGACCAATCCCAACACTTGCGGGCTTTTTGAAGGTGAGATCGTCGAGATCGCCAAGGCCGTGCATGATGCGGGGGCCTATTTCTATTGCGACGGCGCCAACTTCAACGCCATCGCCGGGCGGGTGCGGCCGGGCGACCTGGGTGTCGACGCCATGCACATCAACCTGCACAAGACCTTCTCCACGCCGCATGGCGGTGGCGGGCCGGGCGCAGGTCCCGTGGTGCTGTCCGAGCGCCTGGCGGCGTTCGCGCCGCTGCCGTTGCTGGTGGCCGACAAGGATGGCCTCAGGCTGGTCGAGGACCGCGCCGAACTGCCGGCCGGGGCAAAGCCCTTCGGCCGCATGTGCGCTTTTCATGGCCAGATGGGCATGTTCGTGCGCGCGCTGACCTACATGCTCTCCCATGGCCGCGACGGGGTGCGCCAGGCGTCCGAGGATGCGGTGCTGTCGGCCAACTACATCCTGGCGTCGCTCAAGGACGTGATGAGCGCGCCGTTCGGCGACGGCCCCTGCATGCACGAGGCGCTGTTCGACGACAGTTTTCTGGAAGGCACGGGCGTGACCACGCTGGACTTCGCCAAGGCGATGATCGACGAGGGCTATCACCCCATGACCATGTACTTCCCGCTGGTGGTGCACGGCGCAATGCTGATCGAGCCCACCGAGAGCGAGAGCAGGCAGTCGCTGGACGCATTCATCCATGTGCTGCGCGAACTGGCGCTGGAGGCCAGGGCGGGCAGGACCGCGCGCTTCATCGGCGCGCCGCGCCTGGCGCCGCGCCGCCGCCTGGACGAAACCGCGGCTGCCCGAAAGCCCATCCTTCGCTGGAAAAAGCCGGACGCGCTGAAGCAGGCGGCGGAGTAATCCGCGCCGACAAAAATGCCCGGATCGTTCCCGGGCATTTCCGTCTCAGTAGAACGCGCCGTAGATCACGTCTTCCACACGGCCATTGCGGACGTTGACCAGCAGCAAGTCCGGTCCATAGCGCACCCAGCGGCGGCCCGGAGGCGGGGGAGTGATGCCCATCCTGTTCCAGTCGTCGAAATAATAGAGCGAGGAGAGGAACAGTGTCGGCAGAGCCGCCCCGATCACCCAGCGGCGGTAGCTGTAGCCGCGCGGGTAGTGGAAGGCCGGGGCGCGATAGCGGTTATAGTTGCGGCCCCGCCACGAGAATCGCGGTGGACGCTGGGAAGGCCGTGGACCGTAGCCGGGACCTCGACCGGGGCGGTTGCGATCCCCCGGGCCGCCGGGACCGGGTCCGGGGCGATTGGGCCGCCGGTCGGGCTGGGCAAGAGCAATTGCGGGCAGGAAGAGACTGGCGAGAGCACCAAAGATGACAAGGCGACGCTTCATGGGATCCTCCAGAAGGGTACACCAGGTCTTTTAGCAGCCCTTTGCCGGCCCGGCCATGATGGCGGTCAATCGTCCGGGCGGCGCCGGCGGGCCGGATTACCGGCAGGTGTGGACGTGAAGCCCCGGCGGAAGCAGCGTTTTGTCATCGCCGCAGGCGATATCCAGCTGCGCCTGGGTCAACCCCTTCACGCGCCGCAGGTCGGTGCCCAGGAATGAAGTTATCGATGTCCTGGCGCCCGTCAGGTCGGCGCCGTCCATCTTCGCGCCGGCCAGGTTGGCGCCCGACAATTCGGTGCCCCGGAAGCTGGCGTTGGTGAAGTTCGCGAAGCTCATGCACATCAGCGTGGCATTGGCGCCATCGAAATCGGCGCCGTGCAGGTCGTGCGCCTTGACGCAGGTATTGGTCAGGTCCGCGCCGCGAAGATCGCAGCCCACGCAATCGACGATGCCGCCATGAATCCGTGCCACCTGGGCAGGGTTGGCTGCCAGGGCCGGGGCGGGCAGGGCAAAGGGCGCCACAAGCAGGATCAGGGAAAATATCAGCCGCATTGTCTCAATCTGGCACTTTCGTGGGTTCATTGCGGACGGTGCGCAGCAAGATCCGTGCCTTTCGGCAAAGACCCGAACGTCCTGCTCCGTTATCATGCCGATCCCATGCGGAGCGAACTCTCCCAGGCGGCGATCAGGATGCGGATGCTGGCAGCCCGCATGCGGAGCCATGCCGCCCAGACCGCGGTGGAAGGTTTCCGGCGCAAGTTCGAGAACGCCGCATCGGAGCTCGAGGAAGCCGCCGTCGATCTGGAGAGCCGCGCGGAAAGTGAGTCGCAGGCGGCCAGCGTCCGGCAAAAATCATGAAAACCTGAAAAGGCCAAAAAAAGGGCGCGCCATGCGGGCGCGCCCTTGTGACAGCCCTGCCAAAACGATCAGGAACAGCCGCTGGTCGAACCGCAGGTGTTGCACTTCATGCAGGTGCCGTTGCGCACCAGGGTGAAGTTTCCGCAACTGCCGCAACTGTCACCCTCGAAGCCTTTCAGCCGTGCCTCGGCGGCGCGGCGGGCGCGGCTGTCGCGGGCGCCGGCCTGCATCGCCACCTCCAGCGAGGCGACCTGCATGGCGACCGGCGAGGCCAGGGTCGCCTCGATACCGGCGCGAATTTCCGAAAGGTCCAGCGGACCGTCATCGGCGTCGTCACCAAGCTCATCCTGCATGTCGTGGCCGGCCGCCTCATGGTGCAGCTGCTCTTCGTCGTGCAGCATCTTGGGGGCGGCGCCGCCGCGCACCACGCTCATCTGCACGCCGCGGCCGCGCAGATAACCGGTGGACGCCACCTTGGCGATCGCCACCTCGGCGGGAGCCGAGCCCGCGCCGTCGCCCTTGTTGCCCAGATCCTCGTCCGAGGCGGGCAGCACATGGGCCAGGTCGGTGCGGCCCAGATAGGACACCGCCAGCTCGCGGAAGATGTAGTCCAGTACGCTTGTGGCGTTCTTGATGGAATCATTGCCGATCACCAGGCCCGCCGGCTCGAAGCGGGTGAAGGTGAAGGCGTCGACGAATTCCTCCAGCGGCACGCCATATTGCAGCCCGACCGAGATGGCGATGGCGAAATTGTTCATC
>DASTRG010000218.1:0-12891 GCA_035761325.1 Rhizomicrobium sp. | reverse complement strand
GCGCAGATAGACCGTCTCGCGATACTGATTGGGCAGCTCGATGCCGATGACGTTGCGTCCCGCGATGGTGGCGATGCGCGCGGCCACCGCGCTCATGGAGCGGGCGACATCGTCGGCCAGCGAGATCACGCGGCTGGACTTCACGCCTGCCGCCGGCTCGAATTCATAGAGCGTCACCACCGGGCCCGGACGCACCGCATGGATGCGGCCCTTGATGCCGAAATCGCCCAGCACCGCTTCCAGCATGCGGGCATTTTCCTCCAGCGCCTCGTCGCTCAGCTGGTGGCTTTCCTTGGATGGCGGCGGCTCGGCCAGAAGGCCCAGGGCCGGAAGCTGGTATTCGCCGCTTGCCAGGTTCAACGCGGCCTGGCTGCCGGCACGCCTGGGCTGGGCCCTGGCCGCCTCGCGCTTGATGCGGCTTTTCTGGCGCTCGGCCTGACGCTCACTAAGGCGGGTTGCGGCGATGGGTTCGGGACGCACCGATCCGGGAGCGTCGTCCTCGTCATCGTTCAGGTAATAGGCGCCTTCCTCGTCGTCTTCGTATTCGCCGTCATCATCGTCGGCATGGTCATAGGCCCCGTCATGGCGGCGGCGGACCAGGCCATGCAGCCACATCGCGCCCGCCGGAATGTTGACCAGCCCGCGCGCGACGGGCCCCCAGCGCAGGCCCGTGGCCAGGAACGTCAGCGGCAGGCCCACCAGCATCAGTACCAGCGGCAGCATCCAGGCGGCCCATGCCTGGTGCCATGCCAGCGCCGCGTGGGCGGAAAGCCCCGCCGCGGCGATGCCGATCATGCCGCCCGCCCCGGCCGGAAGGCCGGCGGGCTGGGGCAGAATGCCAAGTCCCGCCGCCAGGGCCAGGGTGCCCAGCGGCCAGGCCACCAGCCGCCACATGGCATATTTGAGATGGCCTCCCATCAGCGCACGCGTGCCCCACACGAACAGGGGCGCCAGGAACGCCAGCGCGGCAATGC
Organism: Rhizomicrobium sp.; assembly: GCA_035761325.1. Lineage (GTDB taxonomy): Bacteria > Pseudomonadota > Alphaproteobacteria > Micropepsales > Micropepsaceae > Rhizomicrobium. The sequence continues at coordinate 11,917 of DASTRG010000218.1, read as the reverse complement.
CGAATATCTGCAGCAGCAGATCGGCGGCCACCGCGCCATAAGGGCCTAAAAGATTGTTCACCGGGCGCAAGGTGGCGTTGTTGAGGCTGGCGTCGTCGGAGGAATAGGACAAAAGCGCCAGCAGCGCGGCAAAGGCTGCCAGGATCAGGGCCAATCCGGCGCCGCGCAGTGCCGCCGTGCGGACCATCCGGGCCAGCGCGCGGCGGGCATCGGCAAGGGCGTCGGCCATCGCGCTGCCCTTGGCCCGCGGGTGATACACGCCTCCGACTATTCTTCCAGCCATAACCTTCAACCCCCTCCGGTTTCAGCTTCCGCTTGCCTCCCAAGGGTCGGCTTCGCTCGCTGAAACCACCTCCCCCTTGCCCGCGTGCCGCGCGGAAGGGGGAGGCGGGCCTGTGCCCGCGGCTACAAAATCCCTCTTAGTCTTTCGAGTGCGGTAAGAATGGTTGACAGGTCGTTAACGAGCGCCACCCGGACATATGAAAAGCCAGGGTTTTCCTGGGTTTTTCCATCATCAAAATTCCTGCCCATATAGGCTCCGGGCAGCACGCGGACCCCCTGTTCCCCCCAGGCCCGGCGGGCGAAATCCTCACCATTGCCCACGTCCAGCCAGAGGAAGAATCCGCCGCCCGGTCTGGTCATCCGCTGTCCCAGGATGCGTTCTGCCGCCGCCATCTTCTGCTGATAGCCGGCGCGGTTGGCCTCGACATGGGCCTCGTCGCCCCACAACGCCGCCGACGCCGCCAGCAGCGGACCCGGCACGGTGGGGCCCGCAACATTGCGGAAGGCACGCAGGCGTCCGATCAGCGCGGTGTCGCCGGCGACCAGCCCCGAGCGCATGCCCGGAAGTCCCGACCGCTTGGACAATGAGTGGAAGGACAGCAACCGTTCCAGCCCGCCGCTGCCGGAATATCGCGCGCTCAGCGCCGACAGGGGCGGCGCGTCGAACCAGATGTCGGCGTAGCATTCGTCGGCCAGCACCAGGAAATCGTGGCGGTCCGCCAGCGCGAACAGCGCGCGCCAATAATGTTCGTCGGCAACAGCGCCCTCGGGATTGGACGGGCTGCATATGTAAACCGCCGCCAGCCGCTCCAGGATCGCGCCGGGCAGCGCGGCATAGTCGGGAAGAAAGCCGTTCTGCTTGCGCGAAGGGACATAGAGCGGCTCGGCGCCGGCCGCCAGCGCCGCAGCCGCATAGCACTGATAAAAGGGGTTGGGCATGGCGACGACCGGCTTTCCCCCCGCCTTGCTGACCGGCATGAAAGGGAACAGCGCGCTGAACAGGCCTTCGCGTGTGCCCGCCAGCGGCAGTACATCGCGCTCGGCGTCGATGCTCAGGCCAAAGCGCCGGTTCAGCCAGCCTGTGGCCGCCCGGCGCCAGCTCTCGGTGCCGGCGATCGGGGGATAGTTGCCGAAGCCGGCCAGCGCCTCATGCAGCGCCGTCTTCACGAAGTCGGGCACCGGACCGGATGGATCGCCCACCGCCAGTGAGATAGGCGGCTTGCCGGGTTGGATATCCGCCAGCAATGCCGACAGCCGGGCGAACGGCCCCTCGGGCAGGGCTGACAGAAGCGTGTCGGGCAAGGCGTCTCTCCGATGCAGGGCGCGCGAAATCTAGTGGTCCGGCGCGCGATGGGCCAGAAGATCATGCGGCTTGGTGGGCGCGCGGCGCACATGCCAGCATGGCGCATGACAGGCGGGAAAATCCTTGCGGTCCTGCTGGCGGCGGCCGTGCCGGGCGCTGTTTTCGCGCCTGTCCGGGGTCAGACACCGCAAAAGCCGGTCGAAGTGTGGTCCGACAGCCTGCCGTCCGAAGCCGTCGAGCGCGTCACCGTCACCGCCGACGCCAGGGGACCGGCCATCTGGCGGCTGACGCGGGGAAAGGGCGAAGTCTGGATCCTGGGCACCATCGGCCCGATGCCCGAAAATCTGGCGTGGAACAAGGCCGGTCTTCAGCGTCTGATCGCGGGTGCGCGCCAGGTTCTTTTGCCGCCCGCGCCCGATGTCGGCCTGGTGGATGCGGCCTGGTTCTACCTCTGGCACGGCGACATGCTGCGCCAGCCCGACGGCCGCACGCTGCAGCAGGCCCTGCCGGAGCCGCTCGCCACCCGCTTTGCCGCCGCCGCCGCGCTGACCGGCAAGGATGCATCCGGCTATGCCGGCGATGTCCCCCTGGTGGCGGCCATGCGGTTGCAGCGCGATTTCCTGTCGTCGCGCGATCTTGACCGGCGCGAGCCGCGGCAAACGGTGGAGAGACTGGCGCGGCGCGCGCATATTCCGGTGCGACGCATGGGCGAATTCGACCTGATGCCCACGGTCCGCGCGGTTCTGGCGCTGCCGGAAAGCCGCCAGCGCCCCTGCCTGGAACAGGCCATCGACGACACCTTCCGTCAGGCGCGCGATGCGGCGGCAGCGGCCGAAGCCTGGGCCGATGGCGATATCGCCGGGGTGGAGGCCCATTACGCCGAGACGAAACTGCTGGAATGCGTGGCCGCCGTTTCGCCCCAGGCAGCGGGAGTCAACGCGTTGAGCGTGGAGCTGATCGTGAAAGCGATGGACAAGGCGCTGGCCGAGGGCGGCAAGAGCGCGGCGGTACTCTCCATCGGCCCTCTGCTGCGCCAGGGCGGCGTGCTGGAACAGTTGGCGGCTCAAGGCGTGACGATCTCTCAACCGCAATAGCGCAGGAAACGAACCCCGCAGGCTCGAGCGCCGCATTTCGCGGCGCGACCATCCGCATGCGCCGGCTTCCTTCCACCTTCGGCACCAAGCACCAGAAGGGGAAAGCTGTCGCAACGAGGTGTCGGCGCAGCCGCCCCGACTTGTGACGGATGGGCGTTCAACAATGGGAAACATTCCAAACAAAAAGGGCGGGCCTTTCGGCCCGCCCGATCTGCGTTACTGGCGCGCTGTCAACTATGCACCGTTTCCCCGTGCAGGTTGATGTCCAGGCCCTCGATTTCAATCTCGCGTGACACGCGCAGGCCGATGATCATGTCGATCGCTTTCAGGATGATGAAAGTCCCCACCGCGCACCACACAAAGGTGATGCCGATATCGGCAAGCTGGATGGGGATCTGGCCGAAATTGCCGTCGATCAGCCAGCCCTTGCCGGCCGGGTTGATGGCGCTGTTGGCGAACACGCCGGTGAGCAGGGCGCCCAGCGCGCCCCCCACGCCGTGCACGCCCCAGGCATCCAGGCTGTCGTCATAGCCGAAAGCTTTTTTGACCCACACCGCCGAGATATAGCAGACCACGCCGGCCGCCAGGCCGATGATCAGCGCCCCGACCGGATCCACAAAGCCGCTCGCCGGGGTGATGGCGACAAGGCCCGCCACCGCGCCCGAGATCATCCCCAGCACGCTGGGCTTCTTGGCGATGATCCATTCGGCGCCCATCCAGGCGAGCGCCGCTGCCGCCGTGGCGATCTGGGTGGCCGCCGCGGCCATGCCGGCATTGAAACCGGCGGTGACGGCGGAGCCGGCATTGAAGCCGAACCAGCCGACCCACAGCAAGCTGGCGCCGATCACCGACAGGACCAGGTTGTGCGGCGACATGTTCTCGGTGCCGTAACCGATGCGCTTGCCCAGCACCAGGCAGGTGACCAGCGCCGCGGTACCGGCATTGAGATGCACCACCGTGCCGCCGGCATAGTCCAGCGCCCCCATGGTGCCCAGGATGCCGCCGCCCCAGACCATGTGGGCGATCGGGCAATAGACGAAGATCAGCCACAGGCCCATGAACCAGAGGAAGGCGGAAAACTTCATGCGGTCGGCCAGCGCGCCGGCGATCAGCGCCGGGGTGATGATGGCGAAGGTCATCTGGAAGAACATGAAGACCGATTCCGGGATGGTGCCCGAAAGCGCGTCCACCTTCATCGGCCGCAGGAAGGCATAGCTGAGGTCGCCGATAAACTGGTTGAGCTGGGTGTCGCCATTGGTCTTGAAGGCCAGCGAATAGCCCAGCACCATCCACAGCACACTGATCAGCGCGGTGGCGCCGAAGCTCTGCGCCAGTGTGGCCAGCACGTTCTTCTTGCGCACCATGCCGCCATAAAACAGTCCCAGGCCGGGAATGGTCATCATCAGCACCAGCGCGGCGCTGGTCAGCAGCCAGGCGGTGTCGCCGCTGTTGAGGGTGGGCGCGTCCGCCGCGAAGGCGCACCTCCCGGTCATCGCCAGCATGCCCAGCGCGGCAGCCGCCGCGACGCCCGCTTTCTTCAAGATTCTGCGTGTCATGTTTGTCATCCCCTTGTTACAGCGCGTCGCCGTCGGTTTCGCCGGTGCGGATACGCACGACCTGTTCGAGCGGCGTGACGAAAATCTTTCCGTCGCCGATCTGGCCGGTCTTCGCCCTGGAGGTGATTGCGTCGATCACTGCTTCCAGCATCTCGCTCTTGACCGCCACTTCGATCTTGAGCTTGGGCAGGAAGCTCACGGCATATTCCGCGCCGCGATAGATTTCGGTGTGCCCCTTCTGGCGCCCATAGCCTTTCACTTCACTCACCGTCATGCCCTGGACGCCGAGCGCCGATAGCGACTCCCGGACTTCGTCGAGCTTGAAGGGTTTGATGATCGCCGTAATAAGCTTCATCTGCGGTCCTTCCGTGAATTTGCTGTCCGCCGGACGACCGCCCGGCCTCCACGGAATATCAAGAAGCGGGCCAACCCCCGGGAAAGCAGATAAGCCATTGCAATTTCAGGGAATTTTTCGAAATTCGGCAGCCAGCTGGCGCGAAAAAGGGCAAGCTTTTTGCCCATTTGATGTGCAGGATAAGCGTGTTGCACAAAAAATCATCGTGATTGGAGCAGGAGCGTGAAGCAGGTCGACATACTCATCGCGGGTGGCGGACTGGTCGGCCTGCCGCTGGGAATCGCCCTGGCGAAAGGCGGGCTCAGGGTGGCGGTTGCCGATGCCGCGCCGCAGGCCAGGCGGCTGGACCCGCGCTTCGACGGCCGGGTTTCGGCCCTGGCCTATGCCAGCGTGCGTATGCTGGCTGCGCTGGGGGTATGGGAACATCTGGCCCCGCACGCCCAGCCCATCCATGAGATTCTGGTGACCGACGGGGCCATCGGGCGGGCGCCCTCGCCCTTCTCGCTGCATTTTGACGCGCAGGAGGTGGGGACGAACGCCCTGGGCCACATCGCCGAGAACCGCCACATCCGTCTGGCGCTTCAGGAAGCGGCGGCGGCGACCCCGGGACTGGAGCTGATAGCCCCCAGCGCGGTGAAATCGGTCACGGTCGAAGACGGCCGCGCCAGCGCCATCCTCGCCGATGGCCCGGCGATCGCCGCACCCCTTGTCATCGCCGCTGACGGCCGCGACAGCCCGCTGCGCGAACAGATGGGAATAGGCAAGGTGGGCTGGTCCTATCCCCAGACCGGCATTGTGGCGACCGTCGAGCATGAAAGACCGCACAACGGCGTCGCCTATGAACATTTCCTGCCTGCGGGGCCGTTTGCCATCCTGCCACTGCCGGGCAACCGTTCCTCACTGGTATGGACCGAGACCAAGGCAAGGGCGCCGGGTCTGCTGGCGCTCGGCGAGGCCGGCTTCAACACGGAGCTGGCGCGCCGCTTCGGGGCCCATCTCGGCAAGGTCAAGGCGGGCGAGCCGCGCTGGTCCTATCCGCTTTCCTTCCACATCGCGCGCGATTTCGTGGCGCCGCGTTTCGCACTGGCGGGCGACGCCGCGCACGGCATTCATCCCATCGCCGGGCAGGGGCTGAATCTGGGGATCAAGGATGCCGCCGCGCTGGCCGAGGTACTGCTGGACGCGGCGCGGCTGGGCCGCGATATCGGCGCGCTGGACGTGCTCAGGCGTTACGAGCGCTGGCGGCGTTTTGACAGTTTCGCGCTGGCAGCGTCCACCGATGCGCTGAACCGGCTTTTTTCCAATGACCTCGCGCCGATCCGGGCGCTGCGCGACATCGGCCTGGGGATCGTCGATTCCATCGGTCCGGCCCGGCGCTTCTTCATGCGCCATGCGGGCGGCGACATCGGAAAGCTGCCGCGCCTGATGAAGGGCGAGGCCGCCTGACGCGATCTTCCGACCGGCGGGGCTCGCCCGTCGCTTGTTCCCGCTGGCCGGAATTTGCGCTTCAGGTATCCCGGTTTGTATTTTGGGTACGCAGGATCATGCCGGCCGCCATCCACGCGCCTGCCGCGCCGGCGGCGCAGGCGATCAGCAGAGGCATGGCAATCCCGCTTTCCGAGCCGCCATAGAAAGGCAGCTGCACCAGCGCGGTCAGGGTAAACGCGACAGCGCCGCCCATGGTACCGGCCAGCGCCACGCGCCGGGCTTTTGCCGGCGGCGTCCGCAGCAACGCCAGCGCGAAGGACAGCACCCCGGCGACGGCGCCGGCCGCCAGTCCCAGCACGACGACGGTCATCGCATTCAATGGAGTGTCCGCTTCCAGCGGGCGCTGGCGCGTTCGCGCGCCGACAAGGGCGCGCGCTGGTCACCGCCGCTTTCGCTGCGCGCCGTCAGGGCGGCAGGCAATTCCTCATAAAAGCGGCGCGCCACCACGCCGACGCGGCGCGCACGCATTTCCTCGGCTTCGTCCCGGGTGGCGAAGGCCTCCGCCTCGAAGATGTAATGGGTGATGCTGCCCACCTTGATTTCCTGGATAGCCTCGACCTGCTCGTCGGCGACTTCCAGGGCGTGCCGGATGTGGGCCTTGGCATCCGTCTTGTCGCGGCGCTCACGCTCGATGCGCGCGATATTTTCGGCATCGAATTGCTTCAGCCGCGGCCAGCCGAAGCGGTAGGCCAGAATGCACACCAGTATGAAAGCACAGGCCCAGTAAACGTCCGTCATGACAGGCCGTGTATCGCATGTCTGCGAATCAAGTAATCCTCGCCCTGCATTTCCGCAAGCCGCGAGACAGTTCGCCGGAACGCCTCGGCGCCATCGCCCTGCGGATAAAGGCCTGCGGGGGAAGTGGCGGCGCTGGCAATCAGCCTGACGCCTTCGTCGTACAGGGTATCGACAAGAAGGACGAAGCGCCGTGCCTGGTTGCGCATGTCAGGCGTCATCTGCGGGATGTGGTCGATCAATACGGTACGGAAATTCTGCGTAATGGCCAGGTAATCGGCCGCGGCCAGCGGATTGTCGCACAATTCGGCAAAGCTGAATCGGGCGACGCCCCTGGCAGCCTGGGGCACCACCAGTTTGCGGCCCAGCACGGTCAGGATCACCGGCCGCCCCGCCCGTGTGCCCGTCAGGCGCTGCCAGGCGGTGTTCATGTCCGCTTCGGCTTGCGGCGACAGCGGCGTCATCCATGCCTTGATACCCGCGGCAACCTCGCTGTTCGTCCCGGTGCCGTTATCGGAGGGGGCGGCAAACGTCGAAGCCAGGGCGGACGCCGGCGCCTGCATGCGATAATCGGTGGGCCCGTTCAGCGCCACAACGTCCAGCCGCTGCTCGATCTCGTCGATGAAGGGCAGGAACAGCTGGCGGTTCAGGCCGCCTTCATACAGGCGCTCGGGCGCGGTATTGCTGGTTGCCACGATGGCTATGTCCTGCGCGAACAGGGCTTCGAACAGCCGGCCCAGGATCATGGCGTCGGCCACATCCGTCACCTGGAATTCGTCGAAGCACAACAGCTGCACGCCTGCCGCCAGTTCGCGCGCCACCGGCGCGATGGGATCGGCTGTTCCCGCCTGCTGGCGCATCGCATGGATGCGCGCATGCGTATCGACCATGAAGCTGTTGAAATGGACGCGGCGCTTCTTCGTCAGCGGAGCCGAGGCAAAGAACAGGTCCATCAGCATGGTCTTGCCGCGGCCCACTTCGCCCCAGATGTAAAGTCCGCGCGGCGGAGCCACGACACGGCGAAACAGGAAGAAACCAGGCTTGGCCGCCAGGGCCAGGCACAGCCGGTCCAGCTTCTCAGCCGCGGCGACCTGGCCCGGGTCGGACCGAAGCGCACCCTTCGCCACCGCCTGGCGGTAGGCCTCAATCATCCGTGTCATTCAAAGCCCCGCGCCCGGCGGCTATTCGGTGCCCTCGACAAGGACGAATTCGCCCACACCGGCCTTGCTGCGATATTCGCGCGCCTTGGTGTATTCGGGCGAATGATAGCAGTTGTGCGCGTCCTCGAATGAGGCGAATTCGATGATGACGTTGCGCGCCCTGGCCTGGCCTTCCAGCACTTCGGTCTTGCCGCCGCGCGCCAGGAATTTGGCCTTGTAGCGTTCGAAGGCGGGCTTGGCCGTTTCGACATAGGACTTGTAGGTCTGCGGGTCGTGCACGTCGACGCGTGCGATCCAGTAGCATTTCGGCATTGTTCTCTCCCTTGCTTTCAGGCGGCCGTCAGAAGCTTGCGATTGACCAGGCTTTCGGCAATCTGCACCGCATTCAGCGCCGCGCCCTTGCGCAGATTGTCCGATACGATCCAGAGCATCAGGCCATTCTCCACGCTGGGGTCCTTGCGGATGCGGCTGACGAAAGTGGCGTCCTCGCCGGCGCACTCGATGGGGGTGACATAGCCGCCATCCTCCCGCTTGTCGACCACAAGCACACCCGGCGCCGCGCGCAACACCTGGCGCGCCTTTTCCGCCGTCACCGGCTGCTCGAATTCAATCGACACCGCCTCGCTGTGCCCCACGAACACCGGCACCCGCACGCAGGTCGCGGTCAACCGGATATCGGGGTCCAGGATCTTCTGCGTCTCCACCATCATCTTCCACTCCTCCCGGGTGAAGCCGGAATCCAGGAAGACATCGATATGGGGAATGACATTGAAGGCGATCTGCTTGGGAAATTCCTCCGCCACAACGGGGTCGGCGACGAAGACCGCGCGGGTCTGGCGGAACAGCTCGTCCATCGCCTCGTGTCCGGCGCCCGAAACGGACTGGTAGGTCGACACCACCACACGTCTTATGGTGAAGGCGTCATGCAGCGGCTTCAGCGCCACCACCAGCTGCGCGGTCGAGCAGTTGGGATTGGCGATGATACCCCTGGGCCGCTCGAGCAGGGCATCGGCATTCACTTCGGGCACCACCAGCGGCACCTTCCGGTCCATGCGCCAGGCGCTGGAATTGTCGATCACGGTGCAGCCCTGGGCCGCGATTTTTGGCGCCCATTGCCGGGCGATATCGCTGCCGGCGCTCATCAGGCAGATGTCGGTGCCCTTGAAGTCGTAATAGTCCAGCGCCTTGACCTTCAGCGTGCCCTCGCCGAAGGACACCTCGGTTCCGACCGAGCGGGTCGAGGCCAGCGCCGCCACCTCGGAAAAGGGGAACTGGCGCTCGGCCAGCACCTTGAGCATCTCACGCCCGACATTGCCGGTCGCCCCCACTACCGCAATCTTGTAAGCCAAGCCGCAATCCTCGTTTCATGGGCGCCTGGCCGCTGTGAAAGACTTCAGCTTTCGCGGGCCTGCGGCGCTGCCGGCAGTTCGTCTGCCACCTGATTTTATGGAAGAGCAATACTAGACCGGAACCCGATGGGAAAGGTGAGGGAGGCTTGGCGCCGGGTCAGCGCCATTGCAGGCGGATCATGGCGCCGCCACTGTCCACACCACCGCGCAGGGACGGCATGAACGGACTGGAGGAGGTGGGGCCGGTATCGAACGCCTCCCATTTCCCGCCTTTGACGCCCAGTGACTGGGCGGCTTCGTCGGCATAATTCATGGGATAAAGGGGCTGCTCCTGGTCGGTGGCCAGGGCGACTTGATGTTCGGTGAGAAGGGCCGGCGCAGTAACGGGAAAGCGGTGCCGCGCTAGGGACGGTGTGGCGAAAAACAGGGCAATGCTGACAAAAATCAGACGGCGCCACATGGCGGGCCTCGCTTGATAGTACAAACGCGCTGGCAGGCGGCCGTATCCCGGCGATCGTGTCGAGGCCCCTGGGCATAAAGTTCCCTTGTTACAAGGGCTTGGCGGGGTGCCGGCGATCCGGGTATGGTTACTCTCCGGATCGCACCCGGATCTCTTGGAGAGGACAATCATGACCGCATGCAAGCTTGGCGTTTGCCTGCTCGCCATCAGTGTGGCCGCAACCGGTGTTGCCGAAGCGCGGGGCTGCGCCTCGCCGTCGGAAGTCTCCGCCATCCAGATTTCTGCCGTGCAGCAGGAGCTGACGGACGCCGCGCTCGCCTGCGGCCCGCGCGAGGTGGCGCTGTTCAACCGCTTCCAGACCGTGTTCGGCCCCGAACTGCGCAAATCCGACGGCATGATGCTGCGCATGTTCAAACGCCTGAACGGCGCTGCCGCCGGTAACGCCGCCTACGACGCCTACAAGACGCGCGCCATCGCTCATGCCGAACAGCGCCGCACCAAGCCGGGCGCGCACGACAATTTCTGTAAGACCGCCGACGTTGTCTTCGCCGCGGCGCTCGCCCCCGACAAGCCGGTGCTTGCTGATCTGGTCTCCGGCATCGAGGTCAAGGAAGTCTCGCCGGTCGACGCCTGCGAGATTCGCGTTGCCGTCACCCTGGAAGGGGTAAAGTCCGGCGCCGATATCTTGCCCATCCCCCGTCCGGCCCTGCCCGGCGATCCGCCGGCAGCGGCGGACGGCAATACGCCCGCGGTGCGGTTGCTTCAGTAGCCGATCGAAGACTCCGCAGGGGCCGGCCCGAAAGGTCCGGCCCTTTTGCATTTTTGCTTCGGCCTCGCTTGCGCTCGCCACGAAGACCTAGGCCTCACCCGCCCGGATCGATGACCGCGCCGGCCGCGTTAGCGGCCAATGAAATAAAAAGAGCTGCGTGGGAGCAAAGAAAAAGGGCCGGTCTTTCGACCGGCCCTTTCTCATTCAGTCGGGAGGTTGTCAGCCACCCAGATCGATTACCGCGCGCCGGTTCTTGGGCTCGCGCACGCCCGGGCCGGTCGGAACCAGCGGATCGTGGAAGCTCTTGCCCTCGATCGCGATCGAGTCGGCGGTCAGACCCTGACGCACCATCTCGTCCTTCACGGACTGCGCCCGGCGGACCGACAGCGCCTGGTTGTAGCGGTCCGAACCGACTGTGTCGGTGTGGCCGGTGACCATGACTCGGACCGAACCCAGCGTCTTCGCCGCGGACACAGCCTCGCTGACTGTCTGCTGCGCTTCCGCGGTGAGGTCGGACTTATCGAAGTCGAAGAAGACGATATAGGTCTTCGCCGGCGGAGGCGGAGGCGGCGGAGGCGGCGGCGGCGGGGGAGGCGGCGGCGGGGGCGGAGGCGGCGGAGGCGGCGGCGGGGGAGGCGGCGGCGTCATGTACCAACGCACGCCGAACATCGCCACATTCTCCGCGGCATTATCGACATGCCAGGAGCCGACGCCCGGCAGCGATGCGCGATAGGTGTCGTCAACCTCGTTGCTGCGATAGCGGTATTCGCCGAACAGATCCATGTCGGGCGCAACGGCGTAGCTCAGGCCGACAATGCCCTGCCACTGGAAGCCCAACGGGGCACCGTCCAGGAGCAAGTTGTTTGCACCCTGAGTGTAGTGCAGGTTGGCAACGCCGAGGCCGACGCCGCCACCGATGGACAGCTTCCACTGATCCGACAGCGGGATGTCGTAAAGGACATTGACCATGTCGGCCCAGTTGCTGGAATAGGCGTTGACCGTGCCGCCCCAGGCGCTGCCCGAATGCTCGGAGAAGCTGACTTCATTTTCGATGCGCCAGTTGTTCCCAAAGGAATAACCGATCGAACCGATCCCGGCCCAACCTTCCAGGGACGTGGCGGTGAGATTGGTTCCTGCCGGTACCGACTTTGCGTCGATATCGCTGCCCATGCTGTAGCCGGCTCCCAGCCCCAGGTACCATCCCTCTGCCGCCATTGCAGGCGCGCTGAAGGCAACGGCGGCTACCGTCGCCAAGGCGATTAAACGAAGTTTCATTTTTCAACCCTCACTAGAAATCGCGACGGGCAGCTGTCCCCCCGTCAACTCGTCAGGAACTATGCGGCGTTTATAACGGGAAAGCCGCTGA
>DASTRG010000217.1:0-4530 GCA_035761325.1 Rhizomicrobium sp. | reverse complement strand
CAAGATCGACGGCTCCTATGTGACCGACCTCAGCCGCTCTCCCGAAAACCAGGTCTTCGTGCGCACGCTGGTGGACCTGGCAAAGAATTTCGACATCGGGACGGTGGCCGAGTGGGTAGGCTCCGACGCCGATGCCTCTCTGCTGCAGAGCTTCGGTGTCGATTATTTCCAGGGATTTCATTTCGGCGAGCCGCTCATCGATCCCGAATGGGATCGATAGCGCATCCAATCCGGCTGGCGGTCACTTGTCCCAGACGGTCACTTCGGTGTTGCCGCCATCATCCACCAGCACGGCCAGCTTGCGGCGGGCGGAATCAAAATCGACCAGCCAGCGGTCCTTCATCCGCTGCGCGCCGGTGATGTGGTAACTGCCGCAGGCTGTTGCGCAGTAACGCGCCATGCGGCGCGACGCATAGCTCTCGGCCTCGCGCCGGGACATGGGTCCCGCGCAGCCGGCCAGAAGGACCAGCGCCGCGACAATGACGATATGCGCGCCCCCGAAACGGGGTCTCACTTGCGCTGGCTCAGTTCGGCGAGCTGCTTGCGCATCTGCTCGACCTCTTCCTTGAGGTCGGCGACTTCGTCGCTGGCGGGCCGGCTCGCTCCCTTGGACTCCTCCGGTCTGGCATCGGCGGGCTTGGCGCCGAAGGGCGAGAACATGGCCATGGCATTCTCGAAAAGGGCCAGATTCTGGCGCGTCATGTTCTCGATCATCTGGTTGCCGCCGCCCAGCGCCTCGGCGATGCGGTCACGCATGGCGCCCTGGTTCTTGGTGAAACTCTCCATGCTCATGTCCAGGTAGCCCGGCACGAATGTCTGAAGGGAGTCGCCATAGAAGCGGATCAGTTGACGCAGGAACTTGATAGGCAGCAAGGACTGGCCCTTCGCCTCTTCCTCGAAGATGATCTGGGTCAGCACGCTGCGGGTGATGTCTTCGCCCGTGCGGGCGTCCTGCACTTCGAACTCCGTGCCGTGCTTCACCATCGCGGCCAGGTGGTCCAGCGTCACATAACTGGACGTTTGCGTGTTGTAGAGCCGCCGGTTGGCGTATTTCTTGATGATGACCGGGCCTTCGCCCTTGGATTTCTCGTCTGACACTTGTTCCCCAACTCCCATGGCGCCGCTATGACGCTGAAAGACAAGGACAACATCCCAGGGTCCCTGTGTCCAGCGCGATTTTAGCAATCGCAGCATATTTCAGGTTGCATGGGTCTCCGTAAGGTACTGTCGATCAAGGTAAATCCGGTTGCGGTAACCAGGGCTCGCAATCGCGGCATTTTGGGCTACATAGTTGCGGCATCCGCGCTGGAGATCCCCATGGAAGATGTTGTGATTGTGTCCGCCGCCCGCACGCCGGTGGGGTCCTTCAACGGGGCATTTGCCACGGTTCCCGCGCACAGGCTGGGTGAAGTGGCCATCCGCGCCGCGCTGCAACGGGCCAAGATCACGGGCGAGGAGGTCAGTGAGGTCATCCTGGGCCAGGTTCTGACCGCCGCGCAGGGCCAGAACCCCGCCCGCCAGGCGGCGATGGCGGCCGGCGTGCCCATGGCCGCGCCTGCCTGGGGGATAAACATGGTCTGCGGCTCGGGCCTCAGGACCGTGGCGCTGGGCGCCCAGGCGATCCAGACCGGCGACAGCAGGATCGTGGTCGCCGGCGGCCAGGAAAGCATGAGCCTGTCCACCCATGCCGCCTATCTGCGCGCGGGCCAGAAGATGGGCGATATCCAGTTCATCGACACCATGATCCGTGACGGGCTGTGGGACATCTTCAACGGCTATCACATGGGCATTACGGCCGAGAATGTTGCCCAGCAGTGGCAGATCACCCGCGAGGAACAGGACAGGTTCGCCGTCGCCAGCCAGAACAAGGCCGAAGCCGCCCGCAAGGCCGGGCGCTTCAAGGACGAGATCGCCCCCGTCACCGTGAAGGGCCGCAAGGGCGATACGGTGGTCGACAGCGACGAATATATCCGCGACGGCGCCACTTATGAGGCCGTTGCAGGCCTCAGGCCTGCCTTCACCAAGGACGGCACCGTGACCGCCGGCAATGCCAGCGGGCTCAATGACGGTGCCGCCGCGCTGGTGCTGATGAGCGGCAAGGACGCCGCCGCCCGGGGCCTTGCGCCCCTGGCGCGCATCGCCGGCTGGGCCCAGGCCGGCGTCGATCCGAAGGTGATGGGCTCGGGGCCCATCCCCGCCTCCAGGGCCGCGCTGGAAAAGGCCGGCTGGAAGGCCGCGGACCTGGATCTGGTGGAGGCCAACGAAGCCTTCGCGGCCCAGGCCTGTGCCGTCAACAAGGACATGGGCTGGGACCCCGCCAAGGTAAACGTCAATGGCGGGGCCATCGCCATCGGCCATCCCATCGGGGCCTCGGGCGCGCGCATCCTGACCACCCTGCTGTTCGAGATGGGCCGCCGCGGCGCCAAAAAGGGGCTGGCGACGCTGTGCATCGGCGGCGGCATGGGAATAGCGATGTGTGTGGAGCGTTGATGCTCGAGCCCGGCATTGTGCCGGCTTGCTTTCATCTCGCTCCGTGTGCGCGAAGCGCGCTAAAGGGGCCCCAGAACCGCGACCGATTGGTTGGATCGCCCGTTTCCGCGGTTGAACCGGCTTCTGTTTGTCGCCCTAATGGCCGTTAACGGAAGCGGGAGGTAATATGACAAGGGTAGCGGTGGTCACGGGGGGCACGCGCGGCATCGGCGAGGCAATCTCCGTGGCCCTGAAGGATGCGGGCTACACGGTCGCGGCCAACTATGCCGGCAACGAAGAGCGCGCCAGGACCTTCACCGAACGTACCGGCATCCGTGCCTACAAGTGGGATGTATGCGATTTCGATGCCTGTGTGGCGGGCGTGAGGCGGATCGAGGCCGAACTGGGCCCCGTCGATGTGATCGTCAACAATGCCGGCATCACCCGCGACGGCACCATGAAAAAGATGAACCGCACCGCCTGGGACGATGTGATCGACACCAATCTCGGCGGCTGCTTCAATATGTGCAAGGCAGCCTGGGACGGCATGAACCAGCGCAAGTTCGGCCGCATCGTGAACATCGGTTCGATAAACGGCCAGGCCGGCCAGTATGGCCAGGTCAACTATGCCGCCGCGAAATCCGGCATCCACGGTTTCACCAAGGCGCTCGCCCTGGAAGGCGCCCGTGCCGGGATCACCGTCAACGCCATCGCACCCGGCTACATCGATACCGACATGGTCGCCGCCGTGCCGGCGGATGTTCTGGCCAAGATCGTCGCCCGTATTCCCGTGGGTCGGCTGGGCCATGCCGACGAGATCGCCCGCGGTGTTCTGTTTCTGGTGGCGGACGAGGGCGGCTTCATCACCGGCTCGACGCTGTCCATAAACGGCGGCCAGCATATGTATTAGAGGGGCGATTTTACGTGGAGCGCGAAGAGACCCAACGTGTAAAGATCGCATTCCGGCTTGAGAATATCGTTGAGACCATGTGGGCCTCCGTCTTGAACGATGGCACCTATGAGATCGACAATTCGCCTTTTGAAGCCTACGAAATCAGCTACCAGGACGTTGTGGCGGCGCATATGCAAGACGGGAGGCTGGTCTTCGACCGTGTTGTACGCCGCGGCGGGCATTCAACGTATCGCGTCAAACTAAATTCTGGGGCCGAGCATGACGTGTTCCTGAAATACTGGCCGCAATTGGCCCTTCTGGGGTGCACGTTCGAAGGCGCGAACGGTCATCGCAGACTGTATTCGATCGACGTGCCGCAAATATCGGCCGTTCCTGATGTCTATGGTTACCTCCAGTCGATCGAAGACATAGGTGCATGGGAGTTCGAAGAAGCCCATTACTTCCGGCCCGAGCAGGCTTAATTGCCTGCTTTTGAGTGAGCCTGTAGAACCGGCCCATGATCTCGACCCTCACCGCCGATGGACTGGCCTGCATGCGCGGAGAGCGGCGGCTGTTCGAAGGCCTGTCGTTTCGGGTGAAGGCGGGCCAGGCGCTGGCGGTGGAAGGGGCCAATGGCAGCGGCAAAACCAGCCTGCTGCGGATGGTCGCCGGCTTCCTGAGCCCCGCCGCCGGCACGCTGACACTGACCCAGGACGGCAAGCCCGTTACCGACCCCGAGGAACGCGGCCGCTTCATTGGCTGGCTGGGCCATCAGGACGGCCTCAAGCCCCAGTTCACGGTGATCGAGCAGCTTTCCTTTTATGCCGCCCTCTATGCCGCGAAGGTCGACGATGCCGTGCTGGAACAGGTCGGTCTTGCCCGCCAGCGCGATCTGCCCTGCCGCTATCTGTCGGCGGGCCAGAAGCGCCGCCTGGCGCTGGCGCGGCTTCTGGTGTCGAACCGCCCGCTCTGGCTGATGGACGAACCGTTCGCCGCCCTGGATAGCGCGGGCCAGGCGCTGGTCGCGTGGCTGATGGCGATCCATTGCGGCAATGGCGGCATGGTGGTGGCCGCCACGCACGATCCGCTGGGCTTGGGCAACGAAAGCGTGACGCTGTGAGCCCATTCCTCGTCCTTCTCTGGCGCGACGTGAAGCTGGCGACGCGCAG
>DASTRG010000216.1:0-6743 GCA_035761325.1 Rhizomicrobium sp. | reverse complement strand
CTGGTCCATTGCGAAACCACCACCGGCATCCTGAACCCGCTTCAGGCGGTAGCCGACGCGGTGGCGGCGGAAGGGCGCGCCCTGATCGTCGACGCGATGAGCAGCTTCGGCGCGCTGCCGATCGATCTGCGCGCCACGCCGATCGCGGCCCTGCTGGCCAGCAGCAACAAATGCCTGGAAGGACCGCCCGGCATCGGTTTTGCCATCGTGGCCAGGGCGGCATTGGAATCCGCAGGGCCTGCCGCATCCCTCAGCCTTGACCTGAAGGCGCAATGGCAGGGCTTCGAAAAGAACGGCCAGTGGCGCTTCACGCCCCCCGTGCAGGTTGTGGCCGGCACGGTGAAAGCGCTGGAACTTCTGGAAGCCGAGGGCGGCCCGTCGGCGCGGCTGGCCCGCTACCGGAACAATTTCACCACCCTGCTGGCCGGAATGAAGCGGCTGGGCTTCACGCCATACCTGGACGACGCCGTACAATCGCCCATCATCGCCACCTTCCGCACGCCGCCCGCGTGGCACCTGACTTTCGACCAGTTCTATGACGCGCTGGCTGCGCGCGGATATCTGATCTATCCGGGCAAACTGACCGGCGCGGACACGTTCCGCATCGGCTGCATCGGCGCCGTCATCTCCGGCGACTTCGAAAAGCTCTTGGGGGCGATGGACGATATCCTCCGCCGGCCAGCCTGAAACACAGGCCCCAGAACCCGAAAATTGCAACCATTTCAATTGTATATTGCAGGGCAACGGGGCTTCCTTTAGCTTCGGCCCGCAAGGGGAAATCCGTGGCGTTCGTGCGGTCAGGTAACAGAAAACATCAAGCTGGCCACAGCGTGCGCGTTCGACACGTGCTGCGCTCTGGCTTGCTGTGTGTCTTTCTCCTTGGCCTTGGTGTCGGCGCCGCGGCCGCCTCGCCCTGGGCAGAGGTGGGCGATACCGGCCTCAGGTCGGACATCGAGATTCTTGCAACCGCCCGCATGGTGGACGGCATCACCAGTCAATGGCCGATTTCCTGGCGGGGGCTGTATGCCTCTCTGAACAAGGATGATGGCGCGCTCGATCTGCAGCCGGACTATGTGGCCATTGCCGAGCGCCACGTACGGCAGATGGCTCGTGTTCAGACCTCGACGGGCTTTCAGACCACGGCAAGTCTGGATCTCACCAACCTGCCGTCACTGATCCGGGATTTTGGCGCCCTTGGGCGGCAGGATGCGCAGGCGCAACTTTCCATGCAGTACAACATGGATACGACCTCGATACGGCTGAATGTCGGCGCGCAGACCGGCAACCGGTACGATCACCAGACACTGATGCTGGATGGCAGCTATATCGCGCAACTGGTGGGCAATTCGATCGTTTATGCCGGTTACATGCCGCACTGGTGGGGACCGGGGTGGATGTCTGCCCTGTCGCTCTCAAACAATGCCAGGCCGTTTCCCCATGTCGGCATCATGCGGGCCGACACCTCCGCGTTCCAATGGCCGGTTCTGCGCTGGCTTGGCCCGTGGCAGGCGGAATTTTTTGTCGGTGCGCTGGATGGACCCCGCATTAACCGCAACACGCTTTATGACGCGGTGCGGATATCGTTCAACCCGTTTCCCGGGCTGGAAATCGGCTTCGCACGCATGGATGAGATGTGCGGCACTGGGCAACCCTGCAAGCCTTTGGCGGAGTGGCTGCATTTCAGCAACAACAGCAAAGTGGCCAATCAGACCAACGACCAGGGTCTGATCGACATTCATTATACCGGTCGGGTTGGCGCCGTGCCGTTTTCAATCTATGTCCAGGAAATGAACGAGGTCCAGAGCAATCCCCTGCCGCAGTCGGTCAGCCATCTCTATGGCGCAACCGTTTGGTCGCCCTATCGGAGGGGCTTGGCGCGGTTCACTCTGGAATGGGCGAGTTCAATCCCGACCTATCAGCTTTTCTGGGGCCATATCGACCATGGCTTTGCCTACAACAATATCCAATATCCTGACGGGTTGCGCTACCGCGATCGCAGCCTCGGTTTCAGCCTGGACAGCGATTCTCAGCTTTTCTCTATTGTTGGCGACTGGCGCTCACCCAATGGCATTGATTACCGCCTGAGCCTGCAACACGCAGACGTCTCCAACCCGTATATCGGCCTGACTCGTCCCTCATTTTACAATATCGTCACCACTAGCCCTGTCCGCATCAATATGGTCGAGGGGCGCGTCTCCTTCCCCTTCCATCGGATGATGGTCGATCTTGCGGTCCGCGCCCAGGACGACCAACCGCGGCCCGATCACGGTTTCAATGCCGCTGCCGAGATACGCCTGCGCTCGATGCTTTAGTTGCTGCCCTTGATGATGCGCATGGTCAAGGCCGGCGGCACGGCCTGTTCCTCGACTGCGAAGCGTACGCGTCCGATACTCCGTCCGTCAGCCGCCTCGATATTGACGCGCCACTGGCCAGGCCTCGGACCAGTCTTGTAAGTGTACCAGCGGTAGCCGTCCTGACGTCCGCCCACGATATTCACCACGACGCGCTGCTGGCTTATCCAGCCACCGGATTTTGGATCGCGCCATTGCCAGTCATGCACGATAAGGGTTTCAAGACCGCGCGGGGCGAAGACCGAATTGTAGATGTATATCCGCGCCCCATGCTGGATATGCAGCAGAGGAAAAGTGCCGAAGAGCGCTTCCCATTCCGGTGGTTCCTGCTCCGAGGCGACGCGATAGCCCTCCTGCACGCGCTCCACGGAATGATAGACCCCGGCGTCGGTCAGCACCAACGGCAGCGGCGGCAACAGCTTGAGGAAATAGGCGGCGTTGAGGAACAGCGTGATCAGCACCATGCCGGCAGCCACCTGCATGCGCGCGCCGCGATAGCGCTCGTGACCCAGCTGGGCCAGGGCGCGCATGTAGATGGCGAAGATCACCACCGCAATGACCCCGCTGATGAGGAAAGGGATCTTGCCGATGCGCTGCACGACGAGCGGCACAAGCAGGATGGCATAGGAATAGAGCGAGAAGAAGAACAGCAGCGCCGCGAAGACCAGTCGCGAATGATAGCGACGCAGATACTCGTTGCCGACGAAGATCGCCATCAGCGCCAGCAGGAACGGCCAGGATGAGGTGAGCGATGCGCTGCGAATATAGAAGACGCAGAATCCCGACAGCAGGCACCCCAGGGCGAACTGGGTGGTGAAAATCAGGACGGCGCGGACCCGGTCGGACGGGCGCCTTTCCTCGGGCCGCGATTCCAGGCCATGCAGCACCGCGATCGCGATCCCCGCCACCAGCAGATAGACGATGAAGACGGCCTGCGTCTCGGGCCGGTCGATCTGGCCGAAGGCCCAGGAATCGAAGGCAAAGCCTCCCGCCAGCGACACTGCCGAGATGTGGTTCTCGTACCTGCGCAGCCAGCCGATCGTGCTGCTGGTCAGATGGGTGGTGTCGAAGCTGCGCATGGCGGGCGGTTATGAGGATCAGGCCGGCCGATAACAAGGGGGCGCGCCGGAATTATGGCGTCAGGCCGGTTCAGCCCGCATTGAAGCGGCGCTCCCAGGCGATCGCCGAGCGGATGATCTCCTCCAGGTCATCATGGCGGGGGATCCAGTTCAGGGCCGCCTTGATGCGTCCGGGATCGGAAATCAGCGTGGGGGGATCGCCGGGCCGGCGGGCGCCTTCGCGCACCGGCAGGAGGCGGCCGATGACCTTCTCGACGCCCCGCACCACCTCACGAACGGAGAGACCCCGTCCATAGCCGCAATTGTAGACCGTCGAGGGCGCGCCCGCCCGCAGCGCGTCCAGCGCCAGCAGGTGGGCCTGGGCCAGGTCGGTGACGTGAATGTAATCGCGCACACCGGTGCCATCCGGGGTGGGGTAATCCGTCCCGAAAATGTCCAGATGCGGCACCCGGCCCAACGCCACCTGGGCCGCACGCTTGATCAGGTGGGTCGCCTTTGGCGTGGACTGGCCGGTGCGGCCCTGCGGATCGGCCCCGGCGACGTTGAAATAGCGCAACACAATGTGGCGCATGGGGTGCGCGCGCGAGACATCTTCCAGCATCCATTCGGTCATCAGCTTGGAGCGGGCGTAAGGGCTGATGGGAGCCTTTCGCGCATCCTCGATCAGCGGCTGGGGCGCGGCTGCATCATAGACCGTGGCCGTCGATGAGAAGATAAAGTTCTCCACTCCTGCCGAGACGCAAGCCCGGATAAGGTCCCTCGAGCGGACAACATTGTTTTCGTAGTAGGCCAATGGGTCGGTCATGGAATCCGGTACCACGATGGAGCCGGCGAAATGCAACACCGAACGAATGGTATGACGGCGCAGCAATTCCTCGACGAGGCAGGTATTGGCGATATCGCCTTCGACGAAAACAGCTCCTTCGCCGATACAGGCACGACTGCCAGTCGAAAGATTATCGAGTACGACAATCTCTTCTCTGCGATCGAGCAAGGCATGACCGACATGGCTGCCGATATAACCCGCGCCGCCGGTGACAAGAACCGCCATGGAATCCTCCAGGGCGGATATTGCCGTTCAATTCTTAAAAACCGCCCAGAGCGGCACAAGCTCGCGATTCAACACCAAAACATGCTTAATGATTTCCTGACAGACTAGAGGGCGACGCGCAGAGCCGCCTCAAAGCCGGCCGTGAACCCCTTATCGGGACGCGGCTGGTCGTCCTGCAATCTTGCCGCAAGGTCCAGCTTCATGCCGGGCAAAGGCAGGCTGACCCGCGCCTCGCCGATATTGGCCGTTACCGGAGCAGTCGTGACGGCATTGCCTGCCATATTCAGCGGATCGGAAATTTGTGCATGATGGAAAGACAACTCGTAGAAGCGGCCACTGGAGTCTGTCCAGCCACCCTGGAATGACAGCAATCTTGAATCACTATCCAGGCTAAAGCCCAACGAGCGCCCGCGATAGCGCATGCCATCGGGATAGGTGCTGTTGTTATACGCAACTCCATGCATAACATTGTCGAACCCGAATATATCGAGCGTGGCGACACTGTCGGTGTATTCAACCGTCAGGCGCAGCGGATTACCCGGTGTGGGCACGAATATGGTCGTGCCGAACAGGTGGCTGCTTCCCGAATGCTGGATGGGGTCCGAATCTTCGTTCATCACCTGCAGGTAACTTTGCATCGGCATGCCGCCCAACCGGTAGCTGTACTTGATGTCGATGAGGCCCTGGTCATTGGTACGGTTCACATGTGTCGGATCGTTGTTGAAGTCGAAATAATCGCGCAGTGGCGAGCAGGGATGGCCCTGGCCGCAGAACTCCTCAGAGCGCGCCAGGCCGATCTCAAGCCCCGGTAATGGGTGAAATGTCAGCCGCAGCGCGTTGTAAAAGGTATCCGGCTGGATGCGCGGACCGTCCAGCATGCCCAGCACGAATTCGACCTGCCAAGGTCCCAGCCAGCGCAGGATCGGCCAACTGGAGGCGGAGGTATCGAGCCGCTCGATACCGATCTGGGGCATAGGACGGGTATTGTTCGACAGCGATAGCGACGAAATCCAGCCGGGCCCCCACCAATGGTCGAGGTACCCTGCATAGACCAGTGCCCCTTCCCCGATCGTGGTGGCAAAATAGGTCCCTTCCGGCATCACCTTGTTGCCGTGGCCATTGAATGAGGGGCTGAAGGCGCCTAACGAAACCCGCGAAGAGAAACCGGCGGTGTTGTATTCCAGCGAGACTTGCGCGGCTCCCTTGCCCCGGCCCATGCCGTCGAAGCCGTAGACGGTCGCCGCCTGGTTGGTCGCGTCGGCGTACAGCGAAGCGGAAAAGCCCGTCGCCAAACCTGCCTTGGCCTCGGCCATCACGCGCCTCGCAGCATCCTGTATGGCCAGGGGTTCGGAGGAAAGATCTTGATGGCCAAGGGCATCCGCCAGGGAATTCCAGGGCAGTGGCCAATGCGTCGAAACCTCGTCCACCGCGCCCGACGCGGACAGCAACTCAATGTCGCCGCGAAGCTGGTCGTCGCCGACCTCGGCCCAGGGCGAGGCCGACACAGAGGCAGTCCCGGCCCCGATCAACAAGGCCGTCAGTGCAATTTTCGATTTCATGATCCACAAACTTAGGTGCAGCGCACCATAAGGACTCCGGCCGACTGCGCAAGAGCCTGAATATCCAGCAATTAATTTGTCACAAGCAGACAGTCCAGCCCGCTGGCCCTGAGCGTTTTGCACAGGCTCCGGGCTCCTGCCGGGCCGGGCACCACCCGCAGCCGGTAGAAATGGCCCCTGCCCGGCAAATCGGCCTGCTGGATGATATTCGCCAGCCCCTCCAGGGCGCTGCCGCCCTTCCGCCTCGCATGCTGCCATCCGGCCTCCGCCTCGGCCCGGCTGCGCCAGGCACCCAGCTGAACAAGGCTCGGGCTGGCCGGCTGCGGGCCGCTGCCGATGGCGGGGCGCAGGGCGGGTGCCGGACGGGCCGGCTCACCCGGCATATGCAGATGAACCGGAACGGAGGTCGAAGCCGAGGCGGTCGACACCGCGCCCCGCGGCGGCGCCAATGCCACGGGCGGGTCGATGGGGGTTGGGTTGGCGCCCGGCGGCCGCAAGCGGACCACCCCCGGGTCGCCGACAGAGTCGGGCGGGGGACCGCCCAGGGCTGCCAGCCGGTCCGCTGCAAGGCCATAATGGCCATTGGCGGCAACGGCCTTCACGTAATAGCGGCGCGCCGCCTCAACATCGCCCTCGGCCTCCGCGATCTGCCCCAAGCCGGCATAAGGATATTCCGGGCGCGGATTTTCCCCCTGCAAGGCGG
>DASTRG010000215.1:0-15657 GCA_035761325.1 Rhizomicrobium sp. | reverse complement strand
TTACAGCATGGCTGAGCCCAGGGCGCTGGTGTTGTGGGAAGCCCAGTTCGGCGATTTCGCCAACGGCGCCCAGGTGGTGGTGGACCAATTCATCTCCTCCGGAGAGACGAAGTGGCTGCGCATGTCGGGCCTGACCCTGCTTCTGCCGCACGGATATGAGGGCCAGGGACCGGAGCACAGTTCGGCAAGGCTTGAACGCTATCTTCAGCTTTGCGCCCAGGACAATATGCAGGTGTGCGTGCCGACCACCCCGGCCAATTACTTCCATATGCTGCGACGGCAGATGCATCGTCCCTTCAGGAAGCCCCTGATTGTATTGACGCCGAAGTCGCTGCTGCGCCACAAAAGATGCGTCAGCTTCCTGTCCGACATGCTGCCGTCCAACAGCTTCCATCGCGTGCTGCGCGACCAGGCCGAGGTTGTGCCCGGTGCCACCACCATCCAGCTGGTGCCCGACGCCAAGATCAAGCGGGTAGTGCTGTGCACGGGCAAGGTCTATTTCGACCTGCTGGAAGAGCGCGAGAAACGCGGCGAGAACCGCATCCAGATCATCCGCATCGAGCAACTCTACCCCTTCCCCGAAAATGTACTGGCCGAGGAATTGAACCGTTTTCCCGGGGCCGACATCGTCTGGTGCCAGGAAGAGCCGCAAAATCAGGGCGCCTGGACCTTCATCAAGCCGCGCATCGAGGCGACAATCGTCCAATTGGGTGGAAAAGCCACGCCGCGTTATGCGGGCAGGCCTGAGTCCGCCTCGACCGCCGCCGGCCTTTTGAAGCAGCACCAGGCCGAACTGGCCGCCTTTCTCAACGACGCGCTTACCCTATAACCTGCTCCGATTTCCGGAGCTGCCCACTGAAGAGCCCAAACATGACCGTCGAAATCAAAGTGCCTGCGATGGGCGAATCCGTGACGGAGGCCACTGTCTCCAAATGGTTCAAGAAGGAAGGCGAGGCAGTCAAGCGCGACGAGCCCTTGCTGGAACTTGAAACCGACAAGGTGACGGTGGAGGTGCCCTCACCTGCCGACGGCGCGATCGAATCCATCACTGCTGCGGCCGGCGCGACAGTGACCGTGGGCGCGCTGCTGGGGGCCATCGCCGAGGGCAAGGCCGGTAGTGCGACGGCTGCGCCGGCTGCTGCGCCAAAGGCCGAGGCGCCCAAAGCCGCTGCCGCGCCGGCGCCCGCCCGGGCAGCGACCAGGACCGATGTTCCAGCCATGCCGTCGGCCCAGCGCATCGCCACCGAAAGCGGTCTTTCCACATCGTCGGTCGCCGGCACCGGCCGCGACGGCCGCGTGACCAAGGGCGACATGCTGGCAGCTCTTGAAGCGCGCGCCACCCAGCCGTCGCCCGCCGTTACGGCCCCTGTCGGCCCGCGCAGCAACGAGGCACGCGAGGAGCGGGTGCCGATGTCGCGCCTGCGCAAGACCATCGCCGCACGCCTCAAGGAATCGCAGAATACCGCCGCGCAACTCACCACCTTCAACGAGGTGGACATGACCGCGGTTATGGGGCTGCGCTCGACCTACAAGGATATTTTCGAGAAGAAGCACGGCGTAAAGCTGGGCTTCATGGGCTTCTTCACCAAGGCCGTAGTCGCCGCGCTGAAGGAACTGCCCAATGTGAACGCCGAGATCGAAGGCGACAACATCATCTACAAGAACTACTACGACATCGGTATAGCGGTCTCGACCGAACGCGGGCTGGTTGTGCCGGTGGTACGTGATGTCGACCACTTGTCGTTGGCTGGAATCGAAAAGGCGATCGCGGATTTTGGCGCCCGCGCCCGTGAAAACAAGATCAAGCTGGAAGAGCTGCAGGGCGGCACCTTCTCCATTACGAACGGCGGCGTGTTCGGCTCGCTGATGTCTACGCCGATCCTGAATTCGCCGCAGTCCGGCATTCTGGGCATGCACAAGATCCAGCCGCGGCCCGTGGCGATCGGCGACAAGATCGAGATCCGGCCGATGATGTATCTGGCGCTGTCCTATGACCACCGGATTGTCGACGGCCGCGAGGCGGTAACCTTCCTGGTCAGGGTGAAGGAAAACCTGGAAGATCCCCGGCGGATGATTCTGGAAATCTGACGGCGGGGGCGGCCACCCGCCCCGGCCTCCAGCCGTTCCGGGTTTTCAGGCCACTCTCTTGTCGAGTACTTCCAGCTTGGCCAGCTCGACATGCGCGCGCAGTTCGATCTGGTCCAGCACATCCTGAAGCTTGGGATCGGCGAACAAATCGTGGCGCCGCGTCACGGCCACCGCGAGCCGGTTAAGCGTTGCACGCGGAATGCCGCCCGCCAGAAGCCCGTCGCGCACCCGATCCAGCAGTTCCAGAAGCTGTTCGCCATGGGCAAGACCCCTGGAACGGCCCTGGGTGGAATCCTCCATCCCTTGCAGCATCAGGATTGAGTCCAGCGCGGCGATGGGGCCGGGCCCCGCCACGATGGAATTCTGACTGTCGGCTGCATTGCCCACGGAGAAACCACCCGCGGTCTGCCCGCCGGAGGATTTGCGCTTGATGGCCGCGGTCTCTATGCGGCCAGGACCTTTGATTTCCATGGCGCGGCTTGTCCCATTGCGACACGCCAGCATCGCCCCATCATGGTTAAGGAATGATTGCCCCCGCACGCGTAACCTGACGTCGTCCGGTTCCCTGCCAGGGTCGCGGATCAAGCCCTGTGATACGGGTGCCCTGCAAGGATTGTGATAGCGCGGTAAACCTGTTCAGCCAGCATCGCGCGCGCCAGCAAATGCGGCCAGGTCTGCGGCCCGAAGGCCAGGCTGCGGCCCGCCTTCTTGCCCGGCAGTTGTCCCAGACCATCGGGGCCGCCGATGACGAATGCCAGGTCCCTGGTTCCAACATCGCGCAGCGATCCCAACATCTCAGCGAAATCTTCGCTGGTCATGCCCTTTCCGCGGGAATCCAGCAGCACGACATGGGCACCCTCCGGCAACCGGGAAGCCAGCCGCTCGGCTTCGTCCTTCATTCGCGCTGCCATTTCTCGCTGGCGCGACACGGCCACTTCTTCCAGCGTCACCCCCGTGAAACCCAGCCCTCGCCCCAGTTTGTACGCCCGGTCCACGAACTGCTCGCATAGCCGGCCTTCCGGCATACCGCGCATATGACCGACCGCAAGGATCCAAAGCCTCATGGTCCGCCTATCTACGGCTTCCGACCGACCACATGCCTTCCAGATCGTAATAGTCCCGCACTTCCGGGCGGAACAAATGCACGATCACATCACCCGCATCGACCAGGACCCAGTCGCCCTGTGTCGCGCCGGTGATGGGCCGGGTGCCATAACCGGCCTCCTTGAGGCGACGGCCCAGATGTTCGGCCATGGCGGCGACGTGGCGAGAAGACCGGCCACTGGCGATTACCGCCGCATCACAGAGCGCCGAGCGGCCTTCCAGATTCACGGTGACGACATTTTCCGCCTTGTCGTCATCCAGCGATGCCAGGATTCGAGTCAGTAATTCGCTTCGCGGCGCGGACTTGGGCGCAACCGCCTTTTTTGGCTGGCCGCCCTTCTTCGAACGCTTTGTCGCGGGCTTCTTGACGGCTTTTGCGGAGGCCTTTTTCGTGGGCTTCTTGGCCGCACTGGCCTTGGCCTTCACCCGTTTATCCGGCTGGGCCTTTGCGTTTTTATTTGCACGAGTCAGGGCAGCGATCCTCCGGTCAGAGCAGCGGGTTTAACATGGCCTCGACGGGGGCACCAAGGCCCCCGGCCTGGCGAAGCGCAGTAGAGCTGGCCGGATTGCGCCGCCCGTCCAGCACCAGGATTGAGGGTGGCGCCGCCAGCCGGTGTGCCAGGCCAAAGCGGCGCGTCAGCGTCGCCGGCAACGTCGCCAGCGCGGTGCCAGGGCGACGCACGACCGCAATGGGGACGCGCCGGGCAATCTGTTGCCAGTTCCGCCAGCGGGAAAACTCCAGCAGATTGTCGCTGCCCATCAGCCAGACGAAATGAACGTGCGGAAAGCGCCGCTGGAGCGCACGCAACGTATCGATGGTGTAGCGGGTGCGGAAGTCTGCCTCGATGGCGGTCACCCGGATTCGGGGATGACGAGCGGCACGGCGTGCTTCTTTCATCCGCCATGCCAGGGAACGAGGACTGGTCTTCAGCGGATTGCCCGGCGAAACCAGCCACCAGACATAATCCAGTTCCAGTGCGCGCAGCGCAACCAGGCTGGCATAGAGATGGCCTTCATGTGCCGGGTCGAAAGAGCCACCCAGCAGCCCGATGCGGAGCCCGTCGGCAATCGGGCCCGGCGGACGAACCCAGGTCAAACGGGCGCCATCACGAATAAGACCTATTCATGCGCGACCATCATGGCCGGGTCTGCCCCGTGCCGCGTACCACATATTTGAAAGTGGTGAGCTGCTCGGCGCCAACCGGGCCGCGCGCATGCATCTTGCCGGTGCCAATACCGATTTCGGCGCCCATGCCGAATTCACCACCGTCCGCGAACTGGGTCGAGGCGTTCCGCAGCACGATGGCGCTGTCGACGCTGGTCATGAAAGATTCAGCGGCGGCCGCATCTTCGGTCACGATCGCATCGGTGTGATGCGAGCCGTAAGTCTCGACATGACCAATCGCCTCCTCCAGTCCGTCCACGCAGCGCACGGCGATGATCGCGTCCAGATATTCGGTGCGCCAGTCCTCCTCCGATACCGGCTTGGCGGACGGAAAAACACTACGCACGGCGTCATCTCCGCGAATCTCGCAACCCGCAGCCGCCAGATCGGCCAGAATGGGAACGCCGTGGCTGGACAGGACCTTGCGGTCAACAAGCAACGTTTCGGCGGCACCACAAACGCTGGTGCGCCGCATCTTGGCGTTCAGTGCGATGGCGCGGGCCTTGGCCAGGTCCGCAGCCTCGTGGATGTAAACGTGGCATATCCCTTCAAGATGCGCCAGCACCGGCACACGCGCCTCGCGCATCACCCGGCCGGTCAGGCCCTTGCCGCCACGTGGGATGATCAGGTCGATATTGCCGTCAAGACCTTCCAGCATCATGCCCACGGCGGCACGATCGGGCGTCCTCACATATTGGACCGCGGTTTCAGGCAGGCCAGCGGATTTCAGTCCCTCCGCCATGGCGGCATGGATTGCGCCCGCAGATCGAATGGAATCGCTGCCGCCTCGCAGAATTGCGGCATTGCCGCTTTTGACCGTCAGCGCGCCGGCATCGACCGTTACATTGGGCCGCGATTCATAGATGATACCGATCACGCCGATGGGTGTGGCAACGCGCGCGATATCGAGCCCGTTCGGTCTGGACCAGCGTGCAAGTTCGCGGCCGACCGGATCGGGCAGTGCTGCCACAGTTTCCACGCCCGCGGCCATCGCCTCAATTCGCGCATCATTCAGCATAAGCCGATCGATCATGGGCGCAGGCATGCCGGCGGCTTTTGCCGCGTCGATGTCGGCCTTGTTGGCGGCCAGTATGGCTTCCTTGCGGGCACGGATCGCGGCGGCGGCGATCATGAGCGCCTTCGTCTTCTGCTCGGCCGAGGTCTCGCGCATCGCGCGGGCAGCCTGGCGCGCGGCAGCGCCGATTGCCCACATTTCGGCCTGAAGATTGTCGCCCGGTTTGTGCGCCGTCATTGTCCGTTCCCTGTCAAAACCAGATCATCGCGGTGGATCATCTCGTCCCGCCCACGATAGCCCAGAATGGCCTCGATTTCGACCGTGCGCTTGCCGGCGATACGCTCGGCATCGCTGGCGTTGTAGGCCACCAGGCCACGCGCGATCTCACGCCCGTCGCGCGACCTGACAACCACGACGTCGCCGCGCTCGAAGCGGCCATCCACCTGGCGGATACCAGCGGGCAGGAGGCTCTTTCCCCCCTCCAGGGCGCTTACCGCGCCCTCGTCGATCACCAGCGCGCCCTCGGCGCGCAGCACGCCGGCGATCCAGCGCTTGCGGGCGGCCGCGGGGGTCAGGGTGGCGCGGAAAAGCGTATGGCGTGCGCCGCATGCAATAGCCGACAGGGGTGCTTCCACTGCACCCTTGGCCAGGATCACATCGCAGCCCGCGCCCATGGCAATGCGCGCGGCAATGACCTTGGAGGCCATCCCCCCGCGTCCAAAGCCGGAGACGGACTCACCCGCCATGGCCTCGATCTCGGGCGTAACGGCTGTCACTTCGGGAATATGGGCGGCGGTGGGATCACCGGTCGGATCGGCGGTGTAGAGTCCGTCGACATCGGACAGGAGGACCAGCCGGTCCGCGCCCATCATGGAGGCGACGCGCGCGCCCAGCCTGTCATTGTCACCGAAGCGGATTTCGGCGGTCGCAACCGTGTCGTTCTCATTGATCACCGGCACTGCGCCCAGATCGATCAGCGTGGTCAGGGTGGCACGGGCGTTCAGATAGCGGCGGCGCTCTTCGGTATCGCCGAAAGTCAAAAGCACCTGCGCCGCGACAATGCCGAAGCCGGCGAAAATGTCGGCATAGGCTTCGGCCAAGCGTACCTGGCCTGTGGCGGCCGCTGCCTGGCTTTCCTCGAGACGCAGGGCGCCCATCGGCAGGCCCAGGAGCCGGCGGCCCAGGGCAATGGAGCCGGAGGAAACCAAAATGACCTTGGTCCCTGCCTGCTTGAGGGCGGCAACATCGGCGCATAGCGAGGTTAGCCAGGCGCGGCGCAGCTCCCCTTTGGCGCCGTCCACCAGAAGGGACGACCCCACCTTGACCACCACCAGTTTGGCGCCCGCTAAGACATCCGTCATGGCGTCCAACCCGTTTCCGCCTTTTTCTTCTGCGGCGTGGCCCGCGCCTTGCGGATGACCTTTGCCATGGCGCGCAACACCGCGTCGACGCCCTCACCCGACACGCCCGAAATCACATGCACGTCATGGCCGCAGGCTTTCTCCAGCGATGCCTTCTTTTTCGCCAGCGCCGTCTTGGAGACGGCGTCGGCCTTGTTCAGGGCCACGATCTCCCGCTTCTCCGCCAGGCCCGCCCCATAAGCCTCCAGCTCGCCGCGAATGGTGCGATAGGTATCGGCCACGCGATCGCCGGTGCCGTCGACCAGATGCAGGATGGTGGCGCATCGTTCGGCATGGCCAAGGAAGCGGTCGCCCAGGCCCACGCCCTGATGGGCGCCTTCGATCAGGCCCGGAAGATCCGCCAGTACGAATTCGAAACCGTCGATGCCGACCACACCCAACTGGGGCTCGAGCGTGGTGAAGGGATAGTCTGCAATCTTGGGTCGTGCCGCCGATACACGCGACAGGAAGGTCGACTTGCCCGCATTGGGCAAGCCAATCAGCCCCGCATCAGCGATCAGTTTGAGCTTGAGAACGAACACCCTCTCCTCACCCGGCTGGCCGGGCATGGCGAAGCGGGGCGCCTGGTTGGTGGCGCTTTTGAAATGAGCATTGCCGAAACCGCCATTGCCACCCTTCAGCAGCCGGAAGCGCATGCCGGGGCGGTCCATGTCGACAATCAGGGTCTCGCCATCCTCCTCATAGATCTGGGTGCCGACCGGAACCTTCATCACGGCATCGGCGCCGTTGGCGCCCGTCATCACCTTTCCCTTGCCGCCTTCGCCGCTTCTCGCCTTCACATGCTGCTGATAGCGGTAGTCGATCAGGGTGTTGAGGTTCTCAACTGCCTCGGCCACCACATCTCCGCCGCGCCCGCCATCGCCGCCGTAAGGTCCGCCATACTCGATGAATTTCTCACGGCGGAAGGCAATGCAGCCATTGCCGCCAGCTCCGCTGGATGCATACACCTTGGCGACATCAAGAAATCTCATGGCGGCCCCTTCACGCGGCCCGTTTTCGCAGGAAATAGGCCGGCGTCAACAGCATCTCATGACAAAGCACCTTGGCTGCCCGGGCACGGCATTCGCGCATGGACGAACCGTTGTGCCGGGCGCCAAGCTTGGCCAGAACGTGGCCGGACGCCGGATTATCGTGGAACCAGCCAGCGCGAATTTCAGCCACGCCCAGAGTCTCGAAGGCAAATCGCACGACGCGATGGGCCGCCTCGGTGGCAAAGCCCTGGCCCCAGAAGGGCTTGCCCAGCCAGTAGCCGAATTCGAAGCCGGGCCCGTCCTCATGCAGACCGATGCCGCCCATGAACATGCCATCCTCTCTGCGAAGGATGGAGAAGACGTGGCGCCGACCCGCGCGGCGCGGTTCGATGCCGGCCACGAAATTTTCGGCATCCTCTTCGCTGTATGGGTGGGGTACGCGGCTCATATTCTTCGACACGCTATAGTCGCCCAGCCACACAACCATCCCAGCGATATCGCTGGGCCTGGGCGGGCGCAAAATCAGTCTTTCAGCCTCCAGAGTACACATGCCATCCCCCGCAATCCTTTCGTTTCGCGAGGAACAAAAAAGGGAGATGGCGGACCATCTCCCTCGCTACCGGATGAGCCGCCAATTTCTTGGCGGCCTTTTTTGGGCGCCGCCTACTCCGCTGCGATCTTCATGGCCGGATTCGCCGCCGGAACGACCGACACAAAGGTGCGGCGCTTGTAACCGGTCCTGAACGCAACCTGGCCGTCGCGAAGTGCGAACAAGGTATGGTCCTTGCCCATGCCTACGCCTTCGCCGGCATAGAATTTCGTACCGCGCTGGCGCACGATAACGTTCCCGCCCGACACGCTCTGACCGCCGAACAGCTTCACGCCCAGCATCTTGGGATTGGAGTCGCGACCGTTGCGCGATGAACCGCCAGCTTTCTTGTGTGCCATGGGACTTGACCTTTAATTCGACGAAAAGCCGCGCTTCAACCCGCGGAAATGGAAATGACCTTCACCTTGGTGAAGTGCTGGCGATGACCACGCTTGCGATGCGTATCCTTGCGGCGCTTCTTTTTGAAGGCCACGACCTTTTCACCCTGGCCATGCTCAAGGATCTCGCATTGAACCGCGGCGCCCTTGACCAGCGGTGCGCCGAGCTTGGGGCTGTCGCCCCCCAGCATCAGGACCTCGAAGTCCACCTTGGAGCCGACCTCACCTGCGATCGATTCGACCTTCAGGACTTCGTCCTTGGTCACCCTGTATTGCTTTCCGCCGGTGCGGACGACCGCGTACATGGACTAGATCCTTGAAATAATTATATTTCCCGAAGACGGCGAGTCTTCGGAGAGCGGCGGACTATACGCAAAGACGCATCCGGGTCAAGGCGACTTTTGCGACCCTTAATCGGGGCGCCCGACCCCCTCTTTCAGGCGCTTCTGTTGGCGCTCGGCCACCCGGGCCACCACGGCCCCCGCCAGCAGAAGCAACCCTACATAGGCCGCCGCCAGCTTCGCACTGGAGATAGCGTGGGCCAGGCTGACGCCTGCATCGCCCGGCTGCCCCACCAGCATGGCCAGTTCCAGCCCGTTCTCCACGGCATCCAGAACCGCGCCCGCGATGGGCACCGCCGCCAGCAGGGTCAATATGCGCCGCAACCGCCCCGGCCGGGGAGCAAAAGCCTCGCGCGCCAGGATACCGGAAAAAAAGAAGGACAGCGCGTAAAGCGGGATAAGAAGATAGTCGAGGCCCAGGACGAAACCCGCCCGGAGCCCATAACTTGCCTGACTCCATACGAAGGCGGCGGCGCGGTACTGCCCGGCCCGAGTGAAACTCTGGAGATCGGCCGTGCCAAAACCCGATTTGGCCTTAAGTTGCAGATCTGTGACCGTCAGCACCGCGAATACCGATGCGCCCAGGATGGTCGCGTAAAGCCAGCGCCGGTTGAGGTCTTCCTTGGTAATTCGCATCGCCGTTTTCCGGAAAATGGTCTAATCCCACGCCATGCGCACGCAGTCTAGGCGAACAGCCGGTGACGTTCTCTACAATTTCCACTGGGTGGTCCCGGGCGAGGCGGCGCGGGCCATGCAGGCATGGGCCGGCGGCCTGGAGCGGTTTCTGAACCGCCGCGGCATCCGGGCCATCGTCAACCTGCGCGGCCGCAATGACGACCTGTCCTGGTGGAAAAAGGAAACCGCGCTGGCGGGCAAGAACGGCATCGCCCATCTGGATGCGATGCTGGATTCGCGCAAGCTTCCCACGCGCGAGATGTTGGCAAGGCTGATCGAGGCATTCGACCAGGCGCCGCGGCCCTTCATGCTGAAATGCTCGGGCGGACAGGACCGCACCAGCTTCGCAGCCGCGCTTTATCTGGTGCACCGCGACGGCTGGCAGGCCTTGGACGCGGCCCGCCGGCAGTTCGCACGCTTTCCCTATCTGCACTTTCCCAAACGGCATCAACGCTGGCTGAAGCCCTTCCTGGATTTTGCCGCCGAGGACGCCCGGGGAGCGCCGCTGGCCCACTGGATTCGCAATGCCTATACCCCCGAGCGGGCGGCAGCCTGGCTGGGAGCACATGGCCTGGGCGACAGTTACAAGTCCATCTTCACGGCGCCGACCCGCAGCCCCTTCCAATGGTGAGGCTCGTCGTCGCGCCGGGGGTAGTGCTTTGGCGTGGATGGCTTACGCCAGCCGGGCAGGCCGCGCTGTTGGCGGACGTGATGGCACGGCTGGACCAGGCACCCCTTTATCGGCCGGTCATGCCGGGGTCGGGGAAGGCCTTCTCGGTAGAAGAAAGCAATTTCGGCCCCCTGGGCTGGGTGTCCGACAGGACCGGCTATCGCTATCAGGCCACCCATCCGGCGACCGGACAGCCCTGGCCCGACCTGCCTTCCAGCCTGTCGGCGCTATGGGCCGACATAGCGTCCCAGTTCCTGCCCGATCCGCCGCCGCCGTCCTGCTGCCTGGTCAATCTCTACCGCGGCACGGCGCGCCTGGGCCTGCACCAGGACCGCGACGAGGGCGACACCAGCGCTCCGGTGGTCGGGGTATCGCTGGGTGACGAGGCATTGTTCCGCATTGGCGGTACCAGCCGCAAGGGCGCCACGCGCAGCGTCAGGCTGGTGTCCGGCGATGTGGTCGCGTTCGGCGGCACGGCGCGGCTGGCCTTCCACGGCATCGACCGGGTGCAGGCGGGGACTTCCGCCCTTGTTCCGGGCGGCGGGCGCCTGAGCCTGACGCTCCGGCACGTCAGGCGCGAGCCATAAAAAAGCGCCCCCGGCGGGGGGCCGGGGGCTAAATGCGCTCTAATGCGCGAGGAACCCCGGGAGGGGATGACCGACGTTCCTCTGAAGAAGACCAGCGGACCATAAGCGAGCGGGGGGGCAGTGCCACGGTCCCTGCCGATCTTCAGGCGTTAAGCTATGCCTAAATGCAACATATTTCAAGAAAATACGATTACGGTCGGGATTATTTCATTTTAAGAGTGACAGAGCTATTTTTGCCACATTTGGCAGGGCGCGGTTTCGGCGGGTTCCCGGGTCAGTTGCGGCTTTGCTTCACGCGGGTGGCGGGCGCCTTCTGCGGCACATCGAACAGGGAATCGTCGAGCGCCACGTCCTTTTCCGGCTGCTGCAACGCCACGGTGGTGCTGCCGCCCTGATTGTCCTTCACCGTCCATTGCCGCAGTTCGAGGCTGGGCGCATCGAACACCAGCGCGATGTTGGAATTGTTGCGGTTGGTGCTGGTGCGGGCGTTGACCACGATGGTGCCGTCGCGACTGTCCACCCCGACCACCGCCTGATTGGTCTTCAGATCGACTTTTTCATTCAGCAGCAGCCCCAGCGGCGTATCCGACAGGTCGTAGTGATCCAAGGTGTTCAGCCGCGCATTCTTCACATAGACGGTGCCGCCGGTGGCGACGATCAGCACGGGGCTGGGCGGCCGGTAGGCGAAGCGGATCTTGCCGGGCTTCTCCAGATAGAGATCGCCCTGGACCACCTGTCCGTCGGGACCGATCTGGAGAAACCCGCTTTTCAGGGTGTGGATGGCATTGAGTGCGGCGCTGACGCGGTCCAGTTCGCTTTTTTCCTCGTCGCTGTAGGCCGGATGCAGGCGGCGCGGCGCGGGCTGGCCGGCGCCGCCGAGCATGACGGCGGTCAGAACGGCGCAAATGACGGGAAGAACGCGGCGCATGGCGACAACTCGCATGGGAAAATGGAGGAATTCGGGCGGTTTACCCTCAAAAACCAGCAGGACACATTGGTTCCGGCAAGATAGATTCAACGCGTCAATTAGCAAGAAATCATGTCCACCCCGATTTTCCCCCACATTGCGGTCCTGGGCGCGGGCGCCTGGGGCACCGCCCTGGCCCTGGCCACCCATGCCGCCGGCCGCAGGACCACCCTTTGGGTGCGCGAGCCCGATGTGCTGGAAGCCCTGAAGGCCGGACGCGAGAACCGCTTTCTGCCGGCCATCACGCTGCCGGCGGACCTTGAGGTGACCGGCGACCTGGCAGAGGCGGCCAAGGCCGACGCGCTGCTGCTGGTGGTGCCGGCACAGGTGCTGGGCAGCTTCGCGGCCGCGCTGAAGCCGCATCTGAGGCCCGGAACGCCACTGGTGATCTGCGCCAAGGGCATCGAGAAGGACAGCGGGCGTCTTGTGACCGAAGTCGTGCAGGATGCCTTGCCGGGTTATCCCGTGGCGCTTCTGTCGGGCCCCAGCTTCGCGCGCGACGTGGCGCGCGGGCTTCCCACCGCCGTCACCATCGCGGCCGCCAGGAGCGTGAAACCGCACGATCTGGCGGCGCGGCTGCAGGCCAGCCTGGGATCGGCCAGTTTCCGCCCTTACGCCAGCAACGATCCGACCGGCGTGGCGCTGGGTGGGGCGGCCAAGAACGTTTACGCCATTGCCTGCGGCGTGGTGGAGGGCATGGGCCTGGGCGAGAATGCGCGCGCCGCGCTGCTGGCCCGCAGCTTCGCCGAGCTGGCGCGGCTGGGCCAGGCGCTGGGCGCACGGCGTGAAACGCTGATGGGCCTGTCGGGGCTGGGCGATCTGGTGCTGACCGCCACCAGCCCGTCGTCGCGTAATTTCTCCTTCGGCATGGAACTGGGTCGCGGCGTCGCGCAATCCGACCTGTTGGCGCCCGGCCGCCCGCTGGCCGAAGGCGTGGCCACCGCGCCGGCCCTGGTGTCGCGCGCCCGAAAGGAAGGTGTGGAGCTTCCCATCGCCGAGGCCGTGGCCGACCTTCTGGCGGGCCTGCCGGCGGGCGATGCGCTGCTCAGGCTCATGGGACGGCCCCTGAAAGAGGAGTAGGCAATGGCGTACTGGCTGTTCAAGAGCGAACCCGAGACCTGGTCCTGGGAACAGCAGAAGAAGAAGGGCGCCAAAGGCGAGCCCTGGAGCGGGGTGCGCAACCACACCGCCAAGCTCAACATGATGAAGATGAAGAAGGGCGATCTGGGCTTCTTCTATCATTCCGGAGACGAGAAAGCGGTGGTGGGCATCGTCGAGGTGATCGGCGAATACCGTCCCGATCCCACCGACGCCAAGGGCATCTTCGGGCTGGTGGACGTGAAGGCCGTAAAGGACATGCCCCAGCCCGTGACCCTGGCGGCCTGCAAGGCCAACCCGAAGCTGAAGGCCATGTCGCTGGTCACCAGCTTCCGGCTGTCGGTGCAGCCGGTGCTGGACAGCGAGTGGAAAGAGGTCTGCAAAATGGGCGGCCTGAAATAGCCGCGCAAACCATCCCGTGCCCAGGCCATGGGCATCCGGTGAATCTTCGTTTGCGCCGATTTCGCCCACCCCCCTCCCCCCGCGCGGTGGACAGGCGCTGGACAGTGCCGTTCGCGTCATCGGAAATCATCGCGCGAAAGCGGCGATACAGGCAGTGGGGATATCCGGGTGGATAGCGATCAGCCGCGGCTGTAGCGCCACACCTGCATCGGCGGCAGGTTCGCCCACACCGTCTTGTGCGCCACCTTGATGCCATGGCCGCCGGGCAGTGGCGGCAGCGGGCTATAGCTGAACTGCACGAAGACGCCATCCGCGTCCAGCGCCTCCAGCGCCCGGCCCAGGAACCAGCGCCGCCGTGCGCGGCTCAGGCCCAGCACCGGCAGGCCCGAGACGATGGCCTTGAGCGGACGGCCCGTCACCTCTTCGGCAAAGGCGAAAGCATCGCCCTGGATGATGGCGACGCCGGGAAACCGGCAACGCAGATGGGCGCAGAATTCCGGCTCCGATTCGATGGCGACCAGGTCGGCGGGCGCGACACCGCGAGCCAGGAGTGCCGCGGTGACCGCGCCGGAGCCGGGTCCCAATTCCAGTACGGTACCGGGCTTTTGGGGATCGACCTCGGCGGCGATCGCGCGGCCGAGCGCCGGGCTGGACGGCACGGGGGACGCGACTTTCAGCGGATTGGCCAGGAAGGCGCGCCAGAAGGGCCGTTCGAAAATCGCCTGGGACATGCAAAGCAAATGCGCGCCGGGCAATCCCGGTTCCCGCCCCGCTCAGAGATAGCGGCGCAGGATCAGCGAATAGGGCGCATAGCCGGCGCCTTCATAGGCGCGGATGGCGCGGGCGTTGGCGGCCAGCACGCCAATGGTCATCAACCGGTGGCCGCGATCCTTCGACCACGCCCCGCACGCCTGGATCAGCGCCCTGCCATGGCCCCGGCCGCGTGCGGACGGCGCCACATAGATCTCGGCCAGGAAGCCGTGACGGCGCTCGGGCTCGGTGATGAACAGTTCGCCGTGCTCCTCGTGGGCGAAGGCCCAGCCCACCGCATTGCCGTCCTGCTCGGCGATAACAAGGATGCCATGCTTCTCGGCGCAACGGCGGCGCACCTGGCGCCAGTGATCGGCGGCGAAATCGGGGTCGGTGCGGCGGTTGGCTTCGAACGCCGCTTCATAATCCTGAAGCTGGCGGATAAAAGCCAGGATCGCGGGCTCGTCCTGCGGCAGGCGGGCATTGCGGATGGTCATGATGGCCGGTCCGGCATCTGGGGTTCCTTCACCCTTCGACAGGCTCGGGGTGCTTTCTCAAGCCCTCATGCCTGAAGCATGGGGACGAAGCCGCTACTGGTCCAGCGCCTTGACGATCTCTTCGGTCATCTTCTTGGCGTCGCCGAACAGCATCATGGTGTTGTCGCGGAAGAAGAGCTCGTTCTCGACCCCCGCATACCCCGCGCCCATGCCGCGCTTGACGAACAGCACGGTCTTTGCGTTTTCCACGTCCAGGACCGGCATGCCGTAGATGGGCGATTTGGGATCGGATTTGGCCGCGGGGTTGGTGACGTCATTGGCGCCGATCACATAGGCGACATCGGTCTGGGCAAACTGGGAGTTGATGTCTTCCAGCTCGAACACCTCGTCATACGGCACATTGGCCTCGGCCAGCAGGACGTTCATGTGGCCGGGCATGCGGCCGGCCACCGGATGGATGGCGTAGGAGACCTTGACGCCTTCCTTCTTCAGCTTGTCGGCCATCTCGCGCACCGCGTGCTGGGCCTGGGCCACCGCCATGCCGTAGCCGGGCACGATGATCACGGATGCGGCATTCTTCATGATGAAGGCCGCGTCGTCGGACGAACCCTGTTTGACGGGGCGGGTTTCCTTCCGGGCCGTGGCCGGGCCTGTGTCGCCGCCGAAGCCGCCTGCGATCACGCTGATGAAGCTGCGGTTCATCGCCTTGCACATGATGTAGGACAGGATCGCGCCCGAGGAGCCGACCAGCGCGCCGGTGATGATGAGGGCCGTGTTTTCAAGTGTGAAGCCGATGCCGGCCGCCGCCCAGCCGGAATAGGAGTTCAGCATCGACACAACCACCGGCATGTCGGCGCCGCCGATGGGGATGATGAGGGTGATGCCGAAAACGAAACTGAGCGCGGCGATGGCCCAGAAG
>DASTRG010000214.1:0-5289 GCA_035761325.1 Rhizomicrobium sp. | reverse complement strand
CGAACACCGGCGGCAGTCCCGACAGGATGATGTTCACCAAGGCCGTCAGCGCCGTCATCACGATCAGCATCGCCACGACCTGAAGATAGATTTTCAGGCCATCCTCGGTGCCGCGCGACATGGCGTCCATGGTGGAATGGTATTTGACGGTGGCGTCCTTGTCCTTGAGGTCGGTGTCGGCGGGCCCGGGCACCATGATGCGCGCGATCAGGATGCCGCCCGGCAGCGACATCATCGACGCCACCAGGAGCTGGCCCAGCGCGCCCGGCAGCACATTCTGCAGCAGCGTGGCATAAAGCACGAAGACGGTGCCGGCGATCACCGACAGGCCCACCGTCATCAGCACGAAGAGTTCGGTGCGGTTCAGCCGCCCCAGATAGGGCCGGATCACAAGCTGGCCTTCGACATTGCCCAGAAACACCGTGGCGGCTGCCGACAGGCCCACCGCGCCGCCCAGCCCCATGCTGCGCTTGAGGAGCAGCGCCATCACGCCCACGATGGCCGGCAGGATGCGCCAGTACCACAGGATGGCCGACAGGGACGAGATCACGATGATCAGCGGCAGCACCCCGAAGGCCAGGTTAATCATGTTGGCCGGCTGGGTGACGGCGAACGGTGTGGGGCCCCCGCCCAGGAAACCGTAGATGAAGCTGGTCCCGGCCCTGGTTGCATCGGACAACGCGACCACCACGCTGTTAAGCCCGAAAAGCACTTCGCGCACGAAGGAAACCTTCAGCAGCAGAATGGCGATCAGGGCCTGGGCGACGAGCGTGCCTGCCACCAGGCGCCAGTGGAAGACTTTCCGATCCTCAGACAGAGCCCAGGCGATGGCGATGATCGCGCCGATACCCAGCGCCGACTGAAGATGCGGCAACACGCCCCGACCCCGACAGAATGCGGCCCGACGCTACACGATTTTTGCCGCCCCGCCCAATCGGCGGGGACGATGACACAAAGCCGCGCCGCCGCTAGTTTGATCCGGATGGATACGCAAAAAGACCACAGGACCGCTCGCGGAACCAGGAAAATGATTGCGGCGCTGGCCGGGGCGCGGGCAATCCCGCCGCTTCTGATCGTGCTCTATCATTTCAGCGAAGGCCATCATTACAGCGGCGTGCAATGGTGGGACCGCGTGGTCACGCGCGGCTATCTGTGGGTGGAATTTTTCTTCGTCCTGTCCGGTTTCATCCTGACCTACAGCTACGGCCACCGGATGCGCGAATTGCTGGCATGGCGCGGCTACGGCGCCTTCCTGCGCGCCCGCCTGATCCGGCTTTATCCGCTGCACCTGTTCATGCTGCTGCTGATCCTTGTGATGGTGCTGGTGCTGCGCAGCCGGGCAGCCGATGGCGGCTATACCTCCATCTTCGACCTGAAATACCACCAGGACGTCAGCGTGAAGGGCTTTGTCCTCTCCCTGCTGCTGATGCATGGCTGGCACACCATGGACCGGCTGACATGGAACGGACTTTCCTGGTTCGTCAGCGCCGAATTCGCCCTGTGCCTGATGTTTCCCGCGATCCTGTGGTTTTCCGTGCGCGGCGGACGATGGCGCGGCCCGCTGCTGATCGCGGCGGGATTGTCGGGGCTTCTGATCATGTTGTCGGTGCTGCAGCACGGCCTGGACCAGACCTATGACTGGGGCGTGACGCGCGGCCTGAGCGAATTTCTGGTGGGCGCGGGCCTGGCGGTTCTGTTCGGCGATGTCGATCACCAGCGCATTCCGGTCTGGGTGCATTCGGCGGCGCAGATCCTCCTGCTTCTGCTTCTGGCCTACAGCGTCAGCTTCACCGGCTGGTCGCACAGCTTCAACGACTTCTATACCGTGCTGCCGATCATGGGGCTGGTGTTCGCCCTTGCGTTCGACAAGGGCGTGTTGGCCGAGCTCTTGAAGACGCCGGCGCTGCAAAGGATCGGCGACTGGTCCTATGCCATCTATCTGGGCCAGACCGCCTGGCTGCTGGTGATCCGCTATTTCGCCAATGTCATCTATCCCCCGCCCGACACCCCGGTTCTGGGAACGACCTTCTTCAGCCTGATGTGGTGGCTGGAGCCGCTGCTCTTGTTGCCGGTGTGCCTGGTCTGGGGCGCGGCCCTGGCGGAATGGATTGAAAAGCCGGCGGCCCGTTTTTTGCGCAACCGTCTTGGACGCCGGCTTGACCCCAAAACCGTCCCCACCCCATCCTGATCCCCACCAGCGGCCTGATCCCATCAACCGCCTGATCCCACCAACGGAAGGACATCCCATGGCCATCTCATTCGCCGACAAAGTCGCCATCGTTACGGGCGCCGGCGGCGGGTTGGGGCGAGCCCACGCCCTGTACCTGGCGAAGCTGGGCGCAAAGGTCGTTGTCAATGACCTGGGCGCGTCACTGGATGGCAGCGGGGGCGGGTCAGAGGCATCGCAAAAGGTCGTGGCCGAGATCAAGGCCGCGGGCGGCGAGGCCATCGCCAACGGCGCCTCGGTCAGCGACGATGCCGGTGTCGCCCACCTTGTGAAACAAACCATGGACGCCTTCGGCCGCATCGACGTGCTGGTCGCCAACGCCGGCATCCTGCGCGACAAGAGCTTCGGCAAGATGGAAATCAAGGATTTCGAGGCGGTCGTGAACGTGCACCTGATGGGCACGGTCAAGCCGGCCAGGGCGGTGTGGGACATCATGAAAAGCCAGGGCTATGGCCGCATCGTGGTCACCACTTCGTCCACCGGGCTTTACGGGAATTTCGGGCAGACCAATTATGGCGCCGCCAAGGCAAGCCTGGTGGGCTTCATGAATTCGCTGAAGCTGGAAGGCGCCAAGGACAATATCAAGGTCAACGCCATCTGCCCGGTGGCGGCCACGCGGATGACCGAAAGCCTGATGCCGCCGGCGCTGCTGGAGATGCTCAAGCCCGAATTCGTCTCGCCCGCCGTCGCCTGGCTGGCATCCGACGATGCGCCCACCGGTGTGATCATGACGGCCGCGGCCGGGGTGTTCGCCGCCGCCCGGATCGTGGAAACCGACGGCATCAACCTGGGCCACGGGGCCACCGCGGACGACATCGCCAGCCATTTTGCCGAGATCGCCGACTGGTCCAGTGCCAAGCATTACGGCCAGGGGGGCGAACAGAGCGCGAAATTCTTCGCTCGGT
The DNA here is from genome assembly GCA_035761325.1 of Rhizomicrobium sp. Taxonomy (GTDB): domain Bacteria; phylum Pseudomonadota; class Alphaproteobacteria; order Micropepsales; family Micropepsaceae; genus Rhizomicrobium. Next base: position 2,157 of record DASTRG010000214.1, on the reverse strand, counting down.
TGCAGGAAAAGCCGCTGCTGGGTTGACCCCCCGGTGGCCGGCGCGGCCTGCCCATGGCGGACACATTGCCGCCGCCGTATCGCCTGCTTGCGCGCATGGAGAAACAGCAAGACGGAGGGGAAAATGCACGCGTGGCAAAGGCCGTAATACCGCGTCACAAATTTTTTGCGGCGAGTCCAAAACGCCCTTGCGGTGCAGGTAGGGTTGCGGCACCATTTCTGCATGGATGAACTCGCGCTAAGCGTTCGCTATGCGCGGCCTTCTGATGCCGCAGAGTTGGCGCGCATCTTTATCGAATCCTGGCAGGATACCTATGCCGGATTGATCTCCCATTCCCTTCTGTCCGCCATGTCGCTGAGGGGGCATACCGCCCGGTGGCAGGCGACCATGCGCGGTCCCGGCGCGGTGCTGGTGGCCGAGGATGCCGCACACGGCGCCATCGGACTGGCCAGCCTGGGCGTGGCGCGCGACAGCACCCTGGGCTATGAGGGCGAGATCTACACGCTTTATGTCGATCCCGCCTTCCTGGGGCGCGGCGTTGGCCGGATGCTGATGGGCGGCGCCTTCGAAACCTTCAAGGACCGGAAGTTGCGCTCCTGCATTGTCTGGGCCCACGCCCAGAACAATGCCTGCTTCTTCTATGAGCGGCTGGGCGGCAAGCGCGTCGCCGTCCGCACCGTCAGCCTGATGGGCGCGCCGACGCCGGAAGTCGGTTTTGGCTGGAAGCAGCTGGCCGCCCGCCGCCAGACGCGCACCATCCAGTCCTGAACTTTCGTCCTCAATGTTCGGCCTGCGGCACGCCGCAGTCGCAGACGATCTGTGGCGGCAGGTCCAGGGGAAGCCGCGCGCGGCGGTGAAAGCCCGGACTGAGCGACAGAAGCACGCGCCGGCCGGAAACATCTTCCCATACCGCCGTGCCGGTCTTCAGGCATTTGCGGCACAAAAGGCGCCTCTCGATCGGTTCGCCCTGGATCATGGCGCCACTATGCCGGGAAATTACCAATTGGCGGTTGGAACGGGCGCCGGATTTTGCTTCAAGAGTTAGGAAAATTGTGCCCGGGTTCCGCGCTGTCCCGGTTCAAACATCCCGGGGCCGCGCGAAATCGGCGAGCCTTCCGGTCTTTTCGCGCACATCGCGCCAGCGGCCGACATCAAAATCCAGGACGGCCAGGGCACAGGTGGGGAATTTTTCCTCCAGCGCTTCGTGGCGGGCCCGCTCCTTGCGCCGGATCGGTTCGCGTGCCAGCGCCGTGGCGCATTCCTCCATCCCCGGATTGTGGCCCACGATCATCAGGCCGGACGCGGCGGGCGGCGCGCCGCGCACCGCCGCGATCAACCGCGCCGAACCGGCCAGGTAGAGATTGTCGCGATATTCGATCGGCGCGGGAATTTCCTTCAGCACGAGTTCGGCGGTCTGGATGGTGCGCGCCGAGGCGGAGCAGAAAATCCAGTCGATGCGGAATTCGCGCTTGCGGATATAGCGGGCCATGGCGGCCCCGTCCTCGATCCCCGACAGGACCAGGGCGCGATCGAAATCCTCGGTCCCGCCGTCCGCGGGAACCGCCTTGGCATGCCGGAGGAGGAAAAGCCGCTTCATTTCACTGCCCGCTCCGGCTCTCGCCTGGGCTTGCGGCGCGCCCCACCGAAACAGGCGCTTCATGCTGCCGCCGGCGCATGCGAATCCCGCATAAACCTTATGTTCTTGACCAGGGGCCGGCAACCGCGCCACAACCCCCCGGCAAGGCGGGCAATACGATGGCGACGAACAAAAAACCGGGCAATTGGCGCAGGCGCACCCTGGGCGTGCGCGGCGGGCTGACACGCTCGCCCTTCCAGGAGACCAGCGAGGCCCTGTTCCTGACATCGGGTTATGCCTATGAGGCGGCGGAGGAAGCCGAGGCCCGGTTCAAGGGCGAAATCGGGGGCTTTCAGTATTCCCGCTTCGGCAACCCCACCGTCGCGATGTTCGAGGCGCGGATGGCGGCGCTGGAAGGCGCGCCCGTGGCGCGCGCCACCGCCACCGGCATGGCGGCGGTTTCGGTGGTGATGCTGTCCATGCTGAAAACCGGCGACCATGTGGTCGCGGCCAAGGCGATGTTCGGTTCGTGCCGCTATGTGGTGGAAACCATCCTGCCCCGTTTCGGCATCGACTTTACC
>DASTRG010000213.1:0-12346 GCA_035761325.1 Rhizomicrobium sp. | reverse complement strand
CTAAGTAGCGCTAATCCTGATGCCACCAGGAGGAAGCACAACATCAGGAATAGGCGCTTCGAGTCATTCATACTCGCTCCGACCACCGCCACTAATGAATATGCTTTTTTATCGAAAATATAAGCAAAGGCAACGGAAATGGGGCATATGCGAAAAGTGGTCGATTGGTAGCCGGAAACCAAAAGACCGCCATTGGGCGGTCTTTTTGCATGGGTCATGCTTCTAGTGAATAGACCGCCTTTTGCGTCCTTTCACCACGGTAGGTGCGTCTTCGTATGAAGCCTCAGCTATCAGCCATTTTAAGTCCGTAGCCAGTTCAATAAAATTAGCCATAGAGTCCATGTACCGCAAATGCTCTTCTTCCTTCGAGGCCAGCATTGCAAACATATCTAGGCGAGCGAACCCGTGCCTTATGAGGCCAATATCAAAACGTATTTCACCTAGCGCCCACTCGCCCGCTTTGCGGGCTCCGTGGCGCTCAGTTTTTCTAAGCTCGCTGCGCTCGCTAAGAAAAACTGGCGCACCCGATAGGATTCGAACCTATGACCTTCGCCTTCGGAGGGCGACACTCTATCCAGCTGAGCTACGGGTGCCTTGTGGCTAGACCTATAGCCCAGCCCCCCACCTGCCGCAATCACGGCGCGGGCCTCAGCCCAGCGCGGCCAGGGCCGCGTTCACGTGCCGGACGGCATGGGCCCACACCCGGCGCTTCCACACCGGCGTATCCACATAGAAAGCGTCGCGCATCAGGCGGGATACCTCTTCGGCGCGGGACGCGTCGGGGGCAAAGCGGTCCTGCCAGTTGGCGATGCGCAGGGCCCGCAGCATTCCCGCCAGCGGCATGGTGCCCACCTCCAGTGCCGCGAATGTCAGCTCCGCCGGGGCCAGCATGTTTTCCAGCCCCACATCCAGCGTGCCGGTCAGGGGCGCCGACAGCGACTGTCCGGCGCTGCCTGACACCGTGGCCTCGCCCCAGATGGCGCGGGCCCGGGCGAAATGCGCCGAACCGGGCCCCGCATCGACGATCATCTCGGCGGCGCCCGATTCGCCCAGCCCGGTGTGGAAGTCGATGGCGATCACCTGTTCGGCTTTCGACAGGTCTTCGACACGGATGGCGCGCAAGGCGCGGGCGGACCAGCTTTCGGCGCGCCCGCCATAGAACAGCCCGTCCGGATGCCGGTACTGGCCGCCGCTGACGGCCTGCTGATAGGCCGCCGCGCCGTGGCTTTCGGCATAGGCCGCCAGAACCGCATCGGCGCGCGCCATGCCCTCTTCGGAAATGTCCGTCAGGGCAAAGGCCCCGGCCAGCTCGTCATAGCCGGGGTTGGCGGGCGGCCCGGCCGTGCGGGCCAGGTCGTGGTCGATGAAGTTGCGGTTGATGTCGACATTGTCCTCGTTCACCCGCCGGTTCCAGGCGAAGCCGAAAGGGTTGAGGGCATGGATCATCACCAGCCGGGTGCCCGCCGGGGGCACAATGCCTTCGCGCATCAGCCCGGTCTGGACCCCTGAACCGAAATAGCCTTCCACCCCATGCGTGCCCGACACCAGAACCAGCGCCTTCTTCGCGTCGCGCGGGCCCATGGCGGCCACATCCAGGAACAGAAGCCCGCCGTCCGGCCCCCTGGCGTTCGGGTTGACGCGTGCGATCACGTCCACGCCGCGCGCCTCGCAGGCGGCGATGAATGCGCGCCGGGCGGCGCGATAGTCGGCGGGAAAATAGTCTTCGGGAAAATGACTTTCGGGATCGGACGGCATCGCCATACTCTAGCGGCAAACCGGGAAGGCCACATGGACATATTCGGCGCACTGGAAGAGCTTCGCCGCCGCCCGATCGGCGATCAGGCGCCCGCGCGCGCCGCCCGCAGGGGCTTTCGCGCGCGCATCCCGATCCGGCGCGACAATGCCCTGTTCGCCGAGAAGGTGGTGGAGGCGCGCGATGCCGGACTGGCCGGCGAGAATTTCTACGCGGGCGCGCGCAACCCGCCCTACTGGCACCGCGTCGATGGCGCCACCGACAAATTGTGGCTGCGCGCCGGCGTCGCGGAGCGGCTGGCGCGGGTCAATGCGCGCGCCGGCGAAGCGGGACTGGAATTGTTCCTGTTCGATGCCTGGCGGCCGCGTGCCGTGCAGGCCTATTTCCACGACGTGTGGATGCCGCGCGAGCTCCGGCGGCGCGATCCCAACCTGACTGGAGCGGCGCTGATGGAAGAAGTGGAGCGCTATTGGGCCGCGCCGACCGACGATCCCAATTCACCGGCGCCGCATGCCACCGCCGCTGCGGTCGATCTTTCGCTGCGCTGGAAGAATGGCGAGATGCTGTGGATGGGCTCGCTGTTCGATGATGTGACGGCGCTGGCCCATCGCGACCGCTTCGAGCAGCTGGATACGGACAATTTTTCCTTCTCGGATGCCGAGGCACGGGCGAACCGCCGTCTGCTGCACTGGCTGATGGCCGGTGAAGGTTTTGCCGGCCACCCCGACGAATGGTGGCATTTTTCCTGGGGCGACCAGATGTGGGCGGCTCTCAGCGGGGCGCCCCAAGCCCATTATGGCCTGGCGGCCATTCCCGAAGGCTAGTCCTCAAAGCGCCGGCCTGAAGGCGCCGTCCCAGTCCGGGCCCGGCGGGTGCTTTTCGTACCACGCGATGCGCGCCAGATGCAGATCGTACATCTTCTGGCTGGCGCCTGACAGCCGGCGGCACTGGGCGATCAGCTCGCGCGCCACGCCCCATTGCTGTTTGCGGATGGCCTGGAAGATATGATCGTGAAATACGGTCAGGGCGCGGAATTTCGGTGAGGCGCGCGTCATCGCGTTGCCCGTCAAGGCATAGAGCGCGACCGGGGGATCCTTGGCGCCGGCGGCAACGTTATCCACCTCCAGCCAGGCAAAGCCGTCATCGGCGGCGGCGCGCGTGCCGGCGGCCGCGATCACGGACGGCCCATATTGGTGTGAATGGGCCTGGATGCGCCGCGCCAGCGCCACGGCTTCACCGTTGACGCTGTAGCCCATGCGGCCATAGCCGCTGAAGCTGCCGGCGATTACCGGGCCGGTGGTCAGGCCGATGCCGATTTCGACCGGAGCCGGGTTCCCGGCGGCTGCTCCTTGCGCGATCTCTTCGGCGATACGCGGAAAAATGCCCGCGATGGCACTGGCCGCCTCGCAAGCATGCTGGGCATGCTCTGGATCGTCCAGCGGCGCGTTCCAGAAAGCGCCAAATCCCTCGCCGGTCAGCCGGTCGATCGTGCCGCCATGGGCCAGTGTCTGATCGATCAGCGGCGTCAGGATCTGATGCATCAGTTGGGTAAACCCGGCGGGGTCGTCGCGATGGCGGGCGGCCAGTTCAGCCAGCCCATGCACGCCGCACATCAGGTAAGTAACGGTGCGAGCTTCGCCATCGACGGTCAGCAGCGCCGGACTGCGGGCGATCCTGCCGATGGTTGCGCGCGGCAGGGAATCGGCAAAGGCGAGCCTGAGGCCGGCGCGGATCATGCGCACCTCGTTCGCAAAGGCCAGCGCGGCGGCGATGAAGGCCAGGGCCAGCGCGACAGCGGGAGTGGCGGCGTCCAGCAACAGCCCGCCGCCGGCAAAGGCGAGCCATGAGGCAAGGAACATGATCGGCAACGCCAGCACGATCAGCCCCGCCGCCCAGCCGATGCCCTTCTGAAGCGCCGCCATCAGCGCGCCGCCCAGCAGCGCCAGGACCAACGCTTCAACCAGGCCGGTCCAGGCCGGGCGCGCGGGAGCGGCGCCCTGCAGCATGGTATTCAGCGCACTGGCCGTGATGCCGGCCACAGTGTCCGGCCCCAGCGGTGTCCTTATGCTTGCGCCTGACGGGCCGATGACGACTATCGCGCCGGCTATATCGCCGGGCGCGGTCGTCGTGATGTGTTTCACCCCGCCCCAGCGCAGCCACATCGAACCATCCGGCGCGGTCGGCAGGCTGGCGCCGCCCGCCTCCATGGCGCCGATTCCCACCCCGCGCAGGAAGGTCAGGGGGTCGCGCTCATCCGTGGTCACGGTAATCGCGGGACGGTGCTGTATGACCCGCAATGTCTCGGCCGCCAGTGACGGTATCAACATGCCGCCCAGGCCAAAGGCGATGGGCATGCGGCGGACCACCCCGTCCCTGTCGGGCATAATGTTGGAGGCGCCCTCGCCGTCCGCCGCCGACTCCAGCGCGGCGGCGGGCGCTGACGCGGTGGTGAAACGGGCCGTCATGGCGAAGGGATCGCGGCTGCCCCGATAGATGAATTTGGCCTTGATGGCGGGCGCGTGGCCGGCTTCGTCGTCAGACTGTCCCAGCATGACGGGCACAACCAGGGCCCGGCCCTGCGCCGCCTGCGCCAGCCTTGCCCCCGGCTCGGGCAGGCTGGAAAGCATCGCCCGCGCGGCGTCGCTGTCCGGCGGCAACTGGGAAACCAGGCGAGCCGGCGACGGTTCGCGCGCCGGCGCCGCCGCCAGAACGATGGTGCGGACCCCGTCCCCCGCCAGTGTCCGCACCGCAGCCGCCATCGCGTCTTCATCCGGGCGCGGCAGGTCCAGAGCCACCACCCTGGGATCGGTATGGGCGGCCAGCGGAAGATGGCGCTGCCAGGCGTCGAACAGGCGGCCTGCTATGGCCGATTCCCAGGAAAAGGGATCGAACAGGACCGTCAGGACCCCAAGCACCAGGATAAGCGCCGGAGCCAGCCAGAGGCTGATGGGTTTTGACAAACGCATGAACCCGCTCACCGAATCCCGCCAGCCTAGTATGGTTGACTGGCAGGGGCCAGCCGACGGCCTGGCGGTGGACGCCGCCTCTCTCTGACCGGGTTACTTCGCCTGTATCGCCACTTCCGCCAGCAGTACCCTGGCGCCCTTGCGTTTGAGGGCGCGGTCGGTGACCGCCTGCAGGCGATCGGCGATCAGGTTGACGTCGGGCTGTTCGTCGGCGCGTACCGCATTGGCGGTGAACGCCATCAGGTTGCGGACATAGGCATCGCGCAGCACCGGCATCGAACGATCGATTTCGGCGTGCAGTTTCGGGTCGGGCACGTCCAGGCCGATTCCCACCATCAGCATCCCCGCCGCGCGATTGTCGGCGACTATGGTGGTGTAGATGGGGTCGACCGCGGTGTAGCTCTTGGACTGGGTGACCTTGTGCTCCGGCGCTTTTTTGTCCTTGGGCGCATCCTCGGCGCGCGCGGACGTGGCCGCAGCCCAGGACAAGGTCAAGGCGGCGGCAACCAGGGCCAGGCGCTGGGCCATGCGATGCATGGCACAAGATAACCCTTGGATTGGTAAACCAAATTCTAACGGGGGCGGAAATGTCCAGATACCGCGTGATCCGTCACGCCGCAGCGATGGCTTGCATCCTGATCCCGGCCGGTGGGCCTGGCGGTTGCCGGGGACGGAAGCCTTCTGGCGGCCGACGACGTGGCCAATGTGATCTGGCGGGTCGCATATACAGGCAGATAGGTTCCCTCGGGATGGCTTGACGGGCCTTGCCCCCGTCCCTAAAACCCGCGCTCCCCGGCCTCAGGGCCGGACCGGTTCGGGGCTGTAGCTCAGTTGGGAGAGCGCCTCGTTCGCAATGAGGAGGCCAGCGGTTCGATTCCGCTCAGCTCCACCATCCATTCAAGTTGCCAAGGCAAATTGAAAAGATGCCGAACCGGAAATTCCCGGCATGCCACCGGAAAGGCTTTTCGCGGCGGGTTCCGGCGGCTACAACGGGACCATGCTGAATCCCATCGCCGCTCTCGTTATCGAGATTCTGGATATCTACAAATGGATCGTGATCGCCGCTGTGATCGTCAGCTGGCTGGTCGCGTTCAATGTCATCAACACCTACAACAATTTCGTGCGCACGCTGCTGCGGGTCCTGATGGCGCTGACCGAGCCGGTTTTCCGTCCCATCCGCCGGATCATTCCGCCGATCAGCGGGCTGGACCTGTCGCCCATCATTGTGTTCGTGATCATCTGGTTCCTGCAATACACGATCACCTGGGCGGCCCTCAGCTACGGCCTGTGAGATGAGCGCCACCATCATCGACGGCAAGGCATCGGCCGCGCGCCTGCGCGAGAAGATCGCCGCCGCCACCGCCGCGCTGAAGACCGCGCATGGCATCGTGCCGGGACTGGCCACCGTGCTGGTAGGCAACGATCCGGCGTCGGAAGTCTATGTGAGGAACAAGCGCAAGACCGCCGAGGCGCTGGGCTTCAATTCGGTGCATGTCGAATTGCCCGCCGATGTCTCGCAGGACGCGCTGGTGGCCAGGGTCAGGGCGCTGTCCGCCGACAAGGCGGCGCACGGCATCCTGGTACAGCTGCCGCTGCCCAAGCACCTGGACGAGAATGCGGTGCTGGATGCGCTCGATCCCGCCAAGGATGTCGATGCGCTGACCCCCACCAATGCGGGCCTTCTGCTGTCGGGCCGCGCGGTCCTGAAATCCTGCACGCCCGCCGGCGTGATGCTGCTGCTGAAGGAATATGCCGGCGACATCGCCGGCAAGGAAGCGCTGGTGATCGGCCGCTCGCTGCTGTTCGGAAAGCCGGCGGCGCAGCTCCTGCTGGCGGCCAACGCCACCGTCACCATGGCCCATTCGCGCTCGCGCGATTTGCCAGGCCTGGCGCGGCGGGCCGACATTCTGGTGGCCGCCATAGGCAAGCCGGAATTCGTCAAGGCCGACTGGATCAAGCCGGGCGCCACCGTGATAGACGTAGGCATCAATCGCGTGGATGCCGGCAACGGCAAGACGAAACTGGTGGGCGACGTCGATTACCACGCCGCGAAGGAAGTGGCGGGCGCCATCACGCCGGTGCCCGGCGGCGTAGGCGCCATGACCATTGTCTGCCTGATGCAGAATACGCTCATCGCTGCCTGCGCGCAGAACGGGCTGCCGTTGCCGCAATTCTAGCGGCGCGGAAGTCCGGCGTCAGACCATTTTCTGCTTGAGGTCGGCTGCAAGGTCCGATGGCGAGATCGCCTCGTCATAATAGTTCACCAGCTTACCGTCCGGCCCCACCAGATAGATCACGCTGGAATGGTCCATGGCGTAATTGCCGCCGGGATTCTTCGGGTCCAGCGGGCGCTTCCTGGAATAGACGCGATATTCCTTTTCCGCTTTCCGGATCGCGGCCATGTCGCCCGTCAGCCCGACAAAGCGCGGGCCGAAGGCGGCCATGTACTGCTTCAGCACCTTGGGGGTGTCGCGCTCGGGATCGACGGTGATGAACACCGGCACCACCTTGTCCGCGCCGGCGCCAAGCTTGCCCAGGGCATCGGCCATGACGCCCAGCGTGGTGGGACAGACATCGGGACAGAAGCTGTATCCGAAATAGATCAGCATGTAGCGGCCGCGGAAATCGGCGTCGCTCTTTTTCCGGCCATTCTGGTCGATCAGCTGGAACGGGCCGCCCACATCGATCTGGCCGGTGGTGATCACGCGGCCCATGCCCGGCACGCTGTCGGCCTGGCGCCACAGCACCGCGCCGGCGGCGGCCACCACAACCAGCAGGAAGGCGATCAGGGCATAGCTGTTGCGGAACATGGCGGACCTGCTCTAATCGGTCTGGACCGCAGAGGAAAGTGAACAAATTGGCAGGCCCCTGGCCACGGGAACTGGCGCGCGGAATACACCAGGGCGCGGGAGGCGGGCGAGTGCGGCTTCGCACCCTGTCGAACCTGCGCTGGCTGGCCATCTCGGGCCAGTCCGCGGCGCTGTTCCTGGTCTATATCGCCCTGGGCTATCCCTTGCCGATTCTTTATTGCGCCATCGCAATCGCGGTCAGCGCGGCGCTGAATATTCTTCTGGCGCTGCGCTATCCGCCGACCCACCGCCTCACCAATCGCGAGGCGACATTTTACCTGGCCTTCGACGTGCTGCAGCTTGCGGCGCTGCTTTACCTGACCGGCGGCATCGCCAATCCCTTTGCCCTGATGTTCCTGGCGCCGGTGGTGATCGCCGCCGCCACGCTGAACCTGGGCAACACGCTGATCCTGGCTTTCATCGCGTTTGCCTCGGTGTCGGTGATCGCCATCGTCCATCGCCCGCTGCCCTGGCCCGATGGCGAGGTGCTAAACCTGCCCCAGCTCTATCAGGCCGGCATCTGGACGGCGCTGGTGATCGGCATAGGGTTCACCTCGGTCTATGCCTGGCGCATCGCCTCGGAATCGGCGCGCATGTCGGCGGGTCTGGCGGCGACACAGCTGGCGCTCTCGCGCGAGCATCGGCTGGCGTCGCTGGGTGCGCTGGCCACCGCCGCCGCGCATGAACTGGGCACGCCTTTGGGAACCATCGCGGTGGTGGCGCGCGAGCTGGAGCGGGCGCTGCCGGAAAATTCGCCGGAAGTGGAAGACGTGCGCCTGCTGCGTGACCAGGCCGAACGCTGCCGTGCCATCATCGCCCGGCTGGCGAGCCCTGAGGAAACCATGCTGGGTGCCACCGCACGCCTGCCGCTGGGCGCCTTCCTCGACGATATCGCCTCCCAGCACCGGGGCGAGGACCTGGAAATTCGCATCATCGTCACTCCGCCCGCCTCGGAGTCGCAGAAGACCGTACCGGAAGTCTGGCGCGCGCCGGAGCTGCTGCATGGGCTTGGCAACATCATCGAGAATGCCGCGGACTTTGCCAACACGCTGGTCGAGATCAGCGCCAGCTGGGATGCCGCCTATCTATACGTCGCCGTCACCGACGACGGGCCGGGTTTTGCCCCGGAAATCTTCGAGGCGCTGGGCGAACCCTATCTCACGTCGCGGCCCGGCCACCGCGCGCCCGGCGAAACCGAGATGAACCCGCAGGCGCTGGACGAGCATGAGGGAATGGGCCTGGGTTTCTTCATTGCCAAGGTGCTGCTGGAGCAAACCGGCGGCATGGTTAAGGCGGTCAATCGCGCGACGGGCGGTGCCCAGGTCCAGATTCGCTGGCCGCGCGGCGTAATCGATGGCCCGCAGCCGCCAGCCCCACCCGACGCATGAAACCATCATTGGGCGCGGGCTGACGGGCGGACCCTGCCTGGGATCGTTTGACGCCGCGACAAAAGCGACCTATAGCGACGACGAAAATGAGCAATCCCGAAGACAAGACACTTCTTCTGGTTGAGGACGATCGTCCGCTGCGCGAGCGCCTGGCACGCGCGATGGAAGCCCGCGGCTTCACCGTCACCCAGGCCGAGTCCGTTGCCGAAGGCAAGGCCCGCGCCAAGGATGCGCCGCCCGCTTATGCCGTGGTCGACCTCAAGCTGGACGACGGCAACGGCCTGGATGTTGTGGAAACCCTGCACACCACCCGCCCCGACAGCCGTGTGGTGGTGCTGACCGGTTTCGGCAATATCGCCACGGCCGTGGCCGCGGTGAAGTATGGCGCCATCGACTATCTGCCCAAGCCGGCCGACGCCGACGATATCCTGGCGGCGCTGATGGCCACGCCCGGCTCCAAGCCCAAGCCGCCGGAGAACCCGATGTCGGCCGACCGGGTGCGCTGGGAGCATATCCAGCGCGTCTACGAGCTGTGTGGGCACAATGTCAGCGAGACGGCGCGGCGACTGAACATGCACCGCCGCACACTGCAAAGAATTCTGGCCAAGCGCAGCCCTCGCTGATTGCGGGGCGCGCCGGGCGGAGCCTGGCTGCACCGACAATTTATGACCGGCGCGCCGTCCTGCCCGAGCGCCCGGCAGCCTTCTTTGCTGCTGTGTTCACGGGCGCGGCCTTCTTCGCGGGCCTGCGCTTTTTCTTCGCCCTGGCCTCGATCTCGCCAATGCGGGCGGCCACCAGTTCCTTGAGGGTGCGGGTGTCAAGCGCCTGAAGCCGGGCCAGCAGCACCGGCCACGGCCGATAGTGATCGGTGATGTAAAAGAGCTTCGGCTCTGCCTCCAGCATCACGTCGCGCATCTCGATGCTGCCCACGCGCAGCGCCACCGCTTCCTCCCTGTCGTGCACACGCCCGACGAAGCTTTCGGCATAAAAAACGGACGGCCGCCCGAAATAGGGCCCCTCGCTGGTGCCCTTCACGGACAGCATGATCTTGCGGGCCTGGGATCTATTGAGAGGCATCGGGCTTGACCAGATTGGGCGTCTGGGAAATTGCGATCTCATCCAGCGTGCGGCTGAGCCGGTCGGCGGCACAGCGCGCAAAGCTGACGGTCACCGCCTTGCGCCGGCTGGCATGCAGGCTCTGCACCGCCGCCTCCTTCACGATCGCGCCGCCATAGCGGTCGGCCACGATCAGGCCCGGTCCCGGCGGCACATGCTCATCGGGGAAATCGGGCGGCACCGCGAAATAGAACAGGTCGCAATAGTCCAGATATTCAGGCCATTTGCCGTCGCCCTTCAGGTCCGCCAGCGCCACTTTTATCTCCACCCCCAGCATTTCCCCGCCGGGGCCAATGGCGGCAACGTCAAGCCGCCGTCCGTTGGGCAAGGTGAACTCCAGTATGGGCGAATAGCCTTCCTGCAGCAGAAGCCGGCTGACACCGCGCGCAACTTCAATGGCGGTATGGGAACTGATCATCCGCCGATTGGAACATTCAAGGAACGAAAGATCAACCAGGAATTGTCTGGATCAATCGCCACGCACCATCCTGGCCAGGACAAAACCCAGCACCAGGCCTGTCAACGCGCCGAACAGCGCAACCTGGATGATCATGCCCGTCAGCTTCAGGGCGATGAACAGAATGGCCGCCAGCGCCAGGGCGGCAAAGATTTCCAGAGCCCGCATGCGAATTCCTTTCACCGACGGTTGTCCAGATGGGAAGGCCGAATTGGAGGGCCAGATTGGGAGGCCGGACGGAAAGAAAAGCGCGGCGAGCCATGCGCGATCCCGTGACGCGCCGCTATTTGTTCTCGAAGCGGCCGCACCCCGCGAGCGTATGCGAGCAATAAAACCTGCGGGCGTATGCGAGCAATAAAACAAGAGAGAGCGTTGCGCCTAGAGGGAGCCCTTGCTGGACGGAGATGCCCCGTCGAGACGTTCGTCCGGGGTGACGGCCTGGCGCAGTGATCGCGCCAGTCCCTTGAAGCAGGTCTCGACAATGTGATGGCTGTTGTCGGCGTAAAGGTTTTCGATGTGCAGGCATACGCCGGCATTCTGGGCGAAGGCCTGGAACCATTCCTTGAACAGTTCGGTATCCATTTCGCCCAGCTTGGGCTTTGGGATCGCCACCTTCCAGACCAGGTAGGGGCGGTTGGAAATGTCGATTGCGACCCGCGTCAGGGCCTCGTCCATGGGGATCAGCGCGCTGCCGAACCGGGTGATGCCGGAAAAATCGCCCAGCGCGTTCTTCACTGCCTGACCGATGACGATGGCGGTGTCTTCGGTGGTGTGATGGAAATCGACATGCAGGTCGCCGGTGGCGCGCACCTTCAGGTCGATCATGGAATGGCGCGCGAAGCTTTCCAGCATGTGGTCCAGGAAACCGATACCGGTGTCGATGTCGGCCTCGCCGGTGCCGTCCAGGTCCAGTGACACGGCAATTTCGGTCTCGCGGGTCTTGCGTTCGACGGTTGCAGTACGCATGGCGCTTTCGTGGAAATCAGGTTCCCCCTCTTATAGCAACCCTTACGCCCAGGGGTTAACGCCCCGATTTCAGGCGCTAAATCCCTGCGGCGAAAGGGGATATGTCAAATTCTGCATATGTCCCTTTGACCCCTGCCGGATTCGCTGTAAACAGACGCCGGCTTCCAGAAAAGGACCTCAGGCATGGCGCGGCAGAACTATCTCTTCACTTCCGAGAGTGTTTCGGAAGGCCATCCCGACAAGGTCTGTGATCGCATTTCGGATGAAGTCGTGGACCTGTTCTTCCGCGAGGGCCCCAGGGAAGGCATGAGTCCGTGGGACATCCGCGCCGCCTGCGAAACCCTTGCCACCACCAACAGGGTGGTCATCGCGGGCGAAACCCGGGGCCCCAAGTCCGTCGGTCCCGCGCAGATCGAGGAAGCGGCCCGCCAGGCCATCAAGGACATCGGTTACGAACAGGATGGCTTCCACTGGAAGACCGCGCAGGTCGAGGTGCTGTTGCATGCCCAGTCCGCCCACATCGCCCAGGGCGTGGATGCCTCCGGCAACAAGGATGAAGGCGCGGGCGACCAGGGCATCATGTTCGGCTATGCCTGCCGCGAGACCCCGGCCCTGATGCCGGCACCGCTCTATTACAGCCACAGGATCCTCAAGCTGCTTGCCGATGCGCGCCACGCGGGCAGCGAGCCCACCCTGGGCCCTGATGCCAAGAGCCAGGTGACCGTGCGTTACGAGAATGGCAAGCCGGTGGAGGCGACCCAGATCGTGCTCTCCACCCAGCACATGGACGAGAACCAGACCTCCAGCCATATCCGCCAGATCGTCGAGCCCTATATCCGCCAGGCCCTGCC
>DASTRG010000212.1:0-2790 GCA_035761325.1 Rhizomicrobium sp. | reverse complement strand
GATGTAGAGGATAGGGGTCTCGCCGGGCGGCGCGGCCACCAGATGGGCATCCCAGATCTTGTCGTACAGCGTCTTGGCCATGATCTAACTCTTTGTATTTATTGGGACACCTGCCCAATTGAACCCATCATTTCAGGGGGGGTACCCCTCCCCGCCGGCGGCGAGGCCCTGATGGGGCCGCTTACATAAAGTGCGGGGGGAAAATCTTCAAATGGCCGGTGGCTGGTGTCCCGGTTCCGCAACCGGCCCGCTTTCCTTATCGGGCTCCGGGCGAATTGCGAAGTCGCTAATGGCTCTGGCTGAACCAGAGGACGGCCATGATGATGATAATGGCGATGAACTGGGCCAGAACGCGTATGCGCATCAGCCGGTTGGACCAGGTGGCCGACGCCGTTCCGCCCTTCCACAGCGTGTAAAGGCCCATGCAGAGAACCACGAAAACGATGCCGACAGCGACGGCGACCAGTGCCTTTCCCATGGGCATTTATATCCGCCCGCGGGCACGGCAAAACAAGCACCCGGGCCGGGCATTTTGGCCGCAGGGCAGGAGCGGGAAGCGAGGCTCCCTGCGGTCGAAAGAACCGCTCAGGCCAGGGCGTCTATCTGCTCGTCGGTGAAATTGCCCGGCACGATGGTGACGGGAATGGTCTGGACCGTGCTGCCGAACAGGGTGACCAGGGGCCCGGGACCCTCCTTGGCCGAACCGGCGGCCAGCACCAGGATGGAGATATCCTTGTCCTCCTTCAGCAGCTGGGTGAGGCATTCGGTGACATGACCGTAAGGAATGACGAATTCCGGAATGATGCCGGCAAGGTCGTTGGCCAGCTTTGCGGCGTCAAACAGCATGGCTTCGGCCTCGGCATGGGCCTCGTCGCGCATGATCTCCTCCACCCCGCGCCATTGCTGGAAGTCGGGCGGGGTGGCCACGCACATCAGGGTGACGCGCCCGTCGGTGTGCTGGGCACGGCGGACAGCGAAGCGCAGCGCCACCATGCATTCCGGCGTCTTGTCTATGACAACCAGGAACTTGCGGGGAGGACGGGGGGAAACGGAAGCGCCGGGGTTGCTCATCGGGCGGCACGCTAGCGCATCGCCACGGCCTTTTCACCTCCCCCTCAGGAGGTCCCGCACCGCACGCGCCCTCAAGGGGAGGGCAGTTTCTTTTTGAGATCGTACAGAATTTCCAGCGCCTCCTTGGGTGAGAGCGCATCGGGCTCGACGGCCTTGAGTGCCTCCTCGACCTGGCTGGTCTTGGGCACCGGCGCCGACGCGCCGAACAGCGGCAGGTCATCGATCCGCGCCAGCGGTTTGTGGCCCTCGCGCCCCTCTTCCAGCGCGCGTAGTACTTCCTCGGCGCGGGTCACCACCGCATCGGGCAGGCCCGCCAGCTTGGCGACATGGATGCCGTAGGAACGGTCGGCGGTGCCGGGCACCACCTCATGTAAAAAGACGATACTGTCGTTCCACTCGCGCACCTTCATCGTGTAGGCCGCCATCGCCTTCAGCCTTTCGCACAGCGCCACCATCTCGTGATAATGCGTGGCGAACAGCGCGCGGCTCTTGTTCGCCTCGTGCAGATGCTCGGCCGCCGCCCAGGCGATGGCCAAACCGTCATAGGTCGCGGTGCCGCGGCCGATCTCGTCCAGGATCACCAGGCTGCGCGGCGTCGCCTGGTTCAGGATCGCGGCCGTCTCCACCATCTCGACCATGAAGGTCGATCGCCCTGCCGCCAGGTCGTCGCCGGCGCCGACGCGGGAAAAGAGCCGGTCGACGATGCCGATATGGGCGCTTTCAGCCGGCACGAAGCTGCCCATCTGCGCCAGGATGGCGATCAGCGCATTCTGGCGCAGGAAAGTCGATTTGCCCGCCATGTTGGGGCCGGTGACCAGCCAGAGGCGCCCCCGGGCGTTCGGTGACAGGTCGCAGTCATTGGGCACGAACGATCCGGCATTGGCCGATTGCAGCGCCGCTTCCACCACCGGGTGGCGGCCGCGCTCTATCCTGAAGGACAGGCCGGTATCGATTTGGGGGCGCACGTAGCGGGCGGCCACCGCAAGTTCGCCCAGCGCCGCATCGACATCCAGCACACCCAGCGCCTCGGCGATGGCGCCGAGCTGTTCGCCATGCTCCAGCGCCAGCGTCGCCATTTGGTCGAAAAGGCCGGTTTCCAGCGCCAGCGCCTGTTCGGCAGCTTCGCTGATGCGCGAGGCCAGTGTGGCCAGCTCGTCGGTGGAAAAGCGCACCGCACCCGCCATGGTCTGGCGGTGGCGGAACAATTCCCCACTTCCATTCTTGGGGCCCGCCATGAGTTTGTCGGCGTGTTGCTGGGTGACTTCGATGAAATAGCCCAGCACGCCATTGTGCTTGATCTTGAGCTGGCTGACGCCGCTGGCGGTGCGATAGCGGCTTTCCAGCCCCGCGATCACGCGCCGCGATTCATCGCGCAGGGCACGCAGCTCGTCCAGCGGCGCATGCGCGCCCGCCCTGATGAAGCCGCCATCGCGCGCCAGATAGGGCGGTTCTTCCACCAGCAGGAATTCCAACCGGTCCGACAGGCGCGAGACGGCGGCGATATTCTGGGTCAGGGTGTCGATCGCAGCGCGCGCCTCGCCCTTCAGGGCTTCGCCGTTCAGCTGATCGCGCAGCGCGCGCGCCGCCTTCACCCCATCACGCAGGTTCGCCAGGTCGCGCGGGCCGCCGCGTGCCACCGACAGGCGCCCCAGCGCGCGGGCGATGTCGGGGGCGGCGCGCAGCGCCTCGCGCGCACGGCGGCGCCGTTCGGAATCGGCG
>DASTRG010000211.1:0-53125 GCA_035761325.1 Rhizomicrobium sp. | reverse complement strand
GTGGGCGTGGTGGCCTGCAGCTGGTCGGCAGTGACCGCAGTAATTGGCGTCGGCGACGCCGCGATATCGGAGATAAGACGAGAACCAGTGACGGTCACCGACTCGACGTTACTGTCCTGTGCGTATGCGGCCGTACTCAGGCCCAACAGGCTGGTGGCGCACAGCAACGCAGTCTTCAAATTCGGCGTCATGGAAGGCCCCTCGAGAGATGGTTTTGTTATGTGGCCAAACGATAACCAACGTTGGCAGCGCTGCCAACAGAAAAATGGTAGCGCTGCCATTTTTCTCTCAGCGTGACAAAAATGTGCGGGACACCAACTAACTAATTGAAAATACATTACATTTCAAGATCAGCTAGTCGCGCCGGGTATCACTTCGAAACCCATGTCCACGACCCGGGCCGGACCGCCCGCCAGCAGCATTTGTGCGCCGATCCGGCCCATCGCGACGCGCGGTGTGCGGATGGTCGACAGCGGCTGCGGCGTGAGACGCGCGATCTCAAGACCGTTGTAGCCGAACAACGCCAGATCATCGGGAATCGAAATCCCATTCTCCAGGCAATGGAAATAGCCGCCGATCGCAAGGTCATCATTGGAGAAATAAATCGCGTCCAGATCGGACCTGCGTGCCAGCAGGCGGGCGATTCCGATGCGGCCGCCTTCCACCGAGGAGCCGCGATCAGGCGAAAATTCGTGATCGACGATGGCGATCCTGTTTTCCTCCATCGTCTGGCGGAAGCCATCCAGCCGCTTGCCCGCGCGAACATCGGAACGCATGTCGTGCCCGACATAACCGATACGGCGATACCCGCGCCCCAGCAGAAATTCGGCGCTGGCGCGCCCTGCCCCGCGATGCGAGGAGCCCACCACCATGTCGATGCCTTCGCCGTCGACGTCCAGAAGCTCCAGCACGCGCACGCCGCAGCCCTTCATCATCTCTCGCGCCCGGTCGGTATGTTCCAGCCCTGCCACCATCAATCCCGAAGGGCGCCAGCTCAGGATCGATTCGATCAGCGCCTCCTCTCGCACCGGATCGTAGTTCGACACCCCAATGACCGGCTGGAAACCTGCGTCTTCAAGCACCGCATTGGCACCCGCCAGCACTTCGGGAACGACGGTATTTCCAACCGACGGGATCACGATCCCCACCAGCTTGGACGACATCGAAGCCAGTGTGCCCGCGATCCGGTTGGGGACGTAATGCAATTCCGCGGCGGCCTTGAGGATCTTCTCGCGCGTGCGCTGCGACACCGAGCCGTGGTTCCGCAACACCCGCGAAACCGTGCTCTCGCCCACACCGGCCCGGCGTGCGACATGGGCAAGCGTAACGACCCCCTGATGCTCACCCGGATCCGGCGGCACCGTGAATTCGGGCGGGACTTTGGTCACTGCCAAGCCCGCTCAATCGCGCGGACGCCCGCAACAAGCGAATGCATCATGAAGGTGGCGAAGCCTGTCTTTGTTACCAGCGTAACCAAAAATGGGTCCACATACCAGCAAAGCGAAATTGACAATCCCCACGGGGCATAAAACCATTCATCCGTATACGCTTGAACCGCAATCACCGGCGCCTGACACGGTAAACGGCGCCCCTGTCGCTCTTGACCTTCAGGGAATATTTGTCGCCGGCGGGCTGGATGGTCACCAGTAGCGCGCGCGGCGGCCCGCTCCATCGAGCGCGAACCAGATCGCTCTCCTCCTGCACGTAAACCTGGCCATTCGGCAGGCGCACCGTGAACCGGCCCTGCGGATCGAAGCTATAGGAGTCCATTGGCATGTTGCTGACCGTCGGCTTGGTTGACCCAAGAAGTCCGGCAAAAAAGCCTTTATCCTTGGGCGGGGCGCCGCGCCGTCCTGCCGGGGATGCGGCCAGGTAGCCTGCACCCGGGGGCGGGACCAGCCGCACCTGAGCGGCGGGCGCGGCGGGCAACCCCAGCCGGGAGCGCATTGGCTGGGCCGACCCATAGAAGCAATCCAGCCAGGTTCGGTCATCGGCAATCCCGGTGCAGCGCGCAGCCCCGTTCAACACTTCTTCGCGCACATCCTGGGCCAGCGCCGGCGCGCCCCCCGCCAGAAGACCGATCAGGATAAAACCCCAGCACTTCATTGCGTCCCCCAGCGATGCCGATGCCGTCACACTACTACTCCCCCAGACGGGCGGCCAAGACCTGCTGTAGGGACTGCTACCGGCATCGGATTTTCCGGTTGAATCCGACTGGAAACTGGCCCTCCAATGGCGCCAACATGAACCGCAAGCAACGCCGCGCCGCCAGGAATATCCGCCCCATCGGCGCAGCGCCGGTTGCGCCCTCCGCCTGCCAACTGGCCCGCACGGCGCTGGCATATTCAGCATCGGGCAACCACACGGCCTCCCTGCACGCAGTGGTGGCCGCCCTTGCCGTGGAGGAATCCGACCTCACGTGTGGGGCCTTTATCGACTGCGTTCGGGCGATGCAGTTTTTCGAGGACAATGCGGCGGTTCGAAACCTCGTGTCGCGCGCCCTGCGCGAGAATTGGGGGCGGCCAGAGCACCTGGCGCTGCCCGCCGCCGATCTGATCAAGGCTGCCGGCACCGATCTCCCCGCCCTGGCACGCGATCCGCTGCTGCTGATTCTCCTGCGGGTTACACCCAACCAGGACGCGGTGCTCGAGGATTCTTTGGTGGCGGCGCGGGCTGCGCTGCTGAGGACGCCGGATGACGCAATGCTGAACTTCCATTGCGCGCTGGCCCAACAGTGCTTCCTGAACGAGTATGTCTGGACATGTTCCGACGAGGAGCGGCACCTCGCGGACTACCTGGAGCAGGAAATTGCAGCGGCGCTGAATTGTGGCGTGGCTGTTGCACCGTCGAAGGTCGCCGCGTTAGCCACATATCGGCCTCTCCGCGACATGCGATTGGCGAACCAGCAATGGCCGGCGAACGTGGATGCCCTCCTGACACAGCAATTGCGCGATCCCGCGCAGGAGAAAACGCTTGCCGCCGCCTTGCCGCGCCTTACGGCAATTTCCGATCCTGTCTCGCGCAAGGTCGCCGGACAATATGAGGAAAATCCCTATCCCCGCTGGACCCATGCCGGCCGCCCGCGTGCGGTGGGCGCTGGGGCTCCTGGTCCACAGACGTGCGAAATAAATAACATTCTGGTTGCCGGCTGCGGCACCGGGCGCGATGCCATCGAAACCGCTCAGACCTTTCCCGCCGCACGCATTCTTGCCGTCGATCTCAGCCGCGCCAGCCTGGGCCATGCGGCCCGCAAGGCGCGCCAGATGGGAATCAGGAACGTCGAGTTTGCTCAGGCCGATATTCTGGAGATTGAGACGCTGGACCGCCGCTTTGACCTGATCGAAGCGGTTGGCGTCCTGCATCACCTTGCCGAACCGTTTTCCGGCTGGCGATCGTTGCTTGGCCTTTTGAACTCCGGCGGCGCCATGAAGGTCGGGCTTTACAGCCCGATCGCCCGGAAAAACCTGGCACGCGCGCGACAGGCGCTGCCGGCACATGACTTCCCGGCAACGCCGGATGGAATACGCGCGGCTCGCCGCTATCTGCTGGGCCGGTCCGAGTTTGCGGACGTAACGCAGCGCCCGGATTTTTTTACCCTCAGCAATTGCCGCGATCTTCTTTTCCATGTCCAGGAAAAGGCGGTTTCGCTTGACGCGATTGCAGCCTTCCTGCGCGAAGAAGGGCTGAAAGTGCTGGGCTTTGACCTGGAAACTCCCGTATTGGCGGACTATCGGGCGAAATTTTCCGGCGACCCCCAGGCATCCAGCCTGGACAACTGGGCCGCATTCGAAGCCGAACACCCCGCCACTTTCGACGGCATGTATCAGTTCTGGGTAGAGCGGGTATAGAATGCGCCATGACCCAGCCTTCGCCCATACTTCCACAGGTTTTGGCAAAGGCCTTGGCACAGGCGCTGGAGCGCGCGCAGGAATGCCTCACCCGGCGCGACGCTGACGGAGCCGAACAGGCGGTCATTCCACTCGCAAGGCTCGGCCTTTCCACGCATCCCGACGTGCTGGGCGCCATGGGGGCCATTCGCATGTATCAAGGGCGGCTGCCCGAAGCGGTCGCCCTTCTGACACAGGGACGGGCCGCGGCACCGCAAAACAGCGCGCTGGCGCTGAACCTGGGCCGCGCATTGTCTGCGCTGGGCCGCGTGGCGGATGCCGAAGCAGCCATGCGCGAGGCGCTGCGGCTGCAGCGCGGCTGGGCAGAAGCGCATTTCGAGTTGGGACATCTACTTCATCGCATCGGCCGCCTCGCTGAAGCGGAGGTGCAGTTTCGTTCCGCCCTGCGCCAGATGCCGGAGCTGACACATGCAAAATTGGCGTTGGGCGCAGTGCTGACCGATCAGGGCCGGCCCGCGGATGCCGAAGTGGTTCTGCGCCGCGCCCTGGGTGAAGCCGGGGAACCGAGCCTGGTTGCACAGATCAACCTCCAGCTTTCCGCAGCCCTGCTCCGTCAGCGCAAGGACGCGGAAGCGCTGGCGGCTGCAGACGCAGCGCGCGCGCTGGGGCACGAGCCCATGCGCACGACGCTGCGCCGCGCCGAAGCCCTGCAAAATCTGGGGCGCCAAGATGAGGCGCTGGCCATCTTACGCGACCTGCTGACCCGTGCTCCCAATGATCCAGGCCTGCATCACGACTACAATGCACTGCTTTATCGCCTGAGGCGCGATGATGAATTCCTGAAATCCTACGACCGCGTGCCTGCCAGCCGCCCGCTTCAGCTGGGCAAGGCGCATTTCCTGGCCCAGGCCGACCGTCATGCCGAAGCCCACGACCTATATGCCACGCTCCTGGCCCAGGATGCGAGCGACATGGTTGCAGCCATGGGCGTCGCCCGCGCGCTGGCCCAGATGAATCGTCTGGCCGAGGCAGCCACCGCCTATGATGCTCTGCTCAAGCGGCCGGACATACCGTCCGGCGTTTTCGCGCAAGCGGCGGAAGCCGCGCTTCTGGCCGGCGATCCCGAAAGGGCCGCACGCCTGTGCGAGGACGGCCTCAGGCGCGCGCCATTGAATGGCGCCTTGCTGGCCAACCTCGGCACCGCCTGGCGAATGATGGATGACGAGCGCGACGAGATCCTCGCCGGTTATGACACCTTGGTGCGCGTCTTCGACCTTGAGCCTCCGGAAGGATTTTCCAGCATGGACGAGTTCAATGCCGAACTGAACACGGCCTTGGACCGTCTGCACCCGGCGACCCGCGAATTCCTTGGCCAGTCGCTGCGCGGTGGAACGCAGACGCCCAACGATCTATTCGGCTCCGGGATCACGCAAGTGGGAAAACTGATGGCGCAGATCGACGCTGCGGTCGCGCGCTACATCGCGGAGCTGAAGGAGGACCGCGATCATCCCTTTCTGTCGCGACGGACCGCCGGCTACCGTTATGCGGGATCGTGGTCGTCACGGCTCATGGACTGCGGCTTTCACGTCAACCACATTCATCCCAAAGGGTGGATCAGCAGTTGTTACTATGTGGCGGTGCCGCCCGCGACCACGTTGGCCGGCGCGCGCCAGGGCTGGATCAAGTTCGGGGAACCCCATCTCAACGTGGCGCTGAAGAATCCGGTGCGCCGCGCCATACAGCCCATCCCGGGACGGCTGGTGCTGTTCCCGTCCTACCTCTGGCACGGCACCATACCGTTCCGCGACGCAACGGCCCGGACCACGATCGCCTTCGACGTCACCCCCGCGGCTGACGGCCGCTGACAGGAATTGTGACGCAGGCCCGAAGCGGCCGCTTTTGCGTTTCCCTAGCTGCTAACGGCTGCTGAAACTATGCCCGGACTGTGCCTCACCCCCCAGATGTTGGAGCTGGCGTACGAATATCTGCGAGAGAGCCCGCCCTTCCGGCATTGGGGCTTGCCGGATGCAGACCATGTTGTCTTTCGTGTCCTGGGCACCAAGGACCGGTTTGGCCATTTCCGCGGCCGGCACCGGAGGGCGGGAGCCGATGGATTCAGCGAAATCGCCATTTCCGCCAGCCTCGTCGGTTCCACCGGGCTCCTGATGGCAACCATGGCCCACGAAATGATCCATCTGTACCAGGACGAAACCGGGACCGCGCGCGGTCACCACAACCCCGAGTTCCAGCGGCTTGCCCGCCGGGTCTGCGCCATACACGGGTTCGATGTGCGATCTTTCTGATCACCCTCTCCCCCGGCCGATCAGACCCGGTTATCGCCCAACGTGGATATTGCAGATCCGGATGATGTTCCCGAGATCGACCGGCTTCCGAAAAGCTGCCGCAAGCCGCACGTTTCGGGCGATACAGAAACGGCTTGCCACTTCCATGAGGCCGGGGTCAGCCCCGGACATCAACACAAGCGGGACGTCCTTGCAGCCGGATGCGTCCCGGATGTGATTGATCATTTCGAACCCGTCCGGCGGCGGCATATATATGTCCAAAAGAATCATATCGGGAAGAAAACCGTCAACTATTTGCGTCGGCGGGCGATTGCCGGCCAAGGTTCTAGTCTCAAAGCCGTTGGCCTCCAGGGCTTCAGCCAGTTCCTGGGCGAATTCCAGGTCGTCGTCACAGATGAAAATCCGTGGAGCCGTCTTCACGGCGACGGGCATATGTGTTGGACGCCGCCTGTTGGAAGGCGGAAGCGGCGGTGCAGGCATTCTTTTTCGAACCTCCTTGTTCACCCTACGATTGTTGGATGCCCACAATTGACGCCACGCACGGCGACGCTGACAACGCCCAGCCTGAGGCCGGCAACTTGCAGCAGCTTGCTAACAACGGGGTCAAGGGATGAGAGTATCGAGACCACTACCGGGCGGAGCAGCGGCATGACCGTGCCCGCAAGTACACTGTCAACCACACCGGTCGTGCCGGTCCCCCGAACGTTGAGAACCAGGTCAGCAGCCATGTCCGACATGAGGTGGCTGGTGTCGGCGCCCGCCGATTTCACTGTGCCTGCGTCGATATCGTCCTGACGAAAATCTAACTCCTGGGATGGGCCGGCAGCGACCGAAGCGGCGGCGCTGGCTTGAATGTCGACCGGAATCCCCAAGACGGTCAGTGAGACGATGGTGGGCTGTTGCGGCGCCGGAACGCTGCCATAGTCTGAGAGCGTGCCGGTATCGACCTCGCCGATCTGTGCCCGAACCGCCATCGGTGTTGCAGTGATGACCGCCCTCGTACCGTCCGGCCGGCAGGGAATGGACGCGACCGATGCGCCGCCATTCGCCATCTGCACATAGACCGGAACGCGAATGATGGCTTTCGCTATTCCCAGATTCACATTGGCCACCGTCACGGTCAGGGCTAGTCGCATCTGCGATGTGGAAAGCGCGCTCCCGACCGATCCAGCCGTCATGCTGGCCCAAGGCTCGCCCGCAGACATGTAGGCGGAGACCGAACTGTTGGCGACTGGTATCGAAAGGCCAGACCCCAGATCGGCAAGATGACCTGCTGCGTAAAGGCGTGCCATTGCAGTGATCACGCCGAAGAGATTCATCGTGGCCTGACCGGGTTTCTGTTCGACTACGGTGCCGATCCTGCGCGTTCGCCACAATGATGTATCCATCAGCGCGCCCAGCCTCGCCGATGCGCCGGGTGGTACCTGCAACGAGAGCAGATTGAGAGCCTGCAGCGCGGCGTCGTTCTGCTCGCCGGGATGAGCGTTCAACGCCGCCTGGGCAGCAGCCAGAAACTGACCCAGCGTGATATTGGCATCGGCCAAGTCACCATAGGTCCCCGTTGTGAGATCGGCCCGGGTGGCGAGCTGGTTCAGCAAGCTCAGCGCATCCACATTGGCGGAAGCCAGCCCATTATAATCAACCAGCGACAGGGATAGTTGAGCACCGAGGAGCTTGCCAAGAATTTGATTGATGTCACCGGCCGAGAGGCCGGCCAGGCCCGATCCAACCGAGAAGGACACATTGGGAATGCGGGCGGCTGTGGCGACGGCGGTTATCCGGGCCAAGCCGTCCGCGCCGAAAACGCCGGCGAAGAAATCGGGTGTGGTGATGGTCTTGGTCACGCGGACGGCATTTGGTGCATACCCGGAATCGGGATCCATCCGATCCGCCACGGCGACGGAGGGATCGGCCGCGTAGGTGCCGGCTTCCACTTCAATATCCGCGCCCTCATAGCCGTTCCGGGCGAGCGACGTGCGCACGATGGCATCGGCGCTCTCGGGATTTCCCGCCGCAGCCAGGGCCGCCGCATCCACGGCCGACTGAAGGCGCCGCTTCGCGAGATAAAGATGTCCGACATCGATCACCAGCACACACATGCTCAGGCCCAGCATGACAAAGAAGGCACCGAGAATCGAAATCACGCCGCGCTGGTCACACCCGAAACGCCGGAAAATGCATGCACATCGCAGGGCAATCCCGCGACAGGGACGAGACCTGCTACGTGACCTGTGTCCCGGTTCACGATGACACGGCCGATTCATCTGCGCCTCTTTCAATGCGCCCAACACTTGGGTTCACTCCCTTGCGGACACCGGCAAAAGCCGGATGACGTTAGCCAGAAGATGTCTTCGCGTCAGGCGATGATATGTCGATCAGGTGGCCACATATCTCCACACAACAGCACACCAAAAATCTTAGCGATTGCCTAAGACCTGCCATGGGCAAGGGGCAATCGCCCGGCCTCTTTTGGTGGGAGATCGCAAATGCAAATTCGTAAACAAATTGGGTCTTTGAGCGTGCTGGCGCTTTGCTGCTTTTCACTCACTGCTTGCGCGGACAAACTCTATTACGGCTCCGAACTGGGACCGGCCGGTGGCGGCAATGCCAGCACCGGTCAAAGCGGTCAGAACGGAATCCAAGGGGGAAGCGGAACGTCCGGCGCGACCGGTCCGCAAGGGCCAGCAGGCCCCGCCGGTCCCGCGGGTGCGACAGGTGCTACCGGCGCGACAGGCGCAACGGGCGCTACCGGCCCGGCTGGATCAATCACGACCAGCAACGGTGCACTCGGAAGCGGCCTTGGCCTCACCGGCAGTAACGGCGTGATCAGCAATCTTTTGGGAACCGACCCGGCCGGTGGAGCAGTGGATTCGCTGCTGGGCACCAATAACGCTGTGAGCCAGTCGCTCGGCACGCCGGATAGCTCAGACCAGGCAGGCTTGGTGCCCCGCACTTTAAATACGCTTACGACCGAGAGCAGCGCACCATTGATTGGCAACGGGCTCGGCATTACCGGAACGGGCGGCCTCGTTTATGATCTGATCGATCCGGACCACAGTGACATAGGTACCCAGACCATCGGCACCAGCGGCGTCATACCCGCCACCATCGGCGGCGGACAAGATGGACTTCTGGGAAACCTAGTTGGCGGACCCGACTCCAACCCGTTGCTGCCGGCCGCCGGTGAGGCGCTGGCAGGGCTGCCGCTGGATAAGATCACCGGCAACATAAAACCCTTGGGTATTACCGGAGAAAACGGCCTGGACCAGCGGCTGCAAGGCACCGACATGCTCGGCAATCTGCTCGGCATGCAAGGCCAGGCCACTGCTCCACTGGCCGGCGGCAGCAATGGCACCCTGGGTAGCACCCTGCCCAATGGCAACCCGCCCTTGGCGCCATTGGTAAACAGTGCGAACTCCGCGCTGGGCGCGGCCGCCGGCACCAACCCCAGTCCCGTCCAGGGCGTGCTGAGCGGCAATCTGCTGAACGGCGCGAGCGCCGTCGCAGGCAATCTGCCCGCGATTGGTTCTGTATTTCAGGATGTCGCCAATACGGCCGGCAACCTGCCCATCGTTGGCGGTCTGGCCGGCGGCAGTGGCGGCTCTACCGGCGCAGGTCTCGGCAATGTTCTGGGCACCGTAACCAACATCACCAACAAGGTTCCAGTGGCGGGCAGCGTCGCCAGCAGCGTGACAAGCGGCTTGATGGGCGCCAGCAACAGTAGATCAGGCAGTACGGACCTCGGCAATGTTCTGGGCACTGTAACCAGTGCCGCCGGCAAGGTCCCGGTGGCGGGTGGCATGGTCAGCAGTGTGACCGGCGGCTTGACGGGCGGCAATCAGCCAGCCGGTCTTTTGGGTGGGCTACTACGCAAGTAGATCGCACGAGCTGACCTGCGCGCGGCCTACCGCACGATAAAGCCCCGCGCCGGATTACTCCCACGCCTCGGAAGAACCCAGGTCCATCATCTGGGTTCTTCCTTGTTCGGCAATGTCCGCTCACCAAACCTCACTTTGAGCGACCATTTCGCGCCAAAAACGGCACGTTCCGCAGCATCCATTTGGCTAGCCTGGCAATCATGAATTCAACGCTCCACCTCACCATTCTCGCCGGCGCGATCCTTTTCGCCATACCTGCCTGGGCTCAGCCCGCGCCACACGTCATAATTCCCGACGCCGGCCATGTGCTCGTGCCACCTACGGCCCCACAGGATACCGCATCCTCGATGCCGACACCGCAACTGGACCTGACTCTTCCCGCCGGCAGGGTTGGAACGGTTCGCTTCACCAATGTCCGTGTTACAGGCGCTCGGGCGGTAAAGGCTGATGAAATCATCGCGCTGTTCGCGCCGCTGAAAGGCCAGGCCATTACCCCCGCGACGCTCAAGGTGGCCGTGGACAAAGTCAACGCACTTTATCTTGCGGCCGGCTATCCGCTGGGCCGAGCTTATATCCCAGCACAGGTCATGCATGGCGGCACGCTGGTCGTGCGCGTTGTTGAAGGCTATGTAGCAAACCTTGAAATTGAGGCCGACACGAGCGGCACCAAGGCATTGGTCGAAAAGATCGCGGCCCACCTCACCGAGGAAAAGCCGCTCACCAGCAGGCGACTCCAGCGTTACATGCTGATAATCCAGGATTTGCCTGGCATTACCGTGGGATCAAAATTCCAATCCATGGATCCGCGGACTGGCGCCACCACGCTGATCCTCTCAGCTAAAATCAAGCCCGCGACTGCGACCTTTTTAATGGACAATCGGGCCAACCTGGCGCGCCTGCCCTTCCAGCCCTATCCGACCGCCACGTTCAACAATCTCCTGGGCAACGCAGACCAGACGTCTGTCACTGCCCTGCTGTCACCGCGACAGCAGGATTATGCCTTCTATGATATCGGCTATTCCCAGTTGGTTGGCACGGAAGGTCTGTCAATGGGCCTTGATGCTTCCTGGGCGCAGACCCTCGATTACCGGTCTTTCGCCCCCTACGACGTTCGCAGCCAGGCGTCGCATCTTGGCTATGTGTCGCGTTACCCCTTGGTGCGCGCGATGGACGAGCAATTGAACATCGACGGCAAACTTTACTACGTACATGCGGGCTACAGCTTCGCCCACATTCCGATCGCACATGACGACTTCGTCACAGCTCGGATCGGCGGCGACTATGCCCGCAGTAT
The DNA here is from genome assembly GCA_035761325.1 of Rhizomicrobium sp. Classification (GTDB taxonomy): domain Bacteria; phylum Pseudomonadota; class Alphaproteobacteria; order Micropepsales; family Micropepsaceae; genus Rhizomicrobium. The sequence continues at coordinate 41,802 of DASTRG010000211.1, read as the reverse complement.
TTCGTCCCAACTGGTCGTGAGCGGCAATCTCTACCTGACCCAGGGTGTTTCCGATATGGGGGCACAGCCCCATACGCGGAGCGCTGTTCAGCCCAACTTCACCAAGCTCCAGGGGGAAGCCCGGCTCGTCTACAAGCCGACTGAGAAGCTCACCGTAAATCTCGGCGCCGGCGGTCAATTTGGTTCCGGGTCGCTGTATTCGTCCGAGGAAATCGCCTTTGGTGGGCTGCAGTATGGCCGCGGCTTTGGCGCTGCTGAAATCACTGGCGACAGCGGCTTCGGAGTTGCGGTTCAACCGGAATACACCATTCCGTTCGACTGGACACAAACCGGACTTGGCCGGGGTTGGAGCGTAACGCCCTACCTGCTGTTCGATTATGCCAAGACGTTAAATACTGCCGGCGACGGCGAGCCCGATGGCGAACTGGTCTCGGCGGGGGTTGGATGCCGACTGGCAGTCTCTGACCTGATCACGCTTACCCTGGAAGCCGACAAGCCGATAAACCGCATTCCACTCTTCCGTGAGAACCGGGATCCGCGCTTCTATGGGGGCATCCAATTCGGCCTGGATCGTGCATCTTCTCTTATTGAGGAAAGCCTGTGAAGACATATCCGCGACCACGCACTGTCTTTATGACCAGCGGGTGGTCAGGATTCGGCTCCAGTTTCCGCCGCAGCTTCACAATGATGCCGTCCAGGCTTCGGTCATAGGGGCTCCATTCCCGGTTGAAGACGCGGCGGCAGAGGTTATCGCGTGACTGCGGCATTCCCTCTTTTGATACAAGCTCGATCAGAAGGTCGCATTCAGCCGTCGTAAGAGGAACAGGTGTACCATCGGGCGCGGAGAGGCTACGCCGCATGGGATCGAACCGCCAGTTGGATGAACCTGCTCCCACCTTGGGCCCAGCGCCGCCGCCAGGCTCGTTGCTGGACCTGACGCGCCGGATCAGCGCGCGAACACGTGCCAACAGCTCGCGCAGATTGACTGGTTTGGTCAGATAGTCGTCTGCACCAAGTTCCAGCCCGACGATTTTGTCCGTGACCTCATCCTGGGCAGTGACCATAATGCATGGAATCTGGTTTGTCTTTCGCAACTGGCGCAGCACATCAAATCCGTTCTCCCTGTCCAGCCACAGATCCAGCAACATGATGTCGAAGTGTTGCTCCGAAAGCAGCCTCTTTGCGTCCGTGCCAGTGCCCGCCTCCGCTACCTCCAGGCCGTACAACTTAAGATAGGATCCCAGCTCCTCACGAATCTCTGGGTCATCATCCACAATAAGCAACGAGCCTTCACCGGAAGATGGCCCGCATTCCACCTGCGTGTCTTCCTTAATTGTCATGCCACGACTCCACTTTTTGCCGGAACAATTGCAATACAACCCAACATCCTGTCCGCGACTGGCTACGACGCCGCCTCGCATGGCATTGCAAGGTCCGGATCCGTCTCAACGTATTGAAACATATCTCCACACTTCTCCAGCCGGATTTGACGCATACTGAACTGGTGAGCAATCCTGAGGGGCCGGAAAGAAGGTCAGAAAATGTCTCCTTCCCATAAGCGCAGTGGCCCTTCCGGCGTGTTTGACAGTGTGGAAATCCCAGACCACTGCATTCACGACAGTTCGCTGCCCAGCGCGGTGAGCTCTCTGGAAGATCGAGAGCTTCGCCTGCTGCTCGTGGCCCTGTTGAGCGAATGGCGCATTCGAACGGCTCGCGGCTTCCACGCGTAGAACCGCGGCTGGCGGAACGCCTGATGAGCCTGGGCCCGCAGTGCAATTTTCCGGTGCACTCTTCCATATAACCCTCTCCGCTGTTGGTCGCGCAGTTCGTCATCTGCCGCTCACGCACGCCACCCCTAGCGCCCTTCTTATGCCCATCCCGCCAATTCGTGATATCGGATCATCATGGCGTGCCGGGTTGCGGAGCGATAGGTATGATCCTGGCCACTTCTGGCCGCCGCAGGAACAGCGTTATCAAACCGCCACCCTCCGCCGCGTTTGCAATGTGAAGCCGTCCGCCATGTTCGCGCAGAATAACGTTGGAAATGGAAAGTCCCAGTCCGGTTCCCTTGTCACCAGCCTTGGTCGTGAAGAATGCATCGAGGGCGTGATTCAATATCTCCGGGGCAAAGCCCGGGCCATTATCCTGCACATGCAATCGGATCACGTCAGGATCGTCGCGGTCTGAACTGGACCAGATCCGCACCCAGGAAGAGCGGCGTGCACCCGCCCCAACGATTGCATCACGCGCGTTCTGCAGAAGATTGACCAGAACCTGCTCCATTTCAAGCTCGTCTGTCAGGGCCACCGCGCCCTCTGGAATATCGACATCGATAACGATGCCCGACGGCTCCGCCACTGCGTGCATCAAAGATCGCGCGCTGCGTGCAACTTCCACTAAGGGTACCGGCTTCAACTCACCGCTGGTCCTGCGACCGAAACGGCGCATTCGATCCATGACTTTGCAGGCCCTTTCCACCTGCTTCAGTATGCGCTCCACCTTCTCCTTAAGAAGCTCTGGAGTGACGGCATTCCGCTCCATCAGCATTGAGACATTCTGCGCCGCGATCGATATCGTATTGAGAGGCTGGCGCAACTCATGCACGAGTGAAACCGACATCTGGCCAAGTGCCGACAGCTTCTCGGCGTGAACCAATCGTTCCTGGTCTTCGTGCAGTACAAGCGCCTGCTGCAGTAGAAGTGAAAAGCGCTCCATCAGGCCTTGTTCGCGCAGCCCAAAGGATGGCCTGCCGCGGCAAACCAGATAGAAGCGTTCGGCGGCATAGGGCAATGTAACAAGGGCGATATCGCCCATATCTGCAGCCAGTATGGCACGAATGACTGCGCAGTCCTCTGTAGCCACGGGCAGTACCGTGACATTGCAGCCTTCGCCCAAAGCCAGCACGCGCCGCAGCGCTTCCGCACTCTGGCTGGATAACAGACTGCGCGGCGACAGCAGGCGCGGCGCCTCACCCGGACGCAGCTGAATGATCTGCACCATCTCGCAGTCGGCAGTACACGCCAGACAATGGGCCAATTTCTCAAGCTTCTCGCGGAATGGTGCCGGGGCCAATAGGATCCGCAGGCCCAGCAACATGCTCTCTGCTTCCCGGCGGGAAAGTTCCTCGCGGGTGCGCGCATCCAGCACGGATTTCAGAACAAGCGCATCGGCCGCGAGGCGGTCGGCCGCAAAGTCAGGCCCGGCTGAAAGCGTCCCACGCAGCCGCTCTCCCGGGTCGGTGACCGGAGCGACACTTATATATAATGTCTCTTCCCCCGTCTGCTCGAGGCGGATGTTCCGCCGGCAGCCCCCTGCAAAGATAAGGTCCATCACGCTTCGATGCCCGGCGACCCGAATATCTTCGGGCTTGCGTCCCTCAATCCGGCCGACCAGGTCATGGCGTTGATTGAACACCTGCACAACATGGACAATGCCTTCTCCGTCGGCTTCCCAGATAAGATCGACATTGGCGCGCAGCAACTCAGCTTGCAATCCACCGATCCTGTCGAGCCGAGATCGACTCTGCCGGCGCTCGGCGTCCTTGTGCAGCCGATAGAGCTGTTGTGCAGCCACGCCGGCAAGATCGTTCATCGCATCAGCAAGCCCATCGACAGCCTCGGGCGCGCAGTCGGCGATCAGACCGACATAAAGAGGAAGTTCGTCGGCGCCCGCCATCGCCACCAACCCGGCCGCGCTGCCGTAGATGGCAGTCAGCTTTCCGAGTTGGGATAACGCGCGAACGAACCATACGCCAAACCCTCCCTGGTCGTCGAAAGGAGGTCCTTGTGAATCCCCGCCCTGCCAGGCGATCGAGATCACGCCATGTAACGACACTGAAATCTCGCATGCCCGAACAGGGCAGCCGGTTTCCTGCCCCAGACCCGTCGCAGCTCTGCCGATCGCCGCACGACAGGACGGGACATCAGAGGCCGTCAGTATGGCCCTCGCGGCTGACAGAACGGTCAAGTTTCTGACTTCCAGCCGGGCCGCACGCGTTTTCATCCAAGCGGATCCGTTACAAGGTACGTCACGCTCACCGGAGATGCCCCTTCAACAGACGGCACAAACGGCATCTGCGCAAACCGGCTGTCGCTGTAGCCAATCTTGACGGTAATTTCCTCGCCGCCATCTTCGTCCGCAAAGTCGATTTGAATATCTGCCTCATCAGGATCGACCAGCGGCGCAAGTGATTGAAGCGTTTTTTTCACTGCCGCCAGGGCCAACGCCTGCCGCTCCGTGTCATCAAGGCCGGCAACCGCCGCACGACCGCCTTCCGCCGCCGCATAGGTGAGCGCGATCCTCACGGAATATCGAATCCCGAACACAATCGTCCCGAACAGAAGCGCCAAGAAGACAGGAAGAAGCACCGCGAATTCAATTGACACGTTGCCGCCTGAATCGGCGAATTGATGCCTCTCAACCTTTTTGCCCGGTGCCGACACGAATGCCTCGTCTATGCACTCTTGGCGGTATCGAGGTCACCTTTCACATTTTCAAATATGGTGTGGATGTCCGTCCCAATCCCGGAAATCAGCGTCCACAAGCCAATGGCGATGCCGGCAGCCAAAAGACCATATTCAACCGCCGACAGGCCGCTCTCGTCACCGATAAAGCTAATCATGCAACCAGAACTCTTCTGAAAGATATTCATAGGCTTCTCCTTCGTTAGCCAATCAATGCCGCGTGGCCGTGGCCACTTCCCAATATAGGATTAATGACGTTCATAACCTGAAGCGCCGCTACTTCCTGAAATATCGGTCGCGCCAGATCCAGCCTCCACCACCGGCGCGCCAATCTGCTCTATATATTTCCGGATGATCAGGCTTGCCTCCTTGCCGGACATCGCTCCGTAAGCTTCCCGCGCGACATATTGCGCGTTCATGATCTGGTCGGCCGAGACGTGCGACGCTACTGGAGCGGACGCGCAACCACTCGCAAGCAGTGCAAAAACCGTTCGCCAACCCGCACGCACCACAATACGAACCTTGTGCCTCATCGCACCTCCTCTTTGGTATCCGGCGTCTGCCCTGCCGACCACCCTTGCGCGAATTGAGCAACGGTCTCGCGTTTTTTTGCGTCGGTGATGGAGTCCAGAAGAACCGTCAGCTTTGATTGATCGTTGGATATCCGGGCGGCCAGAATAAGATTGTTCCTAATGACTTCGGACTGCGGATCGAGCTCAAGTGCCCGACTTAGATCCTCTTCCGCCGCAGCACTGCCTGCCCCCAAATTCAGGCGCGCGTAACCCAGGTTATTCAGGTATTCCGCGTTTGCTGGTTCGATCGCCGAAGCCCGGCGGAAGTCTTCAACCGCAACGGCCCAGTCGCCCTTCGCAGACTCGGCGCGGCCCATGCCGCTATAGGCGGCAGCGGAATATGCCGAACCGATTGCTTTCTCGTAGGCCGCAATGGCCTCTTGGGGATATCCAGCGCCCACCAGGGCGCTTCCGCGCAATATCTGGGCGCGAGCCGAAGGCCCTTTGTATTCATCCAGAAAGGCCAACGCGGCCTGGTATCGACCCTGCCTTATCAGTCCCTCAATGGCACCAAGATAGAGACTGTCCCGCGTCCTGTCGCTGAGCTCACTTCCGGACGCGTTGTCATGCCGCATTATCCGGGCAGCGAAATTCGACATTGTGCATGCAGAAAGCAGTGGTGCGATTACAAACAACAAAAGCAGCAATCTCATCGCTTCCTCGAATTTTGCAGATCGTGTGCGACATGGCCGAGCGTTTCGATCACGTCCGAAACCGCCGGCCCGGCTAACGCCACCATCAGAACCGGCATGAAAAACACCAGCATGACCATGGTAAGCAGCACGGATTTTCGGCCTACCTGTTCGCGGGCCATCGCCAACCGCACCTCTCCGATATCGGCCGCCAGCCGTCGCAGCGGCGGTCCCAACTCACCGCCTTGAAAGAGATTGAGCTTCAAAAGGCCTGCAAAGTCGCGCCCTTCGCTGATACCAAGCCGTTGCGCGAGGCGATCAAGCGACTGATCATAGGGTAACCCCTCGTCGATCTCGCTTAGATAGATTTTCAGTTGTGCCGCCGTCACGGGAGAGGTTTGGTCGATTTGCCCGGCAACGTGACGCAATGCCTGGTCGATGCTCACACCGCTGTCCAAGACCATTAGGACAAGATCCAGAACATAGGGAAGCTCGCGCCGGATCTCACGCTCCCGGCCGCCTATGCGCCACCGCAGGCCGATTTCGAAGGATCGGTAGACGGAAACACCGGAAAAAACGGCAATGGCAGCGTCCATGTTGCCAACAAAGCCATTGCCGGGCCAAGGCAACAGGAGCGCCGCCAGAACCGCCGTGGTCGTTGCGAACAGGCGCATGCCCACAAAGACGTAGGGCCCCACGGACGAGGAGAACCCAGCTCGCTGAAGCCGGATCCGGATTCCGCTGACTGATCCGAGGCCCGTAGCCTTGCGGCCCAGCCACTCAAAGAATTTCATAACGAGGCCGGTGACCCCTACCGCTTCGTGTTGAAGCAACATCTCGGCGTAAAAACGGCGCTTGATCCCACGATCCACAGCATGATCGTGCACACCACGGCTCAATGCCACGGAACCGGCAACCATGAGAGCCCCGGCAGCCAACCACGCGAATGTCGGAAGCGTTGCCATATCAATACCGCGTACGGGCGATGATGCGCATGAGCCACACACCAATGAACTGAGAAACCAGCGCATAAACGAGCATCTTGTGGCCGGCCTCTTTTTCCCAGAACCAGCGGGCGTAGCTGCGATTGGACAGCATCACCATTGCCGCTACCAAAGCGGGAAGCATTCCCAGGACCCATGCACTGGCGCGAATCTGGGTCGTACTGGCGCGCAACTCCCGTTCGATCGCGGTGCGCCGGCGCACATTTTCGATCATATTACGCAGTATCTGCGTCATGGACCCACCAAAACGCAGATTGGTTCGCGCAGCGGTCGCCAACAGGCGAAGATCATAAATGTCGAATTCCCCGGCGCACCGTTCAAGGCTTTCGGCAACGCCGCTGCCGTTGTGCATCCGGCGAATGGTGGCAGCCATTGCGGCGGCAACGACAGGTGAAGAATTTGTCGCCGCCCGTTCCAGTGCTCCCGGAAGGCTGTTGCCCACCGCTATCGCCTGGCGCACCTTTTCCAGAAAGCCCGGCATGGCCTCCGAAAGGGCTCGCATTCGCCTGCGTGCGCATATCTGCAGCGTGCCCGCGCTCAATCCCAGCAGCGCCAGCGCCGCCATACCACCGCCTGCGGGGCCAGAGCTTATCGTGGCAAATCCTACAACAACGAAGCCGGCAAACAGCGGCGCCATGATGTAGCGAGGCCGCAATTGCCATCCCGCCTGTTGCAGCCTTCGGTTCAAGTAATGCGGAATCAGCGAATGGAAGAACGCGGCGTAATCGTTTCGGACTGCGCCTGATCGATATTCGGCATGAAGCAAGCCCATCAGTCGCTCAAACTCGCCGCAACGCGCGCGAACTATCCACAATAGGTACAACAGTGAAGCCGATATCAAGATGGAGCCTGCTGCCAGGACCAGGAAGGCCAATTTCATCTGCGCATCCCCTTGCGCATCAATTGCTCTGCACCCGAATAGACTTCACGCTGCATGTAGTGACCGCCCTCGATGCCCGCGATTTCGACTATTCCAGCAACACTGCGCCGTCCGTCTGCCGCACGCATGGTCTGAACCACGATATCCACCGCACTGACGACGAAGCGACGCACCGAGTTGAGATCGGAGGAAAAGCCGTACAATCCCATCAGCATTTCCAGCCGCTCCAGCGCATCTGACGTACCGTTTGCGTGAATCGTGGCCATCGAACCATCATGGCCGGTCCCCATCGCCTGAAGGACCTCGATTGCTTCGTGGCTCCGCACTTCTCCCAAAATGATGCGATCGGGCCGCATGCGCAAAGCGTTGCGCAATAAATCCCTTGCAGTCACCTCCCTCGCCCCGTCGATGGACGCCGGACGCGTTTCAAGGCGAACCACATGCCGCATCTGCAACTGCAATTCCGCCGTATCCTCGATCGTGACGATGCGTTCTTTTTCCCCAACGTACGAGGAAAGGGCATTGAGCAGGGTTGTCTTGCCGGATCCAGTGCCCCCTGAAATCAGAATGTTCCGGCGCGCGCGCACTGCGTCGGAGAGATAGCGAAGAGCGCCGGCACTCAACGTACCATTCTCGACCATTCTTTCGCCGGTAAGCGGGACGCTCTTGAACTTGCGGATCGATACATGCGGGCCGTCCAGTGCAACTGGCGGAATCACAACATTAACGCGCGAGCCGTCCGGCAACCGCCCATCCACGAACGGCGTGGTCTCATCCACCCGCCGGCCAATCGGGGCAACAATTCTCTGGATGACGTTCATCAGATGCGCCGCGTCGCGAAATCTGGCGCGTGCCGGCTCGAGTTCGCCCCTGCGCTCCACATAGATGCACGTCGGTCCGTTCACTATCACATCGTCGATCGCCGGGTCGTCCAGTAATGGCTGAAGGGGGCCAAATCCGACGACTTCATTGGCTACATCCAAAATCAGCTGGGTGCGTTCACCACTGTTTAGCGCAAGACCACGCGCGCCCAGTACGATACTGATGGAGCGGGCTATTTCATCCAGCAGGGTGGAATGTTGTATCGCTTCGCCGGTTATCCCCTGGCGCTCGAGATATTCCAGTGTCACATCGAATACGCGAAATTTGATCTCTTGGTACCTATCCGAGATCATCACGTCGTCTGACCCGCTCTTTGCGGGAAATGCATGCGGAGCCAGACTATTCATGATACTTTTGCCTTGCGCAGCCAGCGCATCAGGCGAGGTGCGCGCACTTTCGCCCCTGCCTGCAGCAATCCTTCGGATACCAAAAAGGCTCGAACAGCGCCGGTGTAGGGCGACTCACCCTCCAGGCTGAGGGGGCGCCCCCTGTTATGCGCTTGCGCCAATGACGACCAACTCGTTGTAAGAAGAACTGACCGCTCCGCGCCAATGGCGCGAACGATGTCCTCGGCACCCGGGGCCATGTTGGGCGCCAGCAGATGAACAGCCAAAACCACGTGGGCACCAATACCGCCGGCATTCAATTCAGTTAACAACGCCTTGGCGTTGCGGATCGACGAGAAGCGCTGATTGCAGCACAAAAATATCCGCCTCCTGGCACTGTCGCCGCCCTCCAAAACCTGCCGCGAGAATGATCCCCAAAAGACCACCACCGCATCGAACATCGCGCGCAGAACCTGCAGCAGGACGGATAGGTCATTTAACGCCGGCAACACCGGCATATCACCGGACTCGTCGGCGAGCGGTAAAAGGTACACCCCCGATTCCGGCGATTGCGCCAACGCGGTGTCGAAGAATGCGTGGTCCATGCGATGCATCTCACCGATGGCCTGGGAAATGGATAAGGATGTTTCCACTCCCAATGCCGGGCAAAGCGGGCTTGCCGGCAGCGACAAGTCCAGCAGAATGACCCGCCGCGATCTGTCCTCGGTCGCCAGCATCGTGGCAAGATTGAGTGCCAGGTCAAAATCTTCGTCACAAGGACCAGAACTCAGGACATCGAAATGAAAAGTCGAATTGCCCTCACCCCGCTTGGCTGCGTGGTCCCGCAAGCGGGTAAGAATCGCAGAGCGAACTTCGGCATCCGACGATTCCCGGTCCAGAAAATCATCGACGCCGGCACGAAACGAGGCCAGAATCATTTGAGCGCTCATTTCGTTACCGATCGCTATCAGGGGAAGTTCGGGAAACAGCGCCCGGATTGCAGCGATCGACTCCAAGACCGTACGCGCGCCTGGATGGACCCCCGCATCCACGATAATGCCATTTGGCTCAAGCCGCCCGACCAAGCTAAGGCCAGCTTCGTGTCGGGGATCTACGGGCATTAACGCACAGTCTGTTGAAAGGGCAATCTGCAGCCTTTCGATCAGCCCGCCATCCCCGGAAATGAAGGCAAGATTGTATCGCATGTTACGGCAGCAGTCCGTGTTCGACCAGATAAGCGTCGAGCGGCGTGTTCCTCACCAATCCGGAGGCTGGACGATAGGGCGGCAAATCTTCGCCAGGCAGCTTCGATACCTCACCCGGCTTCAAGGGCCGAACCAGATGGGGCGTTGCGATGATGATAAGCTCCTGCTGCTCTCTGGTATCCTGGGTCTGTCGAAAGAAGGCACCGATAATTGGCAAGTCACCAATTCCGGGCAGCTTGTCCTCGACGCTGGAGTTGGTGCTGTACATGAGCCCCGCCAAAACAAAACTTTGGCCGTCACCAAGTTCAATCGTCGTATGGGTCGATCGCATCTTAATGGCCGGTATCGTGTAGCCCTCGATCTGCACCGCATTGGTGGGATCTAGTTCGCTTACCTCCGGATTGACGTTCACGACGATCCGATCGTTGTCCAGGACAGTGGCCTTCAGGTTAAGCTGAACGCCATATTTGTGGTACTCGATGGTGATGGCATTGCCGCCAGCGCCCGGTTGCGGAACGGGAACTGGAATCTGCCCACCGGCGAGAAAATTCGCAGTCTCTCCGGAGCGCACCAGCAACGTGGGTTTCGCAAGCATTTGCGCCAGATGGGCACTGCTAAGTGCACTTACGGTGCTCATGAAATCCGCGCCGGGCCAGGCCATCAGAAGATTGAATGCCCGGCTGAGGGGAAGCCCGCTTGTCACGGAGAGCCCCGATCCGCCCAAAAAAGAGAAATTGCTCAACGAATTTGGAACCGTCGAAGCAAACTGAAATCCGCTGCCACCCAGGCGCTGAAGATTGATGCCAAGTGCTCTCATCGCCGTCACGGAAACCGACGCAAATCGCACTTCAACGGCCACCATCTGCGTCTGACCAATTGTTATGGTGTCCGTGATGCCCTTTCCCAGTTCGGCATGTGCCAGCTTGAGCGCCCTGTCGTGCGCCGCGGCCGAAGGAACACGACCACCAAGCACAACCGTCTTACCAATGTCCTGCAGCGAAACATCAACAAGTTCAGGATCACCTGCGAAGGCTGCTTTGAGACTCGCAATGTCCGAACCAACGATGATGCGATATCTGGTCGGCTCGACCTTGTTCCCCAGCCATGTCAGCAGATCCGTCGTACCGTTCTTGCTGCCCAGAATGCGCAACTGGTGCGAAGAGACGATCTTCACATCTGCGATCGACGGATCGCCCACCGCCAGGCTGCGAACATTTTCCGTTGTGCCGATAAGCTGCTGTTCACCGAGGGGGATCACAATATCATCCGCCAGTGCACGGCCGGCCGTAAGGCCGCACAACAGAATTCCGATTGAAACAGTCGACCTCACGAAAAGTGTCCCGTTGGAAATGGATTTCATGGCAAGCGAACCGTGCTGCGGTCGTGGCCGGAATAGACGATGATTCCCGTCGTCGGCCGTCTGTGCGACTTTCCGGCACCGGTCGGTTCAGGTGCCGCCACAACAAGCATATTCAGATCGGCCGATGCCTCCTGCGTCGTCTCGACATCTTGTGGATTGCGAATAGCGAGGGAGACATTGCCCAGCCTGGCTGCCAGGGCCACTTTCGACAGATCATCCGAATGAAGCGCCAGAGTAACCGTTCGCGCGGAGGTATCCGCACCGTCGCGGCTTTTCTGTCTGGTCCCCACGGCAAGAACATCGACCCCCTGTAATAGCAACGTGCTCTTGCTTTGATCGTTCGTTCGATCAATTCCAGTCTGCCGGCTGCCAAAAAGGGCGCCCGGCAGCGTGACGTAAAGATCAACCGTATCGCCGGCCTGAAGGAAGCCGCCCGCTATGTCGGCTTCAGAAATGGGAATTGCATAGGCTCGGTATCCCACCGGCACGCGCGAGGATATTCCCGAGACAACCTCCCTGGTGATCTCTGACGAAAGCACCGGTTGGCCCGCCGTGATCGGTGCCAGCGCCATGTGACCCTCCGCCTCCGACACGGCGCTCAGCGCAGTTTTCGCGCCTTCAACTCGGACTGAACGCACCGCCAAGTTCCTTCCGGTCAGACGCTCGCCCCGGGCAATGTCAGATTTCGCGAACAGCTGAGGTGTCGGTGCTCGCACCTTCTTGACGCCGGGGGGCGCCAAACCGGTTTGACCGGTCTGAACATTCAGGGCGACCCAGATCAAACAACCCGCCGCCAGAAGTGACATAAGGGCGACCGGGACAATTATGACAGGCCGAAATGGCAATGTATGAAGTCCGCTCAAATTCGTTCTCGCAAGCGCTCTAAATCGGGAAGAGATCATAGATTGGTCTATACGCAACACGAGTGCATCTATGTACGGGTGCGCGACGTGTAGATCACGACTCTTACCAGCCAATAAACAAAAGAAGACAAAACTTCACACGCCGCACAAAAGAACAAATTACTTGTCTCGTCAGCACGCGGATCATCTGCAACCGTCATCGGGCTGATGGAAGACAGATTCCATATTTTTGTTTTTTCAGATGATGCTGAAATTGCTGCGCAAAAAGCGATTGCGATGCCAATACAACCTATCGCGGATTATCGCGTGTGCTTCTGCCGACCGCATTGTACCGCGTCAAACGCTGCAACCCGCGCGTCACGCTGGGTTGCGGATAGCTCCATGAAATGTGTTTTGCCTATGGTGGCCGCGACCGACGCAGTGACGATCTCGCGCCTGAAATGCGCTACTGACGTTTTTCGGTTGGGTCTGTACATCGACCCAGGCACCGGCAGCTGGAGCATGATCGACGACACCGCTGACTTCGATGGCTCGCGACATAGGATGCTGGGCTATCGGGGCAACGCGCGGTTATCCGGTCTGGTGGCGACCCGCGACCTGTTCCAGCGGGGTAACGACACCGGCTTTGCCTGGCAGGCTGATTGTGGGTCTCGGCCAGCACGATGACCGGGATTGATGGCTCACATGCGGCGAAACCGTCTGTAATCGGACCGGAAGGCTTTCCACTCACGCTCGAAACCCTGCCGTCCCCTCTGACAAAGCGCTGGGTGAGCCGCCGGAAAGCCGAAGTCGTGGTCGCGGTGGAGAGCGGCCTTCTTACTTTGCACGAGGTCTGCGCGCGCTATCGCATATCTCCGGAGGAGTTCCTGTCATGGCAGACCAGATTCTCGCGGCTAGGATTGATGGGCCTTCACACCACGCGGCGTTTGCCATTGCCGGATTGTGACAGATCACAGCCGCCCTTTGGGGCCGGCTGCCGGACAAAAGGGAACAGCTCCAAGAAAAAGAACTTTGGCCGGGGTCAATGCCGAAAGCCGTCAACTCCCCTTCCATCGGATGAGGGACAATACCCAACTCAAGCCTGCGGTGGTTCCACCGAGGGCGGGGCAGGCGCGAAGCGCGCCAGAAGCGCAATCACATCCTGGTCGCTGGTTTGTGCGAAGTCGGCATAAAACTGCCCCACCGCGGCGAACGGTTCAGGCGTGGCAAGGCATATCGTCCTGTCGGCGGCGTCGCGGAATCGCGCGATGGTGTCGGCCGGAGCTACCGGCACGGCCATCACCAGCTCCGCCGGGCCCCGCTGGCGTGCGGCCTGAAGGGCGGCGCGCATGGTATTTCCGGTGGCCAGGCCATCATCGATCACGATTGCCGTGCGGCCCGCAAGCGGCAGGGGCGCGCGGGCGCCAAGGTATAGCTTGCGTCGCCGCTCACCCTCCGCCAGCTCGCGGGCGCATATTTCCTCGAACTCCCGCTGGCTGGTTCCCGTTAGACGCAAAAGTTCGGGGTCCCGCACGATGATCGGAACATCGCCATCGACCACCGAGCCCACGGCCAGTTCGGGATGCCCCGGCGCCCCGATCTTGCGCACCAGAACAATATCCAGCGGCGCCCGCAAAGACCGTGCCACCTCGGCTGCGACCGGCACCCCGCCCCGCGGAAGCGCCAGGATCACACAATTCCTGTCGCGGAACTCCTGCAATGCTGCCGCGAGCTTACGTCCAGCGTCGCTGCGATCACGGAACAACATGGAACCCCTAGACAACCAGCGGCGCCAAGTGACGGTCGAACCACTCCGTCGTGAGCACCGCCACTTTTTCCATCGCGGCCGGTTCCGGAAAGAGATGGCTGGCGCCAGCTATTATCTCCACAACGCACAGACCCGCGAGCCGGTGCGCAGCCCGCCGGTTCAATTCCAGTACTTCGTGGTCGTTACCACCCACGATGAGCAGCGTGGGCGCACGCACATCTTCCAGGGCAGCTCCCGCCAGATCAGGCCGACCTCCCCGGCAGACCACCGCCCCGATCGTGTTACCAAGCTGGGCCGCGGCCGTCAGAGCTGCCGCCGCCCCCGTGCTGGCGCCAAACAGACCCACCGGCAGGCCGCCCATCACCGTGCCGCCCGACCAGATGACCGCATCGGCCAAGCGTGCCGCCAGAAAGGGTATGTCGAAGATTTTGGTCCGGCCTGGCGCCATTTCCTCCGCGGGATGCAACAGATCAAACATAAGTGTCGCAATGCCCGCGCGGTTGAGCGTTGATGCAACCAGGCGGTTTCTCTCACTCTGCCGGCTGGACCCTGTGCCGTGCGCAAAGATCACCAGACTGGACGCTTTTGCCGGACATCCCAGCAATCCCGGCAGATTCCATCTGCCGACCATCACTTCCGTCATCGCCATATCCAACATGGCCATAAATAGAGCCTAGCGCACCGACTGTCATGGGAATTGATCCCGCGCAAACTTCTCCTGTCACGCCTTCGCCAGAATTGATTGATAGGGGTTGCAAATGTCCGCGGCGCGCACAGCGGTCACATCTAGAAATGTTTCCCGATCATCCCCCTGCTGGGCGATCATCTCCAAGAAGGGCTTTAGCCATCAGGCCGAACGGATTGGTACCAGCAATGCGAGCCGCGACGCCGTATGCTGACGAAGGAGGATAAAATGCGCCAAGGAAAAGGCAATCCGACCACATTGCATTATGCAATCTGCAAGGTGGCGGATCGCTGGGTTCTCGTCTGCGAGCATATTCCCATCGCCTGCTTCGATACGCGCGAGGCCGCCAAAAAAGCCGCCGAATCCTACATGGCGGCGGCCCGCCGGCGCGGCGACTGCCCGTACATGGAATCGGACTCGACGGCCCCAACGCCCCCCCAGATGGAACGCGCCATCCGGCCCGGCAGCGTGCGCGGGTACAATCACGGGGCCGCTGAATGACTCATCTCGGTGATGGGACATGGCTGGGGCTGGCGCGTGGTTATGCCAGGCGCCCGCTTTACGAAATCGAGCGGCTGTTGCGCGAAGAGTCGTAAAGCGACCGCAAGCTGTTGCGCCGGATCAATTCATGCCTCGGCGCCACGCCTATTCTGTCAGCGGATAAAATCGGGAGGCCGTAATGAACGTCAGGGAAATCATGCACAAAGGCGCGGTCTGGGTGAAGCCTGACATCACGCTGCAGAAGCTGGCCCGCAGGATGCGCAAGGACGACATCGGCGCCATTCCCGTCGGCGAAAACGACAGGCTGATCGGCATGGTAACCGATCGCGACATCTGCTGCCGCGGTCTGGCTAACGGGCGAGACGCAGAGCAACTCACCGCTCGAGACGTGATGACCAAACCGATCGTCTATTGCCGCGCCGACCAGACGGTGGAGGAAGCTGTCTCGGTGATGCGCAAGGCCAAGGTGCGCCGGCTGCCCGTGATCGACGAAAACCATCGGTTGGTTGGCATGCTCGGTCTGGGGGACGTCGCCGCGAAGGCTGCGCAGAAGACTGCCAACATGGCGCTGAAAACCCTCGCCGCGCATCACGCCTGAACGGCTCAGTATCCAAGGCAGGCGCCGATTACTGCGCGCAGTTGCAGTTGGTACTTGGCGCAGGCCTGGCGATCGGCGTCACAATACCGGCGCCGCTCGCGGAAATGCGTGGAGAACACGCCCCACAACTTGCCGGCGGGAGACAGGATGGGCGTGCTCTGGATGGCATGAATGCCATAACGGGCTGCAAAAGGCCGCAGCACCGCGAATTCCGGGTCGGCCTGCACGTCGACAACATGAATGCTTTCCCGGCGGATCGCCGCCTTGTTGCACACCGACCCGCCGCCCGGCCTGACCACCGCAAATTCCCTCACGAACGGCGCTGAAAAATGCATCTGCGCCATCAGGAAAAGCGCGTTCTGCTGCTGGTCAAATATCTGCAGACTTCCATAATCGGCCCTTTGTTCGCGCACCAGATCTTCGAGCAGGTCCTCGGCATAGCCGCCCAATTCAGGCCGAATGGGAAATTGCGGGCAGGTGAGGCGCCAGATTTCCGACGCCGTCAGAAGTTCGCCTTCCGATTCCGAAAGCAGATTTTCCAGATGCGCGCGATCGCAGTCACCGGTGGCCCGAGATAGCAACGCGCGAAGGCGCTTCACATTCTCCCGCAACAGGAAGCGATGCATGGGCACCCACCGAATTCACAAGGGCTCATGATACTAATTTTTCGGCGTCCCGGATAGACGTATCCCGTCGGCTGGCCGATTCACGGATGGATAAGATCCCCGTACAGACCCTGGCCGCAAAGATAGGCGGCCGAAGCGCCGGCCTCTTCAATGGGATCTTCTCACGGGCCCAGCCAGGTAACAGCCGGCCGGTGCCGCGCGGCAGGCTCGGCCTCGCCCTCGGGATAGCCGACCGCGATTGGTGCAACGACATGCGCGTTCGCCGAAAGATGCAGCGCCGCCCTTCCCGCGGAACTGTTGAGCCAGCCTTCCGCCATGCCAATCCAGCATGTGCCGAGGCCGAGAGCGGTGGCGGCCAGCATGACATTGCCGGCGGCCAGCGTACATCCCTCGATGCTCCAGCGGACACCGAGCGGCGCGGCAATCACAAGCAAGGCCGGCGCGCGATGAAAGATGTGAAAGTCAGGCTCCCGCACCATGGGGACCATTCGCTCAATCTCCGGAACGGCGGCACTATTGTCCAAAATCCATTGCCTGGACTTGTCGGCAATGCTTGCGATCAGGGCCTCGTCGGTCACCAGCACGAATTGCCAGGGCTGGCCGTTCATGGCGCTGGGGGCCCAGATGGCAGCGTCCAGCAGCTTGCGGAGCATCTCGGCCGGCACCGGCTGGGCCTTGAAGCGACGGACGGCGCGACGCCGGCGAATAGCCTCCAGGACGTCCATGGCGCACCCTGAGATCAGTGGGACATCAAAACACAGCAATCGGCATCGAGAAGAATATCGCGGGTAATTCCTCCGAATACCCATTCGCTCATCCGGCTGTGGCCATAGGCGCCCGCAACGACAAGATCGGGCTTTCGGGTACGAATTTCTCGGGCCAGGGCGGCGCTTTCGTTGGCCGCCGCAAGCGCAGCAGGCAGGGCGTGAGCGCCGTGGCGTGCCAGCCAGCGAACCACATCATCGACATGTTTCTGCGCCGCCACGACCCCCTCGCTTCCGGCAACTTCCAATACGACCACGGTGTCAGCCTCCATCAACAGCGGCAAGGCATCGGCAATGGCGCGGCGCGATTCACGACTGTCCTTCCAAGCCGCCAATATATTCTTCGCCGTCAGTCCGGTCGCGCCGGGCGGCACAACCAATATGGGCCGGCCCGATCGGACCGCGAGAGCACCGACATTGAGACGGTTCTCCGGCGCCGGCCCGGTGATGATGAGATCTGCCCCCCGGCACTGGTCGGCAAAGTGGGTCGGTAGCGCTTCCAGAACGATCGATCCCCGCCATTCAATTTCGTGAGTCCAATCCTTGATGGCGGCACGGAATTCCTTCTCACATGCAGCCAGATCCGCCTCGGCCTGTGTAAGATCCAGCGTTGTGGCCTCCGCCACCATTACCGCACCGCCGTAAATTCCACCATCGATCAATGGAGGCGCCGGCCGGATAGCGGCAAGCCCGATCACGCTGGCGCCGAAACGCCTGGCAAGGTCAGCTCCGACCGCGAGCACGGCACGATTGTCGCGGTTCGGATCCAGATGCAGCATCAATGTGCGATAGGTCATGACGGTCCTCTCTCGTCGGCCGGCCCCGGCGCGATGGGGCGCCGGGGCCGCCGGAAGCGGCGATCAGGCAGCCTTTACCTCGACCCTCCGTGCTTGGGCCGTTTGGGCGGTCTTTGGGACCGTCACGACCAGCACACCGGCCTGGAAGCGGGCTTCAACCTTGTTGCTGTCTGCGCCGCGCGGCAACGAGAACATGCGCTGGAACGTTCCATAGCAGCGCTCGGACAGATAGTGATTCTTTTCGCGTTCGTTCTTTTCCTGACGCTTTTCACCCCTGATCACCAGCATATCGTCGTCGATGCTGACCTCGATGTCATTTTCGGAGACACCCGGCAGCTCGGCGGTGATCGTGTAGGCCTTGTCGTCTTCGGCCACGTCTACCGCCAGGCTGGCAAAGCCGGCGGTACCGGCAGTCCATAGCTTGCGCATGTTGGTGAAGGGCTGAAGGGGGAAGCTTTCAAACCCGCTGGCAAACCGATCGAATAGCGAGTCGACTTCCTGGCGGAACCCCTTCCAGGATTCGCTCATCGCCGGGAAGGCACTGTGCTGACGCTTGATCTCGATATCCTTGCTCATCGCATACTCCTACGTTCTTGGGGACCTCTTGCGATTGTGACCGACGAAAGTTCCTGCCGTGGTGTCCTCGTCCGGCGGAACACGTCCGGCGCCTTCGGCCGGAACAAATACCCTTGGGGCAAACCACCCCGCACGCGGAACAGCATGCCGTCCCTCCGCCTTGGTGCCGGACACCGAAATAAGCATAGAGCCGCGAACCATACCGGCATTGATCCGCGTCAATGGTTCAGCGCGCGGTATATCCCCCGTCGATCACCAATTCGGCGCCCGTGACGAATTTTGCCTCATCCGACGCCAGATAGACGGCACCCCAGGCAATGTCGTCGGGTTCGCCCATATGCCCCAGCGGATGCAGGTTCCCGACGGCCTTGCGGCCCTCTTCTGCATCCTCGGCCTGCGCCTGCAAATATGTTTGCACCATGGGCGTCCAGATGAATCCGGGATGGATCGAATTGACCCGGATGCGGTCAAGGGCATAGAGCATCGCGTCGGTCTTGGTCATTAGCCGCACCGCTCCCTTGGAGGCGTGATAGGCGGGAACGTCCGGAGCCCCGACCAGGCCGTATATGGAAGACAGGTTGATGATGCTGCCGCCGCCAGCCCTGCGCATCGGCGCTATGGCGTGCTTGGTACCGAAGAAGACACCTTTGACGTTGATTGCCTGAACGAAATCCCATTCGGCTTCCGTCAGTTCGTGGGTCGGCCTGCTGGCGCCCGAGACGCCCGCATTGTTGACCAGGACATCGAGATGGCCGAAGCGATCCACCACCTCACGGAACACGCGCGATACATCCGCCTCCCGCGAAACATCGCAACGCCAGTAGGCAGCCGTCAGTCCCAGGCCCTGCAACTGTTGCCGGAACCTGTCGCCCTGTTCGTCCAGTACGTCCAGCACGGCGATCCGGGCGCCCTCTTCTGCCATACGCAACGCGATCGCGCGTCCAAGGCCCAACACGCCGCCTGTGACAATGGCAACCTTGCCCGCCAGTCTGTTCATCTGCCGTCTCACATATGATTTGCGTGTGGAGGATGAGCCGAACGGGATTGCACTCCTTGATTCCCGTCAATCGACGGCGGCGGAAGCCCCACTCCTGACCCCGGCAGACGTTAACCGGCCAGGCCTCCCGGCTGCCGCTTCAGCCATTGCCGAACTTTAATGTACCGGGTCCGGCCGGGCGTCAGCTGGGAATTTATAAGGACGCGATTACACTTTGGGCACACTCCCCACGGCAGTTTCGCGTATCATTGCCAATCGGATCGTGGAGGGGGCCATGTCTAGGATAATGGCTTTTATGGCGCTGGCCGCTCTGGCGGCGGCGCCGGCATCGGCCTTGCCGGCCACGAAATACACTTTGGTCAAAAGCATTTCCATCGGCGCACCGGACCGTTGGGACTATGTGGTGGTCGATCCCGCGGCGGCCCGGGCCTATGTCGCGCATGGTGACGTGGTCACGGTTGTGGACGTGGCGGCGGGCAAGGTGGCCGGCACGCTTCAGGTAGGCGGGACGACGCACGGCGTTGCCATCGTTGCGGCGCTCAGCAAGGGCTACACCGATGACGGCAAGTCCGGCACTGTCATGGTGTTCGATACAAAAACATTGAGGCCTCTGGGCCGCATCAAGGCCGAGCCCGATGCCGACGGCATCGTCTTTGACCCCCAGAGCGGTCATGTGCTGGTGATCACAGGCGATACCGGCAAGGTGGTGGTAATAGACCCCAGGACCGACAAGGTGGTGGCGGAAATCAATGGTGGCGGTCCACTGGAGTTCGGAGTCCTGGACGGCCATGGCAAATTCTTTGTCGATGGCGAGGACAGGAATGAAATCGTCCGCATGGACCTGGGCACGGCAAAGGCCGACGCCCACTGGCCGCTAACCGGCTGCACGACACCGCATGGTCTGGCCATTGACCGCGCCCATATGCGTCTGTTCGCCACTTGCGGCAGTGGGGTTATGGATGTGATGGATGCCAGGACCGGCAACATTCTGGCCACGCTGCCCATCGGCACGGGGACGGACGGAGCAGCATTCGACGCCCGCCGGCAGCTGGCGTTCAGTTCAAACCGCGACGGCACGCTATCGATCGTCGCCGAGACCGCGTCCGGCAAGTTCGCGGCTTTGGCGCCGGTAAAAACCCAGCCGGGTGCGCGCACCATGGCACTGGACGAATCCAGCGGCCGCATCTTTACCGTGGCATCCGATGTCACCGAGGACCGCTCGGCGGCGCCAAACGCCCGCGGGCGCTTCAAGGTAGTGCCCGGCAGCGCGCGCCTCATTATACTGCAGCCGGACGATAACCGCCGGTGACATCGATGCACAACGTGAAGCGTTCCATCGCCGCGCTGGCCGTCCTGGTGCTGCTCAGTGCCTGCGGCAAATCCGACGACAATGCCGGCGCTTCAAAGCAGCCGGAAAAAGAAGAAGCCTCATCCGGGGTGACGCTGAGTGCCGATCAGATCAAGGGCCTGGGCATCGCCACCGCTGCCGCCACGGCGGCCCAGTATCGTGCCGAATCCAGCGGCTACGGCACCGTGGTGCCGCTGGACGTCATTGCCCAGGCCGATTCCGATTTCCTGTCCGCTGAAGCGGTGGCAGCGCAAAGCCGGGCCGCGGCCAAACGCGCCCGCTATCTGTTCACCGACCAGGGCGGGGCGGTATCGCGCGAGGCCATGGAAGCGGCGGTCGCCAAGGCCGACGCAGACCAAGCTGCGCTGGGCCTGGCCCGGCGCAAAGCCGAAGCGGCGTTCGGCCTTGATCCGCCCTGGGAAACAGGGGGCCGGCGTTCGGCCATCATGGGCAAGCTTTCGAGCGGCGCGCTGGCGCTGGTGCGGGTGACCTTTCCGCTCGGCGCCCTGTCGGGCGGCCTGCCGCAGAGCCTGGCCATCACCCGGCTGGGCGGTCGCGGCCAGCGCTGGACAAGCAGGCAATTGTGGCGGGCTCCCGCCGATCCCGCCTTTCCCGGCCAGGGGATTTTCGCATTGGTGGCGGGTAGCGACCTCGCCCAGAATGAGCATGTCACCGCCTTCGTGCCCGCCGGTCCCATGCAGGCGGGTGTTGAAGTACCCGCAGGCGCGGTGGTGTATGGCGAAGGCGAAAGCTGGGTTTACGTTCGCAGGGGCGAGAACCATTTCCAGCGCGTGCGCATCGATGCCGGGCACGCAATGGGGTCCGGCTTTTTCGTGCCCCAGGGCGCCGGGATCGCCGTGGGGGACGCCATTGTGACCGGCGGCGCGGGGCTTCTGCTGGCGCGCGAACTGAACCCCAGCACAGAAGCTGAAGACTGAGCGCATGCGCCGGCTGGTCGATCTCTGCCTGCGCTTTTCCGGCACGGTAGCCGCGCTGACCCTGCTGGCGCTGGTTGTGGGCGGCTGGCTGTTGCGAGGAGCGCCCCTGGACGTATTTCCCGATTTCGTGCCTTCCACCGTCGATATTCAGACCGAGGCGCCGGGCTTCACCGCCGAACAGGTTGAGCAGCTTGTCACGCGACCGATCGAAAGCCAGGTGAATGGCGCCACCGGTCTGGCCACCATCCGTTCGGAATCCATTCCCGGCCTGTCGCTGATCACCATTCAGTTCAATGACAACATCGATCCCTATACCGCACGCCAGGGCGTGTCCGAGTTGCTGCAGACCGTGACGGGCGAGCTGCCGCTGGGCGTCGGCCCGCCCCAATTGTCGCCCCTGACCTCCAGCACCATGGATCTGTTGAAGATCGGGCTGGTATCGGACAGGCTGGATCCCTTCCAGTTGCGCGACACTGCGGAATGGATCATGAAACCGGCGCTTCTGGCGGTGCCGGGCGTGGCGCATGTTCTGGTCTTCGGCGGGGCAGAGCGCGAGATCGATATCCAGCCCGACCTCAGGCGCATGACCTCCTACGGATTCACGCTGACGGATCTGGCCGATGCCGCCCGGCAGGCGCTGGCATTGCGCGGGGCCGGCTTTGTCGATGTGGCGCACCAGCGGGTGTTGATCCAGACACCCATCCCCAGCCCAGACCCCACCGCCATCGCCAACGCGGTGGTTGGCGTCCGGAACAACATTCCGATCACCATCGCCGACATTGCCACAGTGCGCCAGGAACGGGCCCTGCGTTCCGGCGATTCCCTGATCATGGGAAGGCCGGGCGTCCTGCTGTCGCTGGCAAGCCAGTATGGCGCCAACACGCTGGACACGACCCGCCGGCTGGAAACGGCGCTGCACGACATGCTGCCGGCCCTGAAGGCCCAGGGGATAACCGTATATCCGGCGCTTCATCGACCGGCCAATTTCGTCGAGGTTGCCCTGCACAGCCTGGAACATTCATTGGTGATCGCCGCGGTGCTGATCCTGGCGGTGCTGTACCTGTTCCTGCGCGACTGGCGCAGCGCCTTCATAACCTTTCTGGCCATTCCGCTGTCACTGCTGGCGGCGGCCGCGCTGCTGGACAAAATGGGCGACACCCTCAACACCATGACGCTGGGCGGATTTGCCGTGGCATTGGGCGTGCTGGTCGATGACGCGATCATCGGCATCGAAAACATCCTCAGGCGGCTCCACGAAAATGCCGGTACCGCCGCTCCGCGGCCACGGCTGTCCGTGATCGCGGAAGCCACGCTGGAAGTGCGCGGCCCGGTCATTTTCGCCACCCTGGTGGTCATCGCCATCTTCCTGCCGGTTCTGTTCTCGTCCAGCGTACAGGGCCATTTTCTCGGCCCGCTTGCCCTGGCCTTCATACTGGCGGTCCTAGCTTCGCTTCTGGTGGCGCTGACGGCAACCCCGGCGTTCGCGGCACTGATGCTTCGGGCGCGCGACTATCGCGCAGATGCCGCCTGGATTCGAAAACTGAAGACTTGGCAGGCGAGCGCCGTCGAGGCTGCGCAACGCCGTCTCGCCGTAGCCGGCGCCGTCGTGACCCTGGCCACCGTCGCCGCCCTGGTAGTGCTGCCGTTCCTGCCTTCCAGCTTCATGCCGGATTTCCGCGAAGGGCATTTCGTGATGCAGGTGTCCAGCTCCGTCCCCGGTACTTCGCTGGACGAAATGATGGCGGTCGGCGAACGCATCAGCCGCGACGTCCTCAAGCTCCCCTATGTCGCCACCATCGAACAACAGATCGGCCGCGCCCAGTTGGGCGAGGATACCTGGGGCACGCACCAGAGCGAATTCCACGTCGAACTGAAAAAGGACGCCACTGTTGACCAGGCCCAGGCGGAACAGGCGCTGCGCGACATCCTGGCCCACTACCCCGGACTTCAGAGCGAGGTGGTAACCTTCCTGGGCGATCGCATCAGCGAGAGTCTTACCGGCGAGACCGCCGACATCGCCATCAAGCTGTTCGGCAACCAGCTCGACGCGCTCGACCGGGCGGGCCATCAGGTGGCTGCGGCCATCAGCACCGTGCCCGGCGTTGCCGACGTGCAATTCGGCGCCCAGAGCGCTACGCCGACATTCATCCTGTCGCTCGATCCAGCCGCCATGGCGGCCAGCGGCCTGAAGACCCAGGATGTGCTGGACGCAGTGGGGACGGACTTCTCCGGCCTCGTGGTCGGTCAGACTTATGCCGGCATCCGCTCTGTCAACGTCTCGCTGCTGCTTTCGCCGAAGGAACGCAACGACCCGGCCACATTCGAGAAGGTGATGATCCAGGGGCCGTTCGGGCCGGTGCCCTTGTCAGCGGTCGCCCGCATCACGAATGGCCAGAGCCGCTACCTTGTCAGCCATGACGGCGGACAGCGGTACGTTTCCATTACCTTCAACGTGGTGGGCCGCGGTCTGCAGGCGACATCCGATGCGGTTCAGGCAAAGGTCGCGGCGCTTCATCTTCCGTCCGGCATTTATCCGGAATTCGCCGGCGCCGCGGCCGAAGCCAGGGCCGGCCGCAACCAGATGATACTCTATTCGGCCCTGGCGCTGGCGCTGATCGCCATGATCCTGGCGATCAGCTTCCAGTGGCGATCCAATACCTTCCTGGTTTTGATCAACATGCCCTTCTGCCTGATCGGCAGCGTAGCCGCCATCGTGCTGATGGGACAGGGCGTATCCGTGGGCGCTATGGTCGGCCTGGTGACGGTATTCGGCATCAGCGCGCGCAACGCTATCCTTCTTCTGGCCCATTACGAACATCTGGTGGATGCGGAAGGCGCCGGCTGGGGACGCCAGACCGTGCTGCGCGGCGCACAGGAGAGGCTTGTACCCATTCTGATGACAGCCGCGGTTACCGCGCTGGGCCTATTGCCGCTGGCCATCGGCCTTCACGCCCCCGGCCAGGAGATCGAAGGCCCCATGGCGGTGACTGTGCTGGGCGGCCTTCTGACTTCCACCATTCTTAACCTGGTGCTGCTGCCGGCCTGCGTCGAGCGCCTGGGCGGACCCCGCTCGGGATAGTCAGGTCCCATGCATTACCGGTTCGGACTGCCCCCGCGATCTTCGCCCGCCGCCATCTGGGTCCGGTCCTCGGGCGCTTCCTGCCAGCCACCGCCCAGCGCCTCGAAGAGATGAACGGCGGCCTGGCGATTGGCGAGCGTCACCTGCACCATCTGGTCCTGGGCCGCGAACAGCGTCTGCTGGGCGAACAGCACGTTCAGCAGATCGGCTGCGCCCTGCCGGTACTGAAGTTGGGATATCGCGAACGCCTCTCGCGCCGCTTCGATCACGTTATGAAGATGCTCTTCCGACCGTCTCGCATTGGCGTATTGAGTAAGGGCGCCTTCCACATCGGAATAGGCGTTCAGGACTTTGCCCTGATAGGTGGCCAGCGCTTCCCTCTGCACGCCTTCCGCCAGATCGCGGCCACCCGCCAGTTTGCCGCCGTCAAAGATGGCCTGCAGCAGGTCTGCGCCATACGAAAGGCCAGTGTTGGAGCCGTTCAACAGTGTGCCTATGGCGGTGCTGGCAAAGCCGCCCGCGCTGGACAACGAGATCTGCGGCAGGAACGCGGCCCGCGCCGCATCAAGATTGGCATGGGCCGCGGCCAGGTCGGCTTCGGCGCTCGCCACATCGGGCCGGCGCAGCAGGAGGTCCGCCGGCAAACCCGCGCCCACCGCCGGCGCGGCGATGTTGTCCAGCGTCTTGCCGTCGATGTCGAAATTCTCGGGTGGACGGCCCAGCAGAACCGCCAGGGCGAACAGCGCCAGCCTCTCCTGCGTCTCAAGCGTAGGAAGCTGCGCTTGTACCGACTCGAGCTGGGTGCGTTCGCGCATCAGGTCCAGATGCGAATCCGCACCTGCCTTCACCCGAAGCGTAATCACCTGCAGAATGTTGTTGATTGCATCGATCTGCTGGTGCGCAATGGCAAGTCGGCTTCTGAGCGCCAGCACCTCCATGTAACGCGATGCCACGTTGGCGGTTACGGTCATCGCAACCGCCTGCTGTGCGAAGCGCGCCGATTTCAGTTCTTCCTGCGCCGCGCGCAGGTTGTTGCGGGCCAACCCCCAGAAATCCAGCTCATAGGTGGCGTTGAACCCAAGCGAGAACGTCTTGCCAGACAGAAACTGGCGGCATGCGTCACCGCTGCACTGACTGCCGGTATGCTGCGCCTGGGCATCGATCTGCGGAAACAGCGCGCTTCGCTGGACGGTCGCCTGGGCCTCGGCCTGCATGACACGGGCGGCCGCAGCGGCGATGTCGCGGTTGTTCTCCTGAGCTTCCGTCACCAGCTTGGTCATCGCTGGATCGCCGAAAGAAGACCACCACTGGGCCTCGGGCCATACCGGCGCCGAAACCGGGACCGTGCTGGTAAAGTTCTTTGGCACAAGCTGAGGCGAAAGCGCCTGAGGAACCTGGGTGGTACATCCGGCCAGCAGCAGGGCCAGCAGTGCGGCAAGAGGTGTCTTATTCATAGCGAAGCGCATGAATTGGGTTGGCCCGCGACACGCGCAGTGCATGGCCCAGGATGGTGAGCCAGGCGATGACCAGCGCCGCCAGCCCGATGGCAACGAAATAGAGAGGGTTGAGGCTGACGCGGTAGGCGAAATTCTGCAGCCAGCCGTGCAGGTAGTACCAGGCGACGGGCCAGGCGATGGCGTTCGCGACCAGAACGGGGATCGAAAACTGCCACAGCAGCATCAGCGCGATGTCGCGGGCGCGGGCGCCGAACACCTTGCGGATGCCGATTTCCTGGGTGCGGCGGCTGGCCGTGAAGGCAGCCAGCCCGAACAGACCCAGACAGGCAATGAAAATGGCGATTCCAACAAAGATGGCAAACACCTTACCCTGCCGTTCGTCGGCCTGATAAAGGCGCTCGTAATTGTCGTTCAGGAAGGTCGGCTTCAGGGCGACGCCGTGGACGAAAGAGCGGGCGACCCGGTTGATATGATCCATCGCTTCCTGAATGTGCCCGGCCTGGATGCGGATTGACATGGTCTGCGATTGGTCCGGATCGTAATCATAGATGGTTTGTGCGACCGGCGAACGCACGCCCTCCGCGAGAGTGTCGGCCGTTACCCCCACCACCCGCATGTGCGATTTTCCGAAAATAAAAGTCTTTCCCAAAATCTGATCTGGTGCGTATCCCAACGCCTTTGCCAAGGACGCGTTTACCATTACGTTGTGACCCTCACTCCTGGCGGCATAGTCCGGTTCTGTCATGGAATAAAACCTGTCGTCACTGCGCCTGTCCGACAGTACACGCCCGGCCAGTATCTTGATGCCATAGACCTGGAAATAGTTCGGCGACACGGCGATGTGGGTGGGAGACAAAAGGTTGGCATCGCCTGGTCTCTGGGTAGGCAGCACATCATTGCCTCCGCCGAAAACGACATAGTTCGAACGCGCCACACCCAGAATGCCGGGTCCACGCTCCAGCGCATGCTGATAGCTGTCGAGCCCTTCCGGCGTAAGCCGCCCGCCCGTGCCAATCACCACGATGTTGTCTCGATCGAACCCCAGATCGATGTTGCGGGCAAACCTTATCTGCTCGAACACGGTCAGGGCACCGATACCCAGCCCGATTGACACCGCGAACTGCAGCACGACCAACGCGGTGCGCAGCCTTCCCGCTCCGCCCTGGCTGGACCGGTTGGCTCGCAGAGTGGCCACGGGCCTAAAGCCCGACAGCACGAGCGCCGGATAGAAACCGCTGACAAGACCGGCCAGGACTGCGATCGCAATCATGACCAGCAGCAAACCCCAGTCGTCGATGTAATGAAAAGTCAGCGGCCGTCCCATGAAGCTGCTGTAGGCCGGCAGCAGGGACTCCATCAGGGCCAGCGCGACAACGAGCGCCAGAAGCGCCAGCAGCACGGACTCACTCAAGAATTGCACCACAAGCTGGCTGCGCCGCGCGCCTACGCACTTGCGCAAGGAAATCTCGCGCGCCCGCAGCGTCGCCCGCGCCGTCGCCAGATTCATGAAATTGAAGCACGCAACCAGAAGGATCAGGGTGCCAATCGTCATCATGCCATAGAGCGTGGTCCAACTTCCCGCGGGCCGCATTGCCCCGTACCGGTCCGTCGTCAGATGTGCGTCGCGCATTGGGGTGAGATGGACTTCCACGATCCGACTGCCCGCCAGCTTGACATTGGTGAAGGGCGAGATGTCGACATTGCGGTCCAGGATCGGGATGACCTTGGGCAGAACCTGCGCCGGTGTCGCACCCGGTGCCAGGGTGATATAGCCATAGGTGCCACCGGTGCCGAGCCAGTTTTTCATTCCCTGTGGGCTCATGCGGTTGGCCAGCGACGTATTAGGCAAGAGAAAGTCAATGTCGAACTGGGTGTTGTGCGGCAAATCCCGCATCACGCCTGTTATACGAAGCGTCACAGTGGTATTGGCACAAGCCGCATCGGCACAGCCACCCCGCCCGGTGGTCAGGGTCTTTCCAACAGGGTCGGCATCGCCGAAATATTTGCGGGCGGCGCTCTGCGAGATCACCAAATTCTCGGGCCGCGCCAGCACGGTGGCGGGGTCGCCTTCTACCAGCGGCAGGGGGATCACCTGCAGGAAATTCGGGTCGACGGTGCCGACTTTTTCCGAGAACTGCCGGTCGCCCGCCGTCATGGTCATGTACTGCTGGATCAGCCGGGTAGCGCTGCGCACTTCCGGAATCTGTTCGTGCATGGCGATCGGCAGCGGCAGGACGACCTGGGCATTGCGAATGGGTTCGGCACGGCCCGGCGCGTGGAACGTCACCTCGACGCGCCAGAGGTTGGCGCTGCCGGGGATCCACCTGTCATAGGAAAGTTCGTCACGCACGAACAGCGCGATCAGGACGACGCAGCACAGGCCCACCGCCAGCCCTGCAATATTGATGAAACTGTATAGCCTGTAGCGGGCGATGTTGCGCAGTGCCGTGACGAGATAGTTGCGGAACATGGGATCCTCCTATTCGTAGCGCAGCGCGTGAACGGGGTTGGCCCTGGCCACGCGCCAGGCATGGGCGAGGACGGTGGCCCAGGCAATCACCAGCGCCACCGCTCCGGCAGCGACGAAATACAGCGGGGTGAGCATGATGCGATAGGCGAAGCCCTGCAGCCAGCTATGCAGATAATACCAGGCGATGGGCCACGCGATCAGGTTTGCCAGCAGCACGGGGATCGAAAACTGCCACAACAACAGCAGAACCACGTCGCGCGTACGAGCCCCGAACACCTTACGGATTCCGATTTCCCGCGTCCGCCGCCCCGCCGTGAAGGCCGCCAGCCCGAACAGGCCCATGCAGGCAATGGCGATGGCGACGGCTACAAAGATGCCGAACATCGTGCCTTGTCTTTGATCGGCCTGATAGAGCTTGTCGAAACTCTCGTCGAGAAAGTGCCGCTGAATGGCGGCAATGGGCGAGAAGACGCGCCAGCTTTTGTCAATAAAAGCCAAGGTCTCGGGAATGCTGTCGGGCCGAAGGCGCAGGGCAAGGTCAAGCGTCGCCTTCGGATCATAGACGAAAATCACCGGCCGCATCAGCTCGCGCGCGCCATGGAAGTTGGCGTCGGCCAGTACCCCGACAATGTGGATGTGGTTCTGGAACATCAGGATGGTCTTGCCCACCGCCTCCTGCGGCTTGAACCCCAGCCGCGCCGCCGCCGACGCGTTGATGAGGATATTGTGCCCTTCGTTCTGCGGCGTGGGATTGAGATGGCCGCCGGCAAACGCCGCACCGAAGTCCATGCGGTCATTGGCGCGCGCATCCGAGAGCAGGCGGCCGGCAATGAGGCGCATCCCCAGAACCCGCGGAAGGTTTGGGCTTATCTCGATTGTATTGATCAGCACAT
Organism: Rhizomicrobium sp.; assembly: GCA_035761325.1. Lineage (GTDB taxonomy): Bacteria > Pseudomonadota > Alphaproteobacteria > Micropepsales > Micropepsaceae > Rhizomicrobium. The sequence goes on along the minus strand of DASTRG010000211.1, from coordinate 12,139 downwards.
TGTCCGACCGCCCCGGCAACCGCACGACCGCATTGGATTGACCGCCGTCGAACGGCATGTAGTCGGCCATCCCGATCTCGACAATCCCCGGATTGGCGCGCAGGGTCTGCACAAAGCTGCCGCGGCCGTCAGCGGTCACCCGTCCCCCACCCCCGACAATCAGGACATTCTCGCGGCTGAAGCCGGGATCGATGTTGCGCGCATAGCTGATCTGGCTGAACACAACCAGGGCGGCGATGCCAAGCCCTATCGACACGGAAAACTGCACAACCACTAGTGCGCCGCGCAACCGCCCCGATCCCGCCTGGCCCGCATTGTTGGTGCGCAGCACGGCCGCCGGACGAAAGCCCGAAAGCACGAGCGCCGGATAGATGCCGCCGATAAGACCGGCCGCGACGGCAATGCCCATGAACAGCAAGAACAGCGGCCAGTCAGCCAGATAGTGGAAGGCGATGGGACGTTGCAGGAACCCGTCGAACACCGGCAGCAGCACTTCCACCAGCGCCAGGGCCAGCAGCAGGGCCAGAAAGGCCATCAGCACTGCCTCGCCCAGAAATTGCAGGACAAGCTGCGCCCTGCGCGCGCCCAGCGTCTTGCGCAAGGCGATCTCGCGGGCGCGCAGCATCGCCCGCGCGGTCGCCAGGTTCATGAAATTGAAGCACGCCACCAGCAGGATGAGCACGCCAATGGCACCGACGCCATAAACCGTGGTCCAGCTTCCCGGCGGTGTCAGGTTTATCGTCCACTGCCTCGAATCAAGATGAACCCGGTTGAACGGCGTCAGATGCAGCTTGTAGACTCGGCTTCCGCTGGCGGGGATGCCGAACTGGTGAAGCTGACCGGTCATTGCGCGGTCGAAGACTGCCGCGGACTGGGAAACCACACGGTCCGGAGCGGCGCCCGGCGCAAGCTTGATGTACCCGTATCCGTTGTTCGAAAGCCAATCCCGCTTCTGGTCCTGAGAATAGCGATCTGCGATCGAGGTGGTCGGAATGAAAACATCGCCGACTAGCTGCGAATTGTGGGGAAGGTCGCGGACCACGCCCGTGACCTTCAGGCTCACGAGCTGGGATTTGCAGGCCAGATCAGCGGCGCTGCACCCCCCACGGCCGGTGGTGATGATCTTGCCGATGGGATCGGCGCCGCCAAAATATTTCCGGGCATAGGCTTGCGAGATCACGGCCGATTCCGGCTGGCGAAAAACGCTTTCCGGGGTACCTGTGACGAGCTGCAGCTTGACGACATCGAAAAAGTTTGGGTCTACCACATCGACCTGCTCGACGAACTGGCGGTCACCGATGGTCAAGGTCATGCTTTCCTGCTGAAGCCGGGTCGCGGCCGTGATGGCGGGTATCGCATCCTTCAGCGCCGGCGGCATGGCATAGGGCACCACCGCGAACGACATCGGCGCGCGCCCAGGCGGCAGGATGGTCAATTCCAGGCGGTAGAGGTTCTGCGTGCCGGGCAACCAGGTGTCGTAAGACAGCTCGTCACGCACGAACAGCGCGATCAGGATGACACAGCACAGGCCGACCGCCAGCCCCAGAATATTGATGAAGCTGTATAGCTTGTGCCGGGCGATGTTGCGCAGCGCGATGACCACATAATTGCGAAACATGAGCCCTCCTACTCGTAGCGCAGGGCGTGGATGGGGTTGGCGCGGGCCATGCGCACGGCATGGCCCAGAATGGTCGCCCAGGCGATCAGCAGCGCCGCCAGGCCGACACCGGCGAAATAAAGCGGATTGAGGCTTATGCGATAGGCGAAGCCTTCCAGCCAATGGCGCAGATAATACCAGGCGATGGGCCAGGCAATCAGGTTGGCGATCAGAACCGGAATTGAGAATTGCCAGAGCAGCAACGCAATGATGTCGCGGTCGCGGGCGCCGAAGACCTTCCGAACACCGATCTCCCTGGTGCGACGCCCGGCGGTGAAGGCCGCCAGCCCAAACAAACCCAGAGAGGCTATGAAGATGGCGATGGCGACGAAGATAGCGAAGATCGCGCCCTGGCGCTCGTCGCCGAGATACAGACGGTTATACAGGTCGTCGAGCAGCACCCGTCCCAGCGCAACGCCTTGAACAAAGCTGCGCTGTGTGCGCGCGATGTATGCCAGCGCTTCCCGCTCGTGGCCCGGCGCGATCCGGATGACGACATTCTGCAGATTGTTCACATTGTGGACGTAAGCGGTCTGCAAGGCACGCTGGCGCACCCCCTCAGTCAGCGTGTCGGCGACCACTCCCACCACTCGCATGTGCGATTTGCCGACGACAAAGGTCTTGCCGATAATATCGTTCGCGCCATATCCCAGTGCCCGCGCAAGCGAGACGTTGACCATAAGGTTGTGGCCTTCGTTCTTGACCGGGTCCACGCCCACCTGGCTTTCGTAGAAATTGTCCCCCTCGCGATTGTCGGTAAGCGCCCGGCCGGCCAGGATCTTGATGTTGAAGAGCCGAAAATAACCCTCTGATACCGAAATATGATTGGGTGAAAGAAACGAGGCATCGCCCGGCCGCTGGATCGGCAGGACCGAATTGTTGCCGGCGAAGGGTTGGAAGCTGGTACGGGCGACCTGCAGGATCCCCGGCCCGCGCTCCAGCGTCTGCATGAAACTCCTCACACCATCTTCCGTCAGGCGCCCGGCGGTTCCCGTGAAGACGATATTGTCGCGGTTGAAGCCGAGACCGATGCTGCGGGCGAACTGGATCTGCTGGAATACAACCAGGGCGCCAATGCCCAAGCCGATCGAGACCGCGAACTGCAGTATTACCAGCGCGGCACGCAGGCGGCCCGAGCCGCTCCGGCCCGACGTATTGGCGCGCAAGGTGGCGGCCGGCCGGAAGCCGGACAACACCAGCGCCGGATAAAGCCCGCTGAGAACTCCGGCCAGGATGGCAACGCCGACAATGGCAAGGGTCAGCGGCCAGTCCGCGAGGTAATGCAGACTGAGCGGCCGGCCCATGAACTGGCTATAGGCAGGCAGAAGCGCCTCGGCCAGAGCGAAGGCGGCGACCAGGGCAATCAATGCAGTCAATACTGCCTCGCCCAGGAACTGCACCACCAGTTGCCCGCGGCGCGCGCCCATCACCTTGCGCAGGGAAATCTCCCGCGCCCGCATGGTGGCCCGGGCCGTGGCCAGATTCATGAAATTGAAGCAGGCTACCAGCAGGATTAAAACGCCGATCACGCCCATGCCGTAAAGCGTGGTCCAGCTCCCCGGCGGCTTCATGGCGCCGTAGCGGTCGGTGGTCAGATGCGCGTCGCGGAAAGGCGTTAATGTGGTATCCAAAAGCTTGCTGCCGGGAACCTTCACATTGGTGAAGGCGGAGATGTCTACATTCCTGTCGTAAATCGGCTTGAGCTTGGCGATTATCGCCGCTGGATCGGCGCCGGGCGCCAGGGTGACGTAACCGAAGTTGTTGCTGTTGCATAACCAGCACTTCTTCTGGTCCTGGCCGACGCGGTCGGCCAGCGACGTGTTCGGCATCAAAAAATCGAATTCGAACTGGGTGTTGTGCGGCAGGTCGCGCATCACCCCCACGATCCTCAGCGTCACGGTGGTATTGGCGCAGGCGGCATCGGAACAGCCGCCACGCCCCGTTGTCAGGGTCTTGCCGATGGGGTCGGCATCGCCGAAATATTTGCGCGCGGCAGTCTGCGATATGACCAGGTTCTCCGGCCGCGACAGCACGGTGCGCGGATCGCCCTTGACCAGCGGCAGCTGAACCATCTGGAGGAAGTTGGCATCCACAACACCAACATTTTCCGAAAACTGCCGATCGGACTCGTCTGGGGACGTCAGTGTCAGGTTTTCGCGCACCAGACGGGTGGCGCCGGTCACCTCCGGAATCTGATCGCGCATCGCCGCCGGAATTGGGAAAGGCGCATCTGCCGTATAGATCGGGTCGGAGCGCCCTGGCACATGGTAGGTGACTTCTACACGCCAGAGGTTTTCGCTGCCGGGAATCCACTTGTCGTAGGACAGTTCGTCGCGCACGAACAGGACGATAAGGATCACACAGCACAACCCCACCGCCAGGCCCGCGATATTGATAACGCTGTACAGCTTGTGCCGGGCGATATTGCGAAGCGCGGTGACGAGATAGTTGCGGAACATGGCGTTCCCCCGGAAACAGGGCCTAAAGAACCTGGCGGATGCTCTCGGTCACGATCGCGCCATCCAGCAGGTTGACGATGCGGTGGGCGTATTCGGCATGGCTGTGGGAGTGGGTGACCATGACGATCGTGGTGCCCTCGTCGTTCAACTGGGTCAGAAGCTGCATCACTTCCTCGCCGTTGGCGGTGTCCAGGTTGCCGGTGGGTTCGTCGGCCAGGATCAGCTTGGGCCGGGCCACCACGGCGCGCGCGATGGCGACACGCTGCTGCTGGCCGCCAGAAAGCTGCGACGGCATGTGGCGGGCGCGATGGGCGATCTTCATGCGGTCCAGCGCCGCGGCTGCGCGCTGCTTGCGTTCGCTGGACGAAACGTCGCCGTGGTACAGCAGCGCCAGCTCGACATTCTCCTGCACGTTCAGTTCGTCGATCAGATTGAAGCTCTGGAAGACGAAACCGATGGCGCTCTTGCGCAGCTCCGACAGGCGCGATTCGGAATAGCCGGCGATGTTGGTGCCGCCGAACCAGTATTCGCCGGCGCTGGGCGAATCCAGCATGCCCACGATGTTGAGGAAGGTGGACTTGCCGCAACCCGACGGCCCCATCACCGCCACGAATTCACCGGCCGCGACTTCCAGGTTGATGTCGCGCAGCGCGGTGGTCTCCACTTCGTCGGTGCGGTAGACTTTCGCCAGATGCTTGAATGAAATCATGATGTGCCCTCGCTCTATTGGTCCATGCCGCGACTGCCGGTGAATTCGACGCGGTCCATTTTCTGGAAAGCCTCGTAGCCCGAGACGATCACCTTCTCGCCCGGCTTCAGGCCATCCACCACTTCCACGAATTCCGGGTTGCGCCGGCCCAGCCGCACATTGCGGCGGATCGCGCTCTTGCCGTCGGGGGTCACGACGAAAACCCAGTTGCCGCCCGTATCCTGATAGAAGGGGCCATTGGGCAACATCACCGCGCGCTGGGCACCACCCAACTCCACCTTCAGATCGACCGCCTGCCCGACATGGATGCCCGCAGGGGGCGGCCCATCGAAATAGAAGTCCGTCTTGAAGGTGCCGTTCGTCACCTGGGGATAAACCTTGGCGACGCGGGCACGCCAGTCGCGTCCGTCGATGTTGAACAGCGTGTCCTGCCCCACCGCGACATGGCCCAGATAGAATTCGTCGACTTGTGCGGTCAGCTTGAAACGATCGGCGGAGTTGACCTGCCCCAGGACTGCTCCTATCGCCTTGGACTGACCGACTTCCGCGTCCAGCGCCGTCAACTGGCCGTCCATCGGCGCGCGGATGGTCAGCGCCTCGACGCCGGCATTGGTGATGTCGGATGCCTGCCCATCCGTGGCGCCGGTCAGCTGGGTGGCGCGCACCTTCTGTTCCACCTGGCGCGACGCGACGGTCGCGGCTCGCAACTTGACGTAATAGTCGTATTCTTCCTGCTCCTGCTTGTAGGTGCTGGGTGCAATGGCGTTGCCATCCAACAGGATTTTGTCGCGCGCCAGATCGTTTCGCAGTTTGCTGATCTGGTGTTCGATGTTCAGCAGATCCTGCTGATACTTGAAGCGGGTCTGTTCGAAGGTCAGCTGCTGGGCGGCAACCTGAAGCTGCAGCGCCGGATTGGACAGGATGATCAGCGGCTGGCCGCGCTTGACCATCGCGCCATCCTCGACCAGCACCTGCTTGACCGTGCCTCCCTGGTCGGTGGTGAGATAGGCCGTGGTGAAAGGCGCGACGGCGCCGCGCACGGCGATATAATCCTCGAACGGCCCCTGGCGCACGGTAGCAATGGTCAACTGATCAATCGGCGCGCGATAGACCTTGCCGCCTGTCCCCATCAGCAGCCACGCGGCGGCGCCGCCGACCGCAACTACCGCCAATCCTGCCAGGGCGTAACGACGCCACAGCGGCTTGCGCGCGATCAGCCGGTCCTGCCCCTGGCTGCCCACCACGGTCGGGTTGGACGGCTCAGGCGAGCCGTGAAAAAGGGCGCGTAACCGATCAGGCAAAGAAGAAAGCGTGTTCATGCCATTCGTACAGCAAACGGCGTGCCAACAAATACAACAATGAAATCAGTTACTTGAAAATGAGGTGGCCAGGCCACTGTCCGTCCGCGTACAGTAAGCGGACACATGTCCGGAAACGAACAGTATGACCATCGACGCCCGTATCCTGGTGGTAGATGATAACGAGGACATTCTGCATGCCGCCAGGCTGCTGCTGAAACGGCACTTCAGCGGGGTACAGACCCTCAGCGACCCGAGCCAGCTTTCCACACTTGTGCGCCGGCATGCCTTTGATGTGCTGTTGCTGGACATGAATTTCGCCCCCGGCGCCGACAGCGGCGCGGAAGGACTGGCGCGACTTGCCGAGGTGCTTGCGATCGATCCCCAGGCTGTGGTGGTACTGGTGACCGCCCACGGCGACATCGAAGTGGCCGTCGAAGCAATGAAAAAGGGCGCCGCCGATTTCGTCACCAAGCCGTGGGAGAATGAACGTCTTGTCGCCACCCTGATGGCGGCGCTCAACCTGCGCCGGTCGCGGCTGGAGGCCGCCGAACTGCGCCAGCGCAACCGGGGCCTGGCCGCAGCCACCCACACCGAATCCGGCATGATCGGCACGGCGCCCGCCATGCTGCAGGTCTTCGACGCGATCCGCCGCACGGCGCCCACCGGCGCGAACGTCCTGATCCTGGGCGAGAACGGCACCGGCAAAGAACTTGCGGCGCGGGAGTTGCACCGGCTGTCGGCGCGCGCCGGCGAGGTCTTCCTGCGTGTGGATATGGGCACCCTCTCGCCGCACCTTTTCGAAAGCGAACTGTTCGGCCACCGCCGCGGCGCCTTCACCGACGCCCGCAGTGACCGCACCGGCTTTTTCCGCGCCGCCACCGGCGGCACCCTGTTCCTGGACGAGATCGGCAACGTCCCGCTGCACCTGCAGGCCAAACTGCTGACGGCGCTGGAACAGCGCGAGGTCGTGCCAGTTGGCGCCGAAACGCCGGAAGCCATCGACGTGCGCCTGATCTGTGCCACCAACCTGGATCGCGCCATGCTCGCGGACGAGAACCGATTCCGCCAGGACCTGCTTTACCGCATCAATACGGTGGAGATCACCATGCCGGCGCTGCGCGAACGCCGCCAGGACATTCCGCTTCTTCTGGAACATTATGCCGGCTTTTATGCGCAGAAATACAATCTGCCGCCCAAGCGCCTGTCGGCCGATCTGATCGAACGGCTGTCATGCTGGTCCTGGCCCGGCAATGTGCGGGCCCTGCGCCATGCGGTTGAACGCGCGGTGATCCTGAGCGAGGGGGCGCTTCTGACCGCGAAGGACTTTCCCCTGGTGGAATCGCCGTCTCCGCCTGCGCCGCAGCCGGTTTCGACATTGGACGATATCGAAAAAGCGGCCATTATCCGCGCGCTGGACAAACACCAGAACAATGTCAGCCGCGCGGCCGAGGCGCTGGGCCTGACACGGGCTTCGCTCTACCGGCGAATGGAGAAATATGGCCTTTAACGGCTTTTCCGGCGGAATTGTGCTTCGGGTCGCCGGCCTGGCCATCACCCTGGTCGGACTGGCCCTGGCGGCGGTGCTGACCCGCTGGTACGCCACCATGGCGATTTTCTTGGCCCTGGCCCTGGTGCAGGCGGTTCTTTTGGCGCGCCACGCCGGGCGGGTGGGCCGCGAGGTTGGGCGCTTCCTGGACGCGGTGGCCTATGACGACACCACCGTCAGCTTTGCCGGGCTTGCGCGCAATACCGGATTTTCCGAGCTTGGCGCGGCAATGACGCGGGTGATGGAACAGCTGCGCCGCAGCCGGGCCGAACGCGAGGAACAGGCCCAATATCTTCAAACCCTGGTTGCCCATGTTCCCGCCGCCCTGATCTCGGTAGATGAGGAAGGCGGGGTACACCTTCTCAATCTCGCCGCGCGCCGGCTGTTCGCCACCGCCTGTGCCCGCGTCGAGGACTTTTCCCATCATGGTCCCGCCTTTGCCGCCGGACTGGAAGGGCTGAAGCCGGGCGAAGGGCGCATCCTGCAAATGGAAAGACCGGGCGGCACGTTGCAACTCAAGGCCACCGCGACCGATGTGGTCCTGAAGGGCGTACGCCAGCGCCTGATCTCGCTTAACAATATCGAGTCCGAACTCAGCGCCAAGGAACTGATGGCCTGGCAGACGGTAATCCGCGTCATGGCGCACGAAGTCATGAACTCGCTTACCCCCATCACCTCGCTGGCGGCGACTGCCAAGGACAACGTCTCCGATGCGCTGAACCAGATTGGACAACACGATCCCGCGCGTCCCGGCCTCGATGATGCCGCGGAGGCGCTGGAGACATTGACGCGACGCAGCGAGGGCCTGCTGCATTTCGTGCAGAACCACCGCCGCCTGACCCGCCGCCTGTCAGCCCAGGCCGAGATCGTGCCGGTGCGCCGGACATTTGCGCGGCTCCATCGCCTGTTGGCTGACGAACTCAAGGCACGCGATATCGATATCTCCTTCACCGTCGAGCCCGAGACGCTGGAACTGGTGGCCGATTCCGATCTTCTGGATCAGGCGCTGATCAATCTGCTGCGCAACGCCATTGAGGCGCTGCGCGACACGGCCGACGCCCGAATTGCGCTGACGGCGGTGTCATACCAGGGCGGTCGCGTGGCCATCACCATTGCGGATAATGGGCCGGGCATTTCGGCGGATGAACGGGAAAAAGTTTTTGTTCCGTTCTACACGACCAAACGGCATGGCAGCGGTGTGGGGCTGACCCTGGTCCGGCAGATAGCCACGGTGCATGGCGCCGGCGTCTCTATCTTCGACACGCCGGGTGGCGGTGCCTCGGTGAGAATCATCTTCAATTGAATCCGGCGAGCACCGGCACACCCGGCGCGACAGGTACGCTCGTCGCCCCGGCATGGCGTGCCAATCGCCCAATAGATTAGCGCACTGCACAAATTTTAGACGCGCCTTGCGCGCCAGACCCCAATCAGCCTTGAAAATCCGTCATATTCTCGCTTTCCAACAGGCATTTTCATTGTTTTGCACTTGCGAACACAAAAACTTTGCGGTGCCATGACGATGAACCGGACATGGGAAGTGGATCGAATGACGGGCATGCCTCTCCAGCGATGCTTCATCAAACCCGCGGACCAATGCCGGTCGGCGGCGGCGCCCGGGCAGGCCTTGCCATGAAGCGCGCGTTCCTGAGATCCGGCCATCTTCCGACACTCATCTCCTGCTTTCTGTATTTCGATCTCAGTTTCGCCGTGTGGGTCCTGTTGGGTCCGATGGCGGTGCTTATCGCATCCGACTTGCATCTGGATGCGGGGCAGAAAGGCCTGATGGTCGCCGTTCCCGTCCTGGCAGGCGCGCTGCTGCGCATCGTCAACGGCATCCTGGTAAGTCAGTTCAGGCCCTGGGCGACGGGTATCACCATGCAGCTCATCGTGATTGCCGGTCTGGCAGCCGCCTGGTTGTTCGGTATCGGCAGCTTCCATCAGATTCTGGCGCTGGGCGTGGTGCTGGGCGTGGCCGGTGCCAGCTTCGCCATCGCGCTGCCAATGGTTTCCTACTGGTATCCGCCCGAACACCAGGGCACCGCCATGGGCCTGGCCGGCGCCGGCAATTCCGGAACGGTCTTCGCCTCGCTGTTCGCGCCCGCGCTTGCGATGGCGCTGGGCTGGCGCAACGTATTGGGCCTGGCCGCACTGCCCCTGATCGGGGTGTTCGTGCTGTTCGCCTTCGCTGCCCGCAACAGTCCCCGCTACCCGGCCCGCAAGACCTTGGCCGATTATGCGCGCCTGCTGAAGCGCGCCGACAGCTGGTGGCTGATGTTTTTTTACGGCGTCAGCTTCGGCGGTTTTGTCGGCCTTTCGTCCTTCCTGCCGATCTACTTCCACGACCAGTATCAGCTGGCGCCGACCAAGGCAGGCTATTTCACGGCCGCCTGCGTTTTTGCCGGTTCCTTCGCCCGCCCGTTCGGCGGCCTCCTGGCGGACCGGATCGGTGGCACCCGCGCGCTGACGGCGGCCTATGCCATCATCACGCTGGTGCTGGTGACGGCCAGCCAGAGCATCCTGCCCGCGCCGGCGGCGCTTGCCGTTCTGGTTATCGGCATGGCCACGCTCGGCATGGGCAATGGCGCGGTCTTCCAGCTCGTGCCGCAGCGGTTCCGGAACGATGTTGGCTTGATGACGGGCCTGGTCGGCATGAGTGGCGGTGTGGGCGGCTTCTATCTCGCCGCCAGCCTCGGCTATGCCCGGCAGTTTACCGGCAGTTATGCCGCCGGCTTCATGGTGTTCGCCGCCCTCGCCCTCCTCGCCTGGGCCGGGATCGTCGCCGTCCGTCACGGCTGGCGGCGCGAAGCGTCCGGTCCCGCATTCGTTCGCATCTGAGGGAGTTCCACCATGAACATGAACACCGATCCCCGCGAGCATCTTGTCGTCATTGGCAATGGCATGGCGGGGATGCGAACGATCGAGGAATTGCTGAAGCGCGACGGCGCCGCCCGCTACCGCATCTCCGCATTTGGCGCCGAGCCGCACGTCAATTACAATCGCATCCTGCTGTCCAGCGTGCTGGCCGGCGACAAGACGATCGATGAAATCGTCATCAACACTCCCGAATGGTACCAGCAGAACGGCATCGGGCTTGTCACCGGGGATGCCGTCACCGCGATCCATCGCGGCGACCGCACAATCACCACCGCGAGCGGGCGTGTGGCGCCGTACCACAAGCTGCTGATCGCCACCGGCTCCAGGCCCCTGGCGCCGCCGATTCCGGGTTTGGGGCTGCCGGGCGTTTGTGCCTTCCGCGACATCGCTGACGTGGAGAAGATGCTTCTCGCGGCCCGTACCCGCAAGCGGGCCGTCGTGATCGGCGGTGGCCTGTTGGGACTTGAAGCGGCCTGGGGCCTGAAGCAGCGCGGCATGAGCGTGGCGCTGGTCCACCTGATGCCCACCTTGATGGAACGCCAGCTCGACGCCCCGGCCGGGCAGCTCCTGCAACGCGACCTGGACCGGCGCGGCATCGCCTTCTTCACCAACGGCCAGACGGAGGAGATCACTGGGACCGAATGTGCCGAAGGCGTACAACTGGCGGATGGCCGCTACATTCCCGCCGACCTGGTGGTGCTGGCCATCGGCATCCGGCCCAATATCGACCTGGCCAGGGATGCCGGGCTCGATGTCAATCGCGGCATCGTCGTCACCGACGACATGCGTACCTCCGATCCCGACATTTTTTCCGTCGGTGAATGCGTCGAGCATCGCGGCCAGACCTTCGGCCTGGTGGCGCCCCTGTGGGATCAGGCCAGGGTCTGTGCAGCGCGGTTGGCCGGCGATCCGGCGGCTGCCTTCCGGTCCAGCGCCCTGTCCACCAGCCTGAAGATCACGGGCGTTGACGTCTTTTCCGCGGGCGCATTGATGGCAGCCGATGAAGGCGATGACGAGATCACCCTGCGCGATGACAGCCGCGGCCTCTACAAGAAGATCGTCCTGCGCGAAGGCCGGCTGGTGGGCGCGGTCCTGTATGGCGAAGTCACCGACGGACAATGGTATCTCCAGCTGATGCGCGACCGGACGGACGTGAGCGCGCTGCGCGAACGCCTGGTATTCGGCCGTACCCTTGCCGAAGCCGGTAGCGGGAATTCCGCTGGACCCGATTTCGCCGCCATGCCGGACGATACCCAGATCTGCGGCTGCAACGGCGTCTGCAAGGGCGCGATCATCGCCGCCATACGCGAAAAGGGCCTGACGTCCCTGTCGGAGGTGCGAGCCCACACAAAGGCCTCCGCGTCCTGCGGCCAATGCACCGGCCAGGTCGAAGGATTGCTGGCCTTCGCCGCGGGAGACGCCGCCAGGCCGGCGAGGAAGACCGTCTGCGACTGCACCGACGCCGGCCATGACGAAGTGCGCCGGGGTATCGTGGCGCAATCGCTGAAGACCATGGCCGCGGTGCGCGCGGCCTTCGGCTGGACGAAGAGCGAGGGCTGCGCCAAATGTCGCCCGGCGCTCAACTATTATCTG
>DASTRG010000210.1:0-11053 GCA_035761325.1 Rhizomicrobium sp. | reverse complement strand
AGCGGCGATCCGCGCCTTGTCGCGCATGTGCGCGTGCGCGACGGCCATATTGAGCTGGACTGCAACAACTGGCGCATGGGTGACGGCCATCTGAACGTCACCCTGCCCGGCCGCGAATTCCGCAAACTCGGCATCGCCGGTAGCGGCAAGCTGCTGCTGGAGGGACTGGACCAGGAACGGCTCAAGGTTTTTATCGCCGGCTCGGGCGAGGCCGAGGGCCATGGCCGTGTCGAAAATCTGGAAATCCGGATCTCGGGATCGGGTGACGCCGACATGGCCGGCATCCAGGCGGGCTCGGCGAAGGTGCATATCGCGGGCAGCGGCGGTGCCGACATCGCGCCCACCGATTATGCCGATATCCATATCACCGGTTCGGGCGATGTCACGCTGCATTCCCACCCGGCGCATATGGAAACCCACATCGCCGGATCGGGCGACATCCGCAATGCCGGGGGCGGCACCTGAACCGCCTTCATCAATTGCGGATCGGCGACGTTGTCATCGGCGGCCGGGTTCTCACCGCGCCGATGACGGGCGTTTCGGACCTGCCCTTCCGGCAGAGCGCCAGCCGCTGCGGCGCGCCCTATGTCGCGACCGAGATGGTGGCGTGCGACAGCTTCGCGCGCGGCCGTCCCGATGTCGTGCGCCGCGCCGCCATCGGCGAAGGGCTGGGACGCGTGCCGATGGTGGTGCAGCTGGTGGGCCGCACGCCCGAATGGATCGCCAAGGGCGCGAGGCTGGCGCAGGAAGCCGGCGCCGACATCATCGACCTCAACATGGGCTGCCCCGCCAAGGAAGTGACCGGCGCGCTGTCGGGATCGGCGCTGATGCGCGAGCCCGAGCTGGCCGCAAGGCTGATCGATGCGGCCGTCAGCGCCACCACGCGGCCGGTGACGCTGAAGATGCGGCTGGGTTGGGACGATCAAAGCCGCAACGCGCCGCAAATCGCCGCCATGGCCGAAGGGCTTGGCGTGAAAGCGATCACTGTTCACGGCCGCACCCGCAACCAGTTCTATTCCGGCAGCGCCGACTGGCGCGCCGTTGCCCTTGTCAAGCAGGCCGTCCGCGTGCCGGTGATTGTCAATGGCGACATTGTGGATGCCGACAGCACCCGTGCCGCGCTGGTCCAATCCGGTGCCGATGCCGTGATGATCGGTCGGGGCGCCTATGGCCGACCCTGGCTTGCCGCGGCGCTTGACCGTGCATTGACCGCCGGCGGGCATGCCCAAGAACCCTCGCTGACCTGGCGACTGGCTGTCGCCCTTGAACATTTCACAGATACGCTGCGCTTCTACGGCGATACCCTGGGACTGAAAATATTCCGCAAGCATCTGGGCTGGTACGTGGAAAGGGCTTTTTGTCCTGCTGATCCTGTCGCGCGGCGCGCGGTACGCGCACGAATGTGTCAAATAGATAACCCCCGCGGGGTGGAAAGCGCCTTGGTCGCACTTTGGTCGAATTCCGCCCTTCCAATTGCGGCGCCGTTGATTATCTAAGCGGCGCCCTTGGGTGGGAGCGGGCCGGCAGCTGGGCCCGGAGCAAATATTTTTTCAATCGTTGTCAGGGGATGGCCATATCCGTCGTCCTTGTAGGGCGGTGCGCCGCCATTGCCGGCACTGTTTGGGGGATTCGATGTTGCGTCGGTCATTTGTGATTCTGGCCTGCGGTCTTGTGCTGGCCGGCTGCGGCAAGCCCAACCAGCAGCAACAACTGCCGCCCGCCATTGTCGGCGTTGAAGTGGTGAAGGAACAGCCGGTGGCGCTGACAACCGAGCTGCCGGGCCGCACCAGCCCGTATGCGGTTTCCGAGATCCGGCCCCAGGTGTCGGGCATTATCAAGCAGCGCCTGTTCGTGGAGGGCTCCACCGTCAAGGCGGGCCAGCCGCTCTATCAGATCGATCCGGCGCCCTACCGGGCTGCCTATGACAGCGCGAACGCCACCGTGGCCTCCACCAAGGTGCGCGCCGAGCGCTATGCCGCGCTGCTGAAGCAGAACGCCATCGCGCCACAGGACGCGGACGACGCCAGGGCCAGCTACCTCCAGGCCAGGGCCAACGCCGAGGCGGCGCGGATCAACCTGGACTATACCCGCATCACTTCGCCGATCAGCGGACGCATCGGCGCCTCATCCGTGACGGTGGGCGCATTGGTGACGGCCAACCAGGCGACTGCGCTGGCCACCGTGTCGACGCTCGATCCGATCTATGTCGACATCGACCAGTCAAGCACGGAGCTTCTGGCGCTCAAGCGCGCCCAGGCCCGCGGCAACGCCGATCCGGGCACCGCCGCCGTCAAGCTGATCCTCGATGACGGCAGCACCTATGCCCATGAGGGCAAGCTGCAATTCACCGACGTGACTGTCGATCCTTCGACCGGGGCGGTGCGCCTTCGCGCCCTCTTCCCCAATCCGGAGGGTATCCTGCTGCCCGGGCTTTATGTGCGCGCGATCCTCAATCAGGGAACCGATCCCCGCGGCATCCTGGTGCCGCAACAGGCGGTCGGCCACAACGAGAAAGGCGAGCCGACCGCGCTGGTGGTCGACGCCAAGAACATCGCGCGCCTGCGCATGCTCAAGACCGGTCGTGCCGTGGACGGCAAGTGGCAGGTGCTGTCGGGGCTGAAGGCAGGCGACAGGTTGATCGTGGAAGGCACCGGCAAGGCCCAGCCTGACCAGCCGGTAACGCCCACGCCGGCGGGGGTTCCGATGCCGCCGCCCCAAGCCAGGCACTGAGAGAGGCCCATGTCGCTGTCGCGCTTCTTCATCGATCGCCCCGTCTTTGCCTGGGTGATCGCCATCGTGATCATGCTGGCCGGCGGTATTGCCGCGCTGACGCTTCCGGTCGAGCAGTATCCCAACATCGCCCCGCCCAGCGTGATGGTGAATGCCTTCTATCCGGGCGCGGACGCGGCCACGCTGCAATCCTCGGTCACCCAGGTGATCGAGCAGCAGCTGACGGGCCTGGACAACCTGCTCTATTTCTCGTCGTCTTCCAACGCCGACGGCTCGGTGCAGATCACCGCCACGTTCGCGGCGGGCACCAATCCCGATATCGCCCAGGTCCAGGTGCAGAACAAGGTGCAGGCCGCCGTGCCTCTCCTGCCCAGCGCCGTGCAGCAGCTGGGCGTGACGGTGCAGAAGGTTCAGAACAATTTCATCCTGGTGGTGGCCATTTATGACGACACCGGCCGCTACAACAATGTCGACATTTCTGACTTCCTGGTCAGCCACGTCAACGATCCGCTGAGCCGCGTGCCGGGCGTGGGCGGTACCCAGACCTTCGGCGCCGAATATGCGATGCGCATCTGGCTGGACCCGTTCAAGCTGAAGAATTACGGGCTGCAGCCATCGGACGTCTATGCCGCCGTGCAGACACAGAACGTCCAGGTCTCCGCCGGCCAGATCGGGGCCCAGCCGGCCCCGCCGACGACGGCGCTGAATGCCACCGTGACCGCGCAATCGCGGCTGCAGACGCCCGAGCAGTTCCGCAACATCATCCTGAAGACTTCGCCATCGGGCGCGGTCGTGCACCTGTCCGACGTTGCCCGCGTCGAACTCGGCGCGGCGACCTATTCGGTCGAGAGCAAATTCAACGGCCACCCCGCTTCGGGCATCGCCATCATGCTGGCGCCCGGCGCCAACGCGCTGAAGACCGTGGACGCGGTCAAGGCCCGGGCCGAGAGCCTCAAGCCCCTGCTGCCGCCGGGCATGAAGATGAGCTTTCCGGTCGACAACACCACTTTCATCCGCCTTTCCATCCACGATGTGGTGGTGACGCTGCTGGAAGCCATCGTCCTGGTGGTGCTGGTGATGTACATCTTCCTTCAGAACTGGCGCGCCACGCTTATTCCCGCCATTGCGGTGCCGGTGGTGCTGCTTGGCACCTTCGGCGTGCTGGCGATATTCGGCTATACCATCAACACGCTCACCCTCTTTGCGCTGGTACTGGTGATCGGTCTTCTGGTCGACGATGCCATCGTGGTGGTGGAGAATGTCGAACGCATCATGCACGAGGAGCGGCTGTCGCCCTATGACGCCACCCTCAAAAGCATGGCCGAGATCACCGGCGCACTGATCGGCATCGGCCTGGTGCTGACCGCCGTGTTCCTGCCCATGGCCTTTTTCGGCGGCTCGACCGGCGTGATCTACCGCCAGTTTTCGGTCACCATCGTCTCGGCGATGTCGCTGTCGATCCTGGTGGCCCTGATCCTGTCGCCTTCATTGTGCGCCACCCTGCTCAAGCCCGTGGAAGAGGAACGGCCGCCGCAGTGGCGATTCTTCCGCGGCTTCAACCGCTATTTCGACGCCTTCCGTGAATGGTACCGCAGGCAATTGGCGCGGGTACTGGGCTTGACGCGCTGGGTGATGCTGGCCTTCGTGGCCATCGTTGCGGCACTGGTCTTCCTTTTCTGGCGCCTGCCGACGGGTTTTCTGCCCGACGAGGACCAGGGCTTCATCATGACCCTGGTCAACCTTCCGACGGGGTCCACGCAGCCCCACACCATGGCGGTGGCCGACGAGGTCGCGAAATATTTCCTGACCGCGGAGAAGAAGAATGTCGATTTCGTCTTCTCCATCGCCGGCTTCTCCTATGCGGGTTCCGGCCAGAACACCGGCATGGCCTTCACCCACCTGACGGACTGGAGCGAACGCAAGGGCGAACAGAACGGCGCCGCGGCCATTGCCATGCGGGCCATGATGCACTTTTTCCCGCTGAAGCAAGCACAGGTCTATGCCATCGTGCCCCCCAGCGTGCCGGGCCTGGGCCAGTCGTCCGGCTTCGACATCGAGCTGGAGGACCGCGGCAATCTTGGCCACCAGGCGCTGATCTCGGCGCGCAACCAGTTGCTGGGCATGGCGGCGCGCGATCCCTTGCTGTCGGGCGTGCGCCCCAACAGCCTTGACGATACGCCCCAATTGCACGTGAAGATCGACCAGGCCAAGGCCAGCGCGCTGGGCCTGTCGCTGGCCGATATCAACTCCACCCTCAGCGCGGCCTGGGGATCGTCCTTCATCAATGACTTCGTCGACCGCGGCCGCGTCAAGCGCGTGTACATGCAGGCCGATGCGCCCTACCGCATGACGCCGGACGATCTCGACCGCTGGTATGTTCGCAGCGCCTATGGCGGCATGGCGCCGTTCTCGTCCTTCGCCACCTCCAGCTGGACGGTCGGACCGGCCTCACTGACCCGTTACAACGGCCTGCCCTCTATCGAGATTACCGGCGCGGGCGCCCAAGGTATCAGTTCCGGCACCGCCACCAAGGAGATGGCCAAGCTGATCGGCCAGCTGCCAAAGGGCATCGGCTATGAGCTGACCGGCATGTCGTTCGAAGAGCAGGCTTCCGGCGCCCAGGCGCCCGCTCTCTATGCGCTTTCCATCCTGGTGATCTATCTGTGCCTTGCGGCGTTGTACGAAAGCTGGGCCATACCGATCTCGGTGATGCTCGTGATCCCGCTGGGCGTGATCGGCGCCATCGGCGCGGCTTCGCTGCGCGGCCTGTTCAACGACATCTATTTTCAGGTCGGCGTTCTGGCCACCATCGGCCTGTCGGCCAAGAACGCCATCCTGATCGTGGAGTTCGCCGTGGATGCCGAGAAGCAGGGCGCCAGCGCCTTCGATGCGGCGATGCAGGCGGCGCGGCTGCGTCTGCGTCCCATCCTGATGACCTCCATCGCGTTTATTGCCGGCGTCACGCCTCTGGCCCTAGCCCATGGCGCCGGCGCGGCCAGCCAGAACGATATCGGCACCGGGGTTGTGGGCGGGATGATCACCGCCACCGTGCTGGCGATCTTCTTCGTGCCGGTCTTCTTCCAGCTCGTGAACAGGCGTTTGCAGCACCATAAATAGCCTCACCGGAGTCTGTCGCAAAATTCAGCAAAACAGCCGTTGCGCAGGCCCGGCTTCATCCGTCACCCTTCCGTAGGGGGCGGTGCAGCCGGGCACCGCCGCCACTGGCGGCGCGCAACATGCTCTGGCAAATTCGCCTCCATCGGGCTGGCCGTGCTGAAGCTGGGACATGACATGAAACACCTGTTTTCCGCGGTTGTATTGCTGGCCATGGCGGCAACGCCGGTGTCGGCGGCGTCCCTGCTTCATCCCATGTTCACCAGCCACGCGGTGCTGCAACGCGACAGGCCGATCAATGTCTATGGCGATACCAGGCCGGGCGACATGGTGACGGTTGCACTGGCGGACAAGCAGGCGACCGCGACGGCCGACGAACATGGCCATTGGCGCGCCGAACTGCCGGCGCTGGCGGCGGGCGGGCCCTATACGCTGACGGCATCCGATTCCAGCGGCGCCCGCCAGCAGGTGGATGATGTTCTGGTCGGGGATGTGTTCCTGTGCACCGGCCAGTCGAACATGCAGTTCACCGTTGCCGGCGCGCAGAATGCCCGCGCCGAAATCGCCGCCGCCACCGATGACCAGGTACGCGAACTGGATGTGGAGCGCGTTGCCAGCACCACGCCGCTTTCCACCTTCACCAAGCCGGTCGAGTGGAAAGTGGAATCGCCGCAGACCGCCGGCGGTTTTTCGGCCAGCTGCTTTTTCATGGCGCGCGAGCTGCGGCGCCACATCAAGGTGCCTGTCGGCATGGTTGTCGCCGCCTGGGGAGGCACCCGCATCCGTGGCTGGGTAAGCGAGCCGGTCCTGCGGCGCCTGGGCGACTTCAATGATGCGCTGGACATGCTCGATCTCTACAGGCGCGATCCTGCCGCCGCCGGGCAACGCTGGAACACCGTGTGGGAGAAATGGTGGCTGGAGGGGGCGAAGGACAAGCCCTGGACCGGCGACATGGCCAACTGGCAGCGCGCGCCTGACGGGCTTGGCGCCTGGTACGACTGGCCCGGCTTATCATTGCCCGACGGCAGCGCCGAGGCCGGCGTCGGCTTCGTCGGCCAGCTGTGGCTTGGCACGCACGTCAGCCTGACGGCCGAACAGGCGGCCAAAGGGGCCACGCTGGATCTGGGGAGCGCCACCGAGGAAGAAATAAGCTGGGTCAACGGCAGGGGCGTGGGCGGCAGCTCGCTGGCCCCGGCCGCGACCCACAGGTTGCCGCCGGGCCTTTTGCATGCCGGGGAGAACACCGTCGTCACCAATATCTTCTGCAGCTGGAAGAATTGCGGCCTCAGCGGCGGCCCCGCGGACAGCCGCGCCATCCGCTTCGATGACGGCACCAGCGTGACGTTGGCCGGACCATGGTTCTACCAGCCGGTGAAAGACCGCATCGCCGTGCAGCTTCCATGGGGACCGATGCATGGCATCACACAGCAGTATAACGGGATGATTTCGCCCATCGGGCCGTATGGTTTCCGCGCCGCGGTCTGGTACCAGGGCGAATCCAACATCTATTTCGCTCAAACCTATCAGAAGGCCCTGACGGCGCTGATGGCCGACTGGCGGGCGCAGTTCGGCGCCGCGCTGCCGTTCCTGATCGTGCAGATTCCCCAATATGGTCCTTTCCCCACCACGCCCACCGCGTCCTTCTGGTCGGACGTGCGCGAGGCCCAGCGCCGCGCGGCCGAAGCGGATTCCAATGCCGCGCTGACCGTCACCATCGACATCGGCAATCCCAAGGTGCTGCATCCCACCAACAAGCAGGAAGTGGGGCGGCGGCTGGCCATCGCGGCGCGGCATCTGGTCTATGGTGAAAAGATCGCGCCGTCCGGCCCGCGCGCCATCTCGGCCAGCCGCGAAAAGAACCGCATCGCGGTGCGTTTCGCCGACGTGACGGGGGGCCTTGTTTCCTACAGCGGCGCGCCCACCGCGTTTGAACTGTGCGGCGCCACGCAGCAAAGCTGCCGCTTTGTCAGCGCGGCGGTGCATGGCGATCTGGTTCTGCTGCCCGGTTCCCCGCAGGCCACGCGGGTGCGCTATTGCTGGGGTGACAGCCCGATCTGCACCCTGACCGATGCGTCCGCCCTGCCGGCGGGGCCGTTTGAGCTGCCGGTGGCGCGCAACTGACGCAATTTTCGTCTAGGCTTCCTTGCCCAAGGCAACATGAGGTCCCCATGGCCGATCCCTTCTTCTGGTACGACGTGATGACCACCGATGTTCCGGCGGCGGAGAAATTCTATTGCGACGTGGTGGGATGGACAGCCGAAGACATGAGCGGATCGGGCCAGCCCTATGTGGTGTTCCAGGCCGCCGGGCGCGGCGTGGCCGGGCTGATGCCCGTTCCCCATGACGCGGCGGGCATGGTGCCGGCCTGGATGGGCTATATCCTGGTCAAGGACCTGGACGCCAAGATCGAAGCGCTGAAGGCCGCGGGCGGCACCCTGCACAAGGGCCCCATCACCATCGCCGGCGTCATCCGCTTCGCCGTGGTCTCCGATCCCCAGGGCGCGGGCTTTCTGATCGCCACACCGCTGACCAGCGAGCCGCCGCCGCCTCTCGCCGCAGGCATGCCCGGCACCATCGGCTGGCGCGAGCTGTATGCGGCGGACTGGGCGGCGGTCTGGCCTTTCTATGAAAAACTGTTCGGCTGGACCAAGGATAGCGCCATCGACATGGGTGCGATGGGCACCTACCAGCTGTTCCGCACCGGCGATGACGCCGCGGCCGGGGGCATGATGACCCGCCCGCCGCAGGTCCCGGTTTCCCGTTGGGGCTATTACATCCGCGTGGCCGCCATCGACGCGGCGGCGGCGCGGGTGACCGCAGGCGGTGGACGCATCCTGAACGGGCCGATGGAGGTTCCCGGCGGCGACTGGGTCGTCACCGCCATGGACCCGCAGGGCGCAATGTTCTCGCTGGTGGCGCCGGGACGCTAGCTCGCGTAAAAGGCGGCGCATGGAAAGCCGCCGCTTCAGCATTGCGCCCATGATGGACTGGACCGACAGCCCCTGCCGGGTGCTGCATCGCTGCCTGACGCGCCATGCCCTGCTCTATACCGAGATGGTGACGGCCGAAGCGGTGCTGCATGGCGACCGCGCCCGGCTGCTGGGCTTCGACGCGTTCGAGCATCCGGTGGCGTTGCAGCTCGGCGGCAGCGAGCCGGCGCGATTGGCGCAGGCGGCGCGCATCGCCCAGGATTTCGGCTATGACGAGGTCAACCTCAATGTCGGTTGCCCGTCGGACCGGGTGCAGTCGGGCCGCTTTGGCGCCTGCCTGATGCGCGAGCCGCAGCTTGTCGCCGACTGCGTGGCGGCGATGCGGGCGGCGGTGTCGCTGCCGGTCACCGTCAAATGCCGCATCGGCGTGGACGATCAGGATCCCGAGGCGGCGCTGCGGGCGCTGATCGATGCCTGCGCCGATGCGGGCGTCGGCGTGTTCGCGGTGCACGCCCGCAAGGCCTGGCTGGAGGGCCTGTCGCCCAAGGAGAACCGCGACATTCCTCCACTGGACTATGCGCTGGTCTATCGCATCAAGCGCGAGCGGCCGGACCTGACCATCCTGGTCAATGGCGGCATCGCCGACCTGGAGCAGGCGGCAGCCCATCTGGACCATGTCGATGGCGTGATGCTGGGCCGCGCCGCCTACCAGAATCCGGCGCTGCTGAGCCAAGTCGATGCGCGTTTCTTCGGCGCCGCGCCGGTGGACCTGGACGCGGCGGTCGGCGCCTATCGCGAGCATGTCGCCAGGAAGCTGGCGGGCGGTGCGCGGCTGCATCCGCTGATCAAGCCGATGCTGGGGCTGTTCAATGGCCGCCCCGGCGCGCGGCTGTTCCGCCGCCATCTCAGCGAGAACGCGGTGCGGGACGGCGCGGGAATCGCCGTGCTGGATGCCGCGCTGGATTTCGTGCGCCTGCGCCGCGCCGCCTGACCTTGAAGCCCCTTACGCCTTGAAAAAGTTGTGCTGGCGGCCCCAGGCCAGCGCCAGGTCGGGCCACACCGCACAGGGCTTGCCCACCGCGCGCGCCAGGCCGAAGCCGTGACCGCCCACCTCGAACAGGTGAATTTCGGACGGCACTTTCGCCTGCTGCAGGGCGAGGTAATAGGCCATCGCATTGGGCAGCGGCGGCACCGTGGTGTCGTCAGCCGCCAGGCACAGGAAAGTGGGCGGCGTATCGGCGGACACGGTCTTTTCGCAGGAGTACGCTGCGATCATCTCGGCCGACGGATTGTCGCCCAGCAGATGGTCGCGCGAACCGGCATGGCAGCCTTCGCCCATGGTGATGACCGGATACATCGGCAGCGAAAAGCTGGGACGTGCATCGCCCCGGTCGGCGGCATCGATCGGGGCATAGACATTGGCGGCAAAGCGCGTGGCGATGGAGGCGGCGACATGCCCGCCCGCCGAAAATCCCATGAATCCGATGCGCGCCGGATCGATGCCGTAATGCGCCGCGTGGAAGCGAACCAGCCGCATGGCGCGCTGGGCATCCTGCAGCGGGACGTCCTGGCGGCGGCCCCAGCCTTCCCCCGGCAGGCGGTAACGCAGCACGAAACAGGTCACGCCCGCCTGGTTGAAACGGCGCGCGACATCCATGCCTTCGAAATCCAGCATCTCGCGAACATAGCCACCGCCCGGCGCGATGATCATGGCCGAACCGTCCGGTCGCGCGGGCCGCAGCACATTCATCACCGGCAGGCCAACCTGGTCGACGGCGCGATCGACCGGCGTGATGTAGGGCGGCTCATGGTTGGTGACGCGGATGGGCGGCAGCGTCAGGCCTTCACCGCCCGGCGGCATGCCGGGCCACAAAAGGATATTCTCTTTCGGATCGCTGGATATCACGCCATCACCTTGCACCACCGTATCGGCGAGCGCCCGCGCCGGCAGCGCCACGGCGGCGATTCCAAGCCCCATCAATTCCCGGCGATCCATCCCCGCAACTCCCTTTGACCCCGCGCCAGCATCACACTCTTTCCCTTTGGGCGACAAGGCGTAAAGTCGGGCCATGAGACTTGCGCTAACGCTGGCCGCACTGTTGACGGCCACACCCGTGCTGGCTGCCGATGACGGTCCCGCCTATGGCCCGATTCTGGAAGGCTTCGCCTACCCCTTCCCGGTTTCGCATTTCCACTTCACCTCGCAGGGGCAGAAGCTGGACATGGCCTATATGGACGTGGCGCCCGCCAAACCGAACGGCCGCTCCGTCGTGCTGCTG
>DASTRG010000209.1:0-2007 GCA_035761325.1 Rhizomicrobium sp. | reverse complement strand
GCCAAATATCTGGACGTCAAGAGCTGCCACATCGACAAGGGCAAGGGCGAAGTGGGCAGCCTTCGCACCATCAACGGCAGCATCCTGGAAATCGCCGTGGCGCGCACGCCGCTGTCGTATACCTATGCCCAGCCGGCGGCGACGAACTTCTATCATGGCACGATGGCGGTCGAGCCGGTGGACAGCACCCATTCGCGGCTGGTCTATACGCTGATCTGGAACCAGACGGCGGTGGGCGACGCCAAGGCGCAGGCCGAGGCGCGCGACAGCCGCAAGACACGCTTCCAGGCGGCGGTGAACAAGATGGCGGCCGCGGCGAACAAGGCGCCGTAGGGAGCCGTCCCCGCCGGACAGGGCGGCATGGCGCCGAAAGGGAGGGTCTGCATGCTTCGGCTTGCGGTCATTTTCGGCCTCGCCCTGCTGCTGCCCGCAGCAGCAGCGCCGTCAGCGCGAGACCTAAAGGATCAGGTCGCGACAGTGATGGCGCGCACCCATGCCCAAGGCCTGGCGATCGCCATCATCCAGGACGACCGGATCAGAAGCGTTGCCACCTTTGGCGTTCGCAACGCCAGGGGTGAGCCGCTTACGCCGGACACGGTGATGTACGGCGCATCACTTACCAAGGCTGTGTTTGCCTATGGCGTGATGAAACTGGTGGGAGACGGCCGGCTCGATCTCGATCGGCCCCTGGCGGCCCTTCTGCCCCAGCCGTTGCCCGACTATCGCGGCTATGAAAGCCTGGCGGGGGATCCACGCTGGAAAGCCATCACGGCGCGCATGGTTCTGACCCATTCCACTGGCCTGCCCAATTTCGCCTTTGTCGAGCCGGATCACCGCCTGCACATCCATTTCGATCCGGGCACGCACTATGCCTATTCCGGCGAGGGGTTTCTGCTGCTGCAACTGGCGTTGGAAAAAGGCTTGGGGCTGGATGTACGCGCTTTCACGGACGGCTATCTGAAGGAACTGGGCATGACGCGCACCAGCCTGCAATGGCGCGATGATTTCGCCAGCAATCTGGCGGATGGTTTCAACGACCAGGGCAAGGCCGTGGCGCACGACAGGCGCAGCCATGTGCGCGTGCCAGGCTCGATGGACACGACGATCACCGACATGGCGAAATTCGCCGCCGCGCTGGTCAGCGGCAGGGGACTGACGCCGGCGGCGCTCGGCGAAATGGAGCGACCGGGGCTGCCGATAACGACCGCGCATCAGTTTCCCACCTTCTCGCCGGAACTGCCGCCGGAGGACCGGCGGGCCGACCTGAAAGCGGGGCTGGGCGTGGTCACGTTCGAAGGGCCGCAAGGGCCCGGCTTCTATAAGGGCGGGCACGACGAGCAGACCGCCAACACCCTGGTCTGTCTGATCCGGACAAGGGACTGTGTGGTGATCCTGTCCAATGATGTGCGCGCCGAGGCGGGCTATCGCGACCTGGTGCGCTTTGTGCTGGGCAACACCGGCGTGCCCTATGACTGGGAGTATGGCGACGGCGCGGGCAAATCCAATCCCTGAAACCGGGAGGCCGCGGCCTCCGGGCGAGCTTCCCCGGTTTTTTTTCGGATGCCCGCGATGCCGGACCGGGCTGTTTCAGGGCTATTTTCCGCCCGCCCCTCTATGCGGCTTTAGGCAAGGGCTAACCGGATTGTGGGATGATTGCCTCCAGGAGGCAGACCCATGGTTCATCGCCAACCCTTCGGCCGGCGTTCCGGCATGGCCAGCCGCCAAGCCACCCGGCCGGCACCGGCACCGGTAGCAGCCACCGCCCTGCCCGACCCGGCGGAAGCGGCCGTGTCCTTCGATGCCGGCTGGAGCGACCACGACGAAGAGCTGGAGAAATGGAAGCGCACCCGCAAATGGCAGGTGCCCTGGCGGCAGATATCGCTGACCGCCTCGCTTTGCTTCGGGGCTGCGTCGCTGGTGCTGCCCGGCGCGGTGAACGCCGCCCTGCAATGGCCGCTCTATGCCCTGGCGGCGGCCAGCTTTTATTTCGGCATGCGCCGGCGGCGG
>DASTRG010000208.1:0-4066 GCA_035761325.1 Rhizomicrobium sp. | reverse complement strand
CGGAGTGACCGCCATGGCTCTGGACCGGGGCGCAGGCCATGGCACCGCGGCACGGATGGTTTCCGCGCTGGTGCCTTTGCTGTGCGGCCTCGTCTTTGCTTTTGTCGCCAACATTCCTATCTCGGTGACGGCCGGACAGGTTCCCCCTCCGCTCCTGGCGCTGGTACCCGTGTATTTCTGGTGCCTCGTGCGCCCCGATCTGATGACGCCGGCGGCCGCCTTCGCCATCGGCCTGATGGAGGATGTGCTGTCGGGCGGTCCGCCAGGGGTGTGGACGCTGTCCTTCGTGCTGACCTATGTGCTGGTGTCGCGCCAGCGCGACAGTTTCGCCAGCCTGTCGGGCCTGGCCGCGGTGCTGGGCTTTGCCAGCGCGGCCGCATTCTGCTGCGCGACCGCATGGACGATTATCGCGATATTGGACTGGCGCCTGCCGCCGGTGTCGCCCATCGTGGGTGAACTGATCATGACGGTGCTGTTCTATGCGCCGGTCGCCCTTCTGGTCGGCTGGCTGCATCACCGCCTGGTCGGTGCCTTGCGGAGCGACATCTGATGCCGCTGTTCGACAAGAAGGACAAGAGCCGCTACGCCACATTCACCCGCCGGACCGTCGGCATGGGGGGAGGGATGGCCACGGTCTTTGCCATCCTGGCGGGCCGCCTCTACCAGCTCCAGATCCGCGACGGCGACCAGTACATGGTCGAGGCCGAGGACAACCGCATCTCGGAGCGCCTGATCGTGCCGCCGCGCGGGCGCATCATCGATCGTTTCGGCACCGAGCTGGCCAACAACCGCCGCAACTACCGCGTCCTGTTGGTGTCCGAACAGGCGACGGAGGGCGTCAGGAAGGCCCTGGACAATATCGGCAGGCTGATCGTGCTCAGCGAGCAGCAGAGAAAGAAAGTCCTGCACGACATCGCCGCGAACAAGAAGTTCGTGCCGGTCCCGGTGGCCGAAAACCTCAGCTGGGAAGAGTTCTCCCGCATCAACCTGCACCTGCCCTATCTGCCCGGCATCCAGCCCGACGTGGGTGAAACCCGCGATTATCCCTTCGGGCCGGAGATGGTGCACATCCTGGGTTATGTCGCCGCCGTCTCGCCCGAGGAACTGAAGAATGACGACGACCCGCTGCTGTCCTCGCCGGGCTATCGCATCGGCAAGCGCGGCATAGAGCGCGAGTATGAGGCCGAAGTGCGCGGCAGTGCCGGCGCCTCCCGCGTCGAAGTCAACGCCTATGGCCGCATCATCCGCGAGCTGGGCAAGAATCCGGGCACGCCCGGCCAGGATGTGTGGCTGACGATCGACCGCCAGGTGCAGCAGGTGGCCAGCGAGAAGCTGGCGGCCGAGAGCGCCGCCTGCGTGGTGATGGATGTCTACAATGGCGACGTGATCGCACTGGCGTCGACGCCGGGCTTCGATCCCAACCTGTTCAATATCGGCCTGTCGGGCGAGCAGTGGCGGGAGCTGACCACCAATGACCACAAGCCCCTGCTCAACAAGGTGATGGGTGGAACCTATCCGCCCGGCTCGACCTTCAAGCCCGCGGTGGCCCTGGCTGCGATCGATGCGGGCATCGCCACGCCGGACTATCGCGTCCACTGCAACGGCGTTTTCGTCTTCGGCGGCCACGAATTCCATTGCTGGCGCAAGGGGGGGCACGGCTCTCTGGACGTGGAAGGCGCGCTCCAGCACAGCTGCGATGTTTTCTTCTACGAGACGGCGCGGCGCGTGGGCATCGACCGGATCGAGGCGGCGGCCCGCAAGCTGGGCCTGGGCGCGGCTACCGGCATCGAACTGCCGGGCGAGCGCAGCGGCCTGATCCCCAGCCGCGCCTGGAAGCAGAAGACCTATCACCAGTCCTGGCAGCAGGGCGACACACTCAGCGTCGGCATCGGCCAGGGCTATGTCACCGCCACGCCGCTGCAGCTTTGCCAGCAGACGGCGCGTATTGCGTCGGGCCGTGCCGTAACGCCGCGGCTGGTGCACAGCGTGGGCGGCAGGGTGATCCACCGGCCCGAGGCGCCCAGACTGGATTTCAGCGAGGAGGCGCTGGCCACGGTGCGCAGCGGCATGAACAAGGTCATGAACGATCCGGGCGGCACCGCCTATACCTGGCGGATCGCCCAGCCGGGCATGGAGATGGCGGGCAAGACCGGCACCGCGCAGGTGCGCACCTACAGCCGCGAGGAACATGCCCGTGGTGTGACCAAGGACGCGCATCTGGACTGGAAGCTGCGCGACCACGGCCTGTTCATCGGTTTCGCGCCGGTGGAAAATCCGCGCTATGCCATCGTCAGCGTGGTCGAGCATGGCGCGGTGGGCCATCCCCAGGTCGTGGCGGCGCATGACATCATGCTGTTCTGCCTGCAGCGCGATCCGGCACAGCGGACGCCGGCCTGGCCGGTGACCTCGGCCGCCGCGGCGCCGTCCGGCGCGCCGGGGCGCGCAGACGCGGTCTTTCCCACATCCTTCAGGCCTGCGTCTTTCAAGGCCCCATCCTTCAAGCCCCCATCCTTCAAGGAAGGCGGCTGATGGCCCTTCGCCCCTATGCCGCCGCCAAGCGCACCCTCACCGTCACCGACAAGCTGTTGGAGATCAATTGGGGGCTGGTGCTGCTGATCGTGCTGATCGCGGTGGCCGGCATCTCCATGCTCTATTCGGTGGCGGGCGGACATTTCCAGCCCTGGGCGCTGCGCCAGATCGGCCATTTCGCCCTGGGCCTGATCGTGATGCTGCTGGCGGCGACCATCGATATCCGCATGTGGATGAGCCTGGCCTATCCCGCCTATGCCGTGGCGCTCCTGCTGCTGGTGGCGGTCGACATCGTGGGCCATGCCGGTCTTGGCGCCCAGCGCTGGATCAGCCTGGGCCCGCTGGACCTGCAGCCGTCCGAGCTGATGAAGATCAGCCTGGTGCTGGCGCTGTCGCGGTACCTGCACGGCAAGAGCGTGGAGGAAGTCTCCAAGCCGGTGCCCCTGGCGATCGGCCTTGCCATGATCGCGGTACCTGCCGTCTTCGTGGTGCTGCAGCCCAACCTGGGCACCACCCTTATCATTGTCGCCGACGGCTGCTCGCTGCTGTTCCTGGCGGGGCTTTCCTGGTGGTGGATCGCCCCCACCCTGGCCGCCGTCGCGGCCTCGGTACCGCTGGCCTGGCGCTTTGTGCTGCATGATTACCAGAAGGCGCGGGTGGAGACGTTCCTGAACCCGGAATCCGACGCGCTGGGCGCGGGCTGGAACATCACCCAGGCCAAGATCGCCATCGGTTCGGGCGGCGTGTCGGGCAAGGGATTTCTGCAGGGCACCCAGAGCCGGCTGAACTTCCTGCCCGAAAAGCAGACCGACTTCATCTGGACCAGCTTCTGCGAGGAATTCGGCTTTGTCGGCGCCCTTGCGCTGCTGATCCTGTTCGCGGTGGTGATCTTCTACGGCCTGCAGACGGCGATCAGCGCCCGCAGCCAGTTCGGCCGCCTGCTGGCCATGGGCGTGATCCTGAACTTCTTCTTCTACATCATGATCAACGGGGCGATGGTGATGGGCCTGATCCCGGTGGTGGGGATTCCCATGCCGCTTCTGTCCTATGGCGGCAGCGCCATGTTGACGGTGATGTTCGGCTTCGGCCTTTTGATGAGCGTCCATATCCACCGCCAGGTGGAGATTCCGCGTCATTCCGGCGGAATCATTTAATCACCTCCTCTGTCAACGAACCCCCCTGTCGCAGCTCGGTCTGCGTGCCGCGGACCCATCGCTGCGGCCCTGCCGCGCGCCCAAGCTTGCGGCGTTCGTCGCTCAAAATGGTCCACTGGACCATTTTGTTGCCGGTCGGCAACCGCTCCTCACCGTTCGAAGGCGCTGGCGCGCCGAAGGGGGAGGAAACTGGCGGGTGCTGCGGGTCGTCCGGCCGGGCTCGCGATTCCTGGAATGGCCGGCGCCGGGCCGCGATGGCGCCGATTTGCCTGAATTTTCAGGGGTGTGGACGGCGACCGAAGTCAGTGGACATGGCGGGACCCCTTGGCTATAAGCCGCCCTCCGGTCCATGACCCAGACCGGCCGGCTTCAAGCGCGGCTCC
>DASTRG010000207.1:0-2960 GCA_035761325.1 Rhizomicrobium sp. | reverse complement strand
TGGCGACATAATGATGGCCGCGCTGGATGTCGGCGATGGCATCGCAGTCCGACACCACATAGCCGTTAAAGCCCCATTTGTTCTTGAGCTGGTCGGTCAGCAGGAAATCGCTGGCGCAGGCCGGCTGGCTGTTGACCCGGTTATAGGCGCACATCACCGAATCCACCTTGGCGCCCGTCACCAGGGCGCGGAAGGCCGGCAGGTAGGTGTCCATCTGGTCATGCTTGGAGACTTTCACATCCACCTCATGGCGGGTGGGCTCGGGCCCCGAATGCACCGCATAATGCTTGGCGGTGGCGATAACGCGGAAATATCTGGGGTCGTCGCCCTGCATCCCGCGCACGAAGGCGCTGCCCATGCGGCCCGTCAGATAGGGATCCTCGCCATAGGTCTCCTGCCCCCGTCCCCAGCGCGGATCGCGGAAGATGTTGATGTTGGGCGACCAGAAATCCAGCCCCTGCATCAGGCCGTGATCGGCGTGCGCGCCTCCTGACTGGTTGAACTTGACCCGCGCCTCGGTCGAGATCGCCACACCCATCTCATGGATCGACGCATCGTCGAAGGTGGCGGCCAGGCCGATCGGTTCGGGAAAGACGGTCGCCAGCCCGTTATTGGCCACGCCGTGCAGCGCCTCGCTCCACCAGTTGTAGGCGGGCACGCCCAGCCGCGGGATGGCGCGCGCCTGGTTGACCATCTGCGAGGCCTTTTCCTCCAGCGTCATCTGTCCGATCAGGGCGTCCACGCGGCTGGCGATGGGCAGGTTGGGGTCGTACCAGGGTTGGGAGTTTTGCGCCTCCGCGCCCAGAACGCCCGCACCAAGAACCAGAGAAACCAGCAGAATCCGCCGCATCGTCCACCCCCACTTTGTCTGCGGCCCCGATATTAGCGTGGAAAATTGGTAGCGCTACCCACTCCACATTAAAGGTCGTTTGACAAAGCCCGGACCGCTGCCGACTGTCACCGCCAAAATGGGATAGTTCGAAGGGGGCGGCATGCCATGCGGACGGGACTTTGCGGCATCCTTTTGGGTGCCGTCCTGCTGTCGGGGACGGCGCAGGCGGCCGACTATTTTCCGCCCAAGGCCGGCTGGACCACCCACACGCCGGCGCAGGAAGGGCTGGACGCGGCCAGGCTGAAAGCCGCCATCGATTACGCCATCGCCTCGGAAACCCTGGCCCCCGCCGGCCTGAAGGACAAGGCAGACCTGCGCGACCTGCGCATCACCGTGCCGGTCAAATATGCCGGCGAGCCGTTCAACACGCCCATCGGCCCCCTGAAACCGCGCGCCCCCGCCAACGGCATCATCATCCGCCACGGCTACATCGTGGCCGAATGGGGCCGCACCCGGGACGTGGACATGACCTTTTCGGTCTCAAAGACCTTCCTGTCCTCGGTGGCGGGCGTGGCCTTCGACAAGGGCATGTTCAAGGTCACCGACCGGGTTCTGGACGATGTCCACCCCACGGCGGAATTTTCCGACTTTCTCCTGCCCCACAATCAGCCCATCACCTGGGACAACATGCTGCGCCAGGATTCCGGCTGGATCGGCACCCTCTGGGGCAAGCCCTGGTGGGCCGACCGGCCCGATCCGGGCAAGCCGTGGAGCGAGCTGGCCAAGGGCCCGCCGCCCGTGGGGACACAGTGGAAATACAATGACGTGCGCGTCAACGCGCTGGCGCTGGAGCTGACCTGGCTGTGGAAGCGGCCCCTGCCCGAGGTGCTGAAAGAATATATCGCCGATCCCATCGGCATGTCCGACACCTGGCACTGGGAAGGCTATGACAACAGCTGGATCACCCTGGAGGGAAAGCGCGTCAAGGTGGTGTCGGGCGGCGGCCATTGGGGCGGAGGCATGTTCATCTCGGCCCGCGACCAGGCGCGGCTGGGTCTTTTGGGCCTGAACCGCGGCAAGTGGGACGGCAAGACCATCCTGTCGGACGCCTGGGTGAAGATGGCCACCACGCCCACCGGGCCCAACCCCGGCTATGGCTTCTGCAACTGGTATCTCAACACCGGCCGCAAGATGTATCCGGCGGCGCGCGAAGACAGCGTCGCCTTCATCGGCGACGGCGCCAATGTGATCTTCATCGACTATGAGCACGACATGGTGGCGGTGGTGCGCTGGATCGACAGCCCCAAGATGAAGGAATTCGTACGCCTGCTGCTGGCCTCGGTACAGAAGAACTGAACCGTCGCGGGGCCCAGTCCAGCAGGCGCAAAAAAATATTTTCCGCTGCGCCGCCATCGGCTTGCCCGGCGCCGGAACCGCCGCGCCAATCCACCTGGCTGGCGCATGGGCGTATCGTCGCGCCCATGATGGAAACACCCGAAGAACTGCTGCAGACCCAACTCGCCGTATGCCTTGCCGCCATGCAGGACTGCCTGGCCCACGCCCGCGAGCCCCGCGACAACGACCAGTATGGTCATCTGCGCCGCAACGACCTGGACTATGTCGCCAAGCTGATGAAATCCAGCGCCCGGCTGACGACCGCCCTGGCGCGGCTGAAGGGCCAGACACGCCACGATATCCACGTCCTGCGCGGCGATGCCGTGCCCGCCGGGCGGCTGGTGGACAAAGGGGGGAGGGGCAGAAATTGCGGCGGGTGAAGTCCTTGAACCGCCGCCGTTTCGCGGCGCTGGACCGTCTGATAGCCGAAAGTGAAAACCTGGCCGCTGAGGCCGAAGCCCTGGCCGACGCCCTGGCCCGGATGCGCCGGATCAGCCTCATCGACCACCCGTTTCAGGCAGGCGCACGCATCCCCGAATTGCCGTCCCCGCGAAAGCGGAAATCCGGTATCGCGGCGGACAATGGGACGGGTGTCAGGACTTCGCCAGCGCCTCGGGTGGTTCGCTCAGCTCGACCTGGGCGATGCGCTCGGCGTGGCGGTCGATGCCGCGCATCGAGGCCTCGATCTGGCCGATATCCTTGCTGGTGGTCTCGAAATGATCGCGCAGCTTGC
>DASTRG010000206.1:0-5310 GCA_035761325.1 Rhizomicrobium sp. | reverse complement strand
TCGGTGAACTGGACGTGCTCGACCATGCCGGCGGGGCCGGTGACGGTGACATTGGGTTTTCCCCCCTCGGGCAGGGCATGGGGCTCATAGCGCAGGTTGACCGGGGCGTTCACCGCCAGGCTGTCGCCGCCGGTCCAGTGCCATTCCTTGTGGGTGGCAAGGTCGATCAGGGGGCGGATGCCCTCCAGCGAGTGGGGATCGTGAAACACCGCCTCGCCGCCGATGACATAGGCGAGGCCCAGGAAAACGGCGCTGAGGCTCAGGCAGACGGCGGCGATGATGGCGAGCATCCTGGACATGGGCCTAGTCCTCGTCCCCGCGGCCGGCCACCGGCATGCGCAGAAGCTGGTAGTTCAGCCGCACATGGCGGCCCAGAAGGCGCAGGCCGCTGTCCAGCGCCAGCGCGATCAGCGTGCCGATGCCGACGACGCCGAATATCAGCCCGATACCGATCAGCGAGGGCACCAGCACGCCGCCGGACATCAGGCCCGCCGCCAGGCGCAGGCCGGTGCCCGCGGCGACGTAAAGAACATAGGCGGCCACTGCGGCGCAGGCGATCAGTGCGCCGATCACCGGAATCAGCACCGCCAGCGTGAAGGCGGGCATCAGCGCGGCGCTTGCGCTGATGAAGGTGCGCGGATTGCGGCTGGTTTCCCAGCGGCGCAGACGCGCTTCGGTTTTCAGCTCCTGACCCAGCTTGAGGGGATCGCCCAGCGAGGCGGCGACATCTGTTTCGCTGCGCCCGGCGGCCAGTGCGTCGCTGAAATGGGCTTGATAGTCGGTGACGATCTCGTTGATTTCTTCCTCCGGAAGGCCAGTCAGTCCCTGGCGCAGGCGGGTGATGAAAAGCCCCCGAGTCATGGCTCGTCCCCCAGTATCTTCTCCACCGCCGCCATGAAGCTCTTCCACTCGCCGCGCTGGGCCGCCAGGGTGGTCTTTCCCAGGTCGGTCATGCGGTAGTATTTGCGCGGCGGGCTGCCCGGCACTTCCACGAGATAGGTGGTGACCAGGCCATCGTCCTGCAAGCGCCGCATCAGGGGATAGATGGTGCCTTCTCCCATGCCCACATCCTGCATCAGGCGGCTGGCGATCTCGTAGCCATAGGCGTCGGCGCGGGAAAGCAGGGTCAGCACGCACAATTCCAGCACGCCTTTCCTGAGTTGTGTCTGAATGCTTTCTGGCAAGACCAGTTCGTCCGGGGATGGCGGAGGGGAGTGAGGCAAAGACTCGCCGGCAAGGCTAGCGGTCTCTTCCCCATCCCGCAACGCGACCTGCGCCTCTCAATTGGTTTGCGGGAACGACACGCGGCCCGAGCCGATTGTCGTCTGGTGCAGGCTGGCGGGACGCGCGCGCATGCGCACATCGCCCGAGCCGGTGATCGAGACATTGGCCTCGTCGCGCGGGTTGATGCGCACTGCGCCGCTGCCGGCGATGCGGATGTTGGCATTGCGCACCGCCACCTTGTCCAGGTCGGCGTTGCCGGAGCCGGCGATCGACAGGTCGACGCTGTCGGCGCGCCCGTCGGCCGTCACATCGCCGCTGCCCGCCACCGAAAGGCGCAGCCGGTCCAGTGCCAGCCCGTTCAGCTCGGCCCGGCCCGATCCGGCCAGCGCGATCTTGTGCACCGTCACGCCGGTCACGGTGACCTCGACGTCGTCATGGCCGCGAGAATGCCAGTCGTCATCGACGCGGATGCGGCCCTGGCCGAACTGCATGTGAGACACCATCTCGGCGGGCCCGGTGGCCACCACGCGCGGCGGCCCGGCGGGGGAATAATGGACGGTCACGGGGGCTTCGACCGCCAGCCCGTCGTCGCCATCCCATGCCCATTCGCGGTGGCCGGGCTGGTCCACGACAGGCTGGACGGGATGGAAGCTCCAATCGCGCGCGGCGGCGGCGCCGCACAGGGGCAGGGTGAGAAGGGCGAGCAAGACGAGCGGCGTTTTCATGGCGGGGCTCCTGCGTGTCTGGTGGAAGCGGTATAGACAATCATACCATGTTATGCAAGGTATAATGCACTACACGCTGTACTGCACTGCATGAAAGAGCCGCAAACATGTTAAAAAAGCCAGAGATTTCCTTGGTTTTCGGTATCTGTCTGGCGGTAATGGCGGGATCCTTTCCGGGCCTGGCGGCCGAAAACGAAGGCATCTCGACCTATCCCGCCAGCTTCTTCGCCGAGGCCCGGCCGGCAACCGCTTACGACATGGTCTCGCGCCTGCCCGGCTTTACGCTCGATACCGACAACGCGACCTCGGTCCGCGGCTTCGCCGGAACGGCAAGCAACATCCTCATCGACGGCGCGCGGCCCACGGCCAAGAACGACGACATCACAACGATCCTGCAGCGCATCCCGGCCGCCGCGGTCGCGCGCATCGACGTCATCCGGGGTGGTGCGCCCGGCGTGGACATGCAGGGCCAGAGCGTTGTGGCCAACATCATCCGCAGCGCCGAGCGGCCCGACCAGCTGATCGTGGATGGCACGATGATGTTCCTGGGCTCCGGGCAATGGGTGCCATACGGCCAGCTGGAATATCACGGCCAGGCCGGCGCGCTGCGCTATGAAGGCACGATCAAACGCCTCGGCCAGGTGTGGGACGACGGGCCCGGCAGCGGCTATCGTCTGCTGACCCCGCCGGGTGGCGCCACCGAACGGGACCATGCCCAGTCGTGGGGCATCATCCGTTCTGGCTATGGCGCGCATGGCAGTGCCACCGTGCCGCTGCTGGGCGGAGAGTGGAACAACAACATCACCCTGCAAACGACCGACGACCCTTATGGCATCGAATATGACGGCGCGGGCGGCATCTTCGACTATCCGTCGATCACCAAGGAACGGACTGGCGAATTCGGCAGTCACTGGCAGGGCATACTCGACGGGTTCAATGTCGAGACGCTGTTCCTGCAGCGGCTCGGTCACCGCGAAGACAGCAGCAGCAGCAACACGCCCACCGATCAGGCGCTTTTCCAGGCGCGCAACAACACCGGCGAGAGCATCTTTCGCACCACGGCTCGGTACACGCTGTCATCGGACCTGAGCTTCGAGGGTGGAGGCGAATTTGCCTATAATTACCTCAACGGGCATTCCCGCTATGTCCACAATGGCGTGGCGGTGACGGTACCCAACGCCAATGTGCGGGTGGACGAGAAACGCGGCGAGGTGTTCGGCACCGCGACCTGGAAAATCCTCGACACGCTGTCGCTGGAAGCCGGATCGCGCTTTGAATTCTCCACCATCCACGAGATCGGCGACGCCGA
This sequence comes from Rhizomicrobium sp., assembly GCA_035761325.1. Lineage (GTDB taxonomy): Bacteria > Pseudomonadota > Alphaproteobacteria > Micropepsales > Micropepsaceae > Rhizomicrobium. Next base: position 2,052 of record DASTRG010000206.1, on the reverse strand, counting down.
AACCACGCGCAGCTTCTTCTATCCCAAGCCCCGGCTGCTGCTGTCCTGGTCGCCGGACGACAAGACCCAACTGCGCCTGCGCGCCGAGCGGGCGGTGGGCCAGCTCGATTTTTCCAACTTCGTCGCCTCCTCGAACCTGTCGGCTTATGGGGTGGCGGCGGGCGGCGCCAATCTCAGACCCGATCAGCGCTGGCAATTCGAGCTGGCGGGCGAACGGCACTTCTGGGATCGCGGCGCGCTGGTGGTCAGCTACCTGCATGAAGAGATCACCGATCTGCAGGATTATATCCCGGTGGGCGGCGGCCTGGACGCGCCCGGCAACATTCCCCATGCCACCAGCGAGCAGATCACGGTCACGGGCACCATTCCGCTGGACTTCCTGGGCATAAAGAACGGGCTGCTGAAGCCGAATGTCTATTGGACGGACTCCAGCCTGATCGATCCGGTGACGGGCGAGCGGCGGCGCATCTCCAACCAGCGCAACATCAACTCCTATTACAACTTCACCCAGGACATCGACGCCTGGAAATCCACCTGGGGATTGTCGTGGGGCACCAGCTTCAGCCGCACCACCTGGCGCATCTCGGAAGTGCGGCGCATCTCCATTCACAACAATCCGCTGCTCAGCGCCTTCTGGTCCTACAAGCCCACCCCCGACTGGAAGATCACCCTGGAGGCCGACAACTTCACGCCCTGGCGGCTGGGCATCGACCAGTTCGATTATCCTGGCCCGCGCGACCAGGCCGGTACACCCAGCGTGCAGCTGATCCGGTTGCGCACGGTCCCCCGCTTCCTGGTGGAAATCCGCTCGGCCTTCTAGGCCGGCAGGGCAGCCGGGCCAGATCCTGCCCGGCGAGGCGGCCGTTAAGCACGCGTTTACGACCTTTATGCAACCTGTGCGTGTGTACAGAATTCACGCAACCATTCAGGGGCGGCAAGGCCCCCCCGGGAGAGGGCCTCATGTCGGCGGCATCGCAAAACGTCTTCAGCGACCGCATCGTTGCCATCGGCGCGTCGATCGGCGGCGAGGAGGCGTTGCTGGAAGTGCTGTCGCATTTTCCCCGCGATTGCCCGCCGACGGTGGTTGCCCTGCCCGCGCCCGAGCACGTTACCGCCGCTCTTGCCGCGCGGCTGGACATGCTGTGTGAGCCCCATGTGACGGTGGCACAGGACAGCGCGCCGCTGACGCCCGGCCAGGTGTGGCTGGCGCCCGGCGGATCGGCGCATCTTGAAGTCTTCGGGCGCATCAGCCTGCGCTGCCGTCTGGTGATGAATGAATCGGCCTCGGGCCATCGCCCCTCGATCGACCGGCTGTTTTATTCACTGGCCCGATATTGTCCCCGCCGGGCCGTTGGCATCATCCTGACCGGACCGGGCCGCGATGGCGCCGACGGACTCGGTGCACTGGCCGGCGCGGGCGGCGAAACCATCGGGCAGGATGAGGCCACCTCGGCTGTCTATGGCATGCCGCGCGCGGCTTTTGAGACCGGCGCGGTCCTGCACCAGTTGCCGCTTGAAAAGATCGGCCCATTCGCGCTGGGTCTTTGCCGCGCAGGGGACAGCCTCGCGCGGCCGCCAATGGTGTCGCAGGACGCCTAGTAGGTCGTACGCCCGCCCGACGTATCCAGCGTAGAGGCGGTGGTGAAGGAGCATTCCTCGCTGGCCAGCCAGCACACGGCGGCGGCGATTTCCTGGGACGTGCCCAGCCGGCCCATCGGGATGCGCGACTTCATATAGTCGATATGGCTCTGGGGCACCTGCTTGAGGATAGGGCTGTCGAAGGTGGCCGGCGTCACCGCGTTGACGACCACGCCCTTGGTGGCCAGCTCCTTGCCCAGCGACTTGGTGAAGCCCAGCACTGCCGCCTTGGCTGACGAATAGGAACTGGCGTTGGGATTGCCTTCCTTGCCCGCCACCGACGAGATGTTGACGATGCGGCCATAGCCGTTCTCCACCATCCCCGGCGCGATGGCGCGGCAGCAATAGAACAGGCCGTGGACGTTGACCTCGAACACCTTGATCCAGGAATCGATGGGATAGCCGATCACGGTG
>DASTRG010000205.1:0-2588 GCA_035761325.1 Rhizomicrobium sp. | reverse complement strand
AGCGAGGATGACGACTGGTCCGACATTTTCAGCAAGGTCCTGACGGCGCGGATCGAGCCCAGGCTGGGGTTGGACCGGCCGGTTATCCTTTACGAATACCCTGTGTGCGAGGCGGCGCTGGCGCGCGTCTCGCCGCGCGATGCGCGCGTGGCCGAACGCTTCGAGCTTTATGCGTGCGGCGTGGAGCTGGCCAACGGCTTTGGCGAGCTGACCGATCCGCTGCAGCAGCGCGCCCGCTTCGAGGCGGAGTTGGCAATGAAGGAAATAATCTACGGCCTGCGCTATCCGCTGGATGAAGAACTGTTGGCGGCGCTGGCGACGATGCCTCCCGCCGGCGGCGTAGCGCTTGGCTTCGACCGGCTGGTGATGCTGGTGACGGGCGCGCCGAATGTCGACGCGGTCTTGTGGACGCCGTCTGCCTGAGCCAGGGGCATGGCGACGCGGGCCGGAACCTACTTCCCTGGAATTATGATCTCGGTCACGCGCCCTACGCTGGTATCGCCGGAATAGACATGGCCCGCCTTGTCCCAGGCCATATAGGTCGCCTCGATGAACTGGCCGGTGCCGATCCCGGAGCCGCGTCCCACCGCGCCCAGCACATGACCGTCGCGGTCCAGCTTGAGAAGCTGTCCGTCCCGGCCCGTCGAGACCCAAAGATCGCCACGGCTATCGAAGGCCACGGCACACATCAGGTTCTTCATCTGGATGGTTTTCACGAACCTGCCGTCCCCAGTATAGACCACAAGGCGGTACTGCTCGCGGTCGCCGATCCAGACATTGCCGGTCTTGGGGTCGACGGCAATGCCGTGGGCCATGCTGAATTTACCCGGCCCGATCATATTGCCGTACCATTGATTGATGAAGCGCCCGTCGCGGTCCAGGTGGATGATGCGCGCGGCCCCGATGCTGTTGCCGGGCTCCAGGCCCGTGTCGTTGGGGCTTTCATTGCCGTGGCCTTCAGCGATATAGACGTCGCCGTTGGCGCCGAACGCCACGTCCAGCGGCTGCCACAGTAGGCGCCGGCCCTTCTTTTCGTCCCAATCCCCGCGCCTGCCGCGATCGCCGAGTGTCAGCAGCAATTTTCCGGTGGGGCTGATCTTCAGCACGATCGCGTTGTTGGCGTCGCTGATCCACACATTATCATTCGCATCGACCTTGATGCCGTGCGCCTTCTCGAGCGGGCCGGTGATGTTTTGGCCCACCGTGCGGATCAGGTGAAAGCTCCGGTCATATTCGAAGAGCTGCGGCTTTCCCGGTGCGGTGCGCTGCAGGACCCAGAGATTGCCTTTGGAGTCGATGGCCACACCCGTCGCGCCGCCGCCGCCGGGCGGAAGGTCCAGCGGATAGAGATAGCGGGTGCCGGGGACCTGGTTCCACACCACGCGCTTGAGGTCTTCACGGCTGGGGCCCAGAAGATTGTCGCACACCGGCGAGCGGCTGCACGCCGGTACGCTGGACGGGGGCAGGGCGTCCAGGTCAGAGCGGCAGCGCGGCGACAGCCGTGCCCGGTTCTGGCTCAGGCAGGTGCGGGCGGCGTAAAGACCCGAACGGCCCACGCACATCCTGTCTATATCGGCGGAACAGCCGGCCAGTACCCCGCTTCCAGGGCTGCCGGGGGGCAGTACCTTGCCGCCATGGGCAACGGGGGCCCGGCCGCCCGTGTCCGGATAGGTGTTGGTGAGGATGTAGCCGGGCGCGCCAGCCGGCGAAGCCGGGGCTGCGGCGAAGGCGGTAACAAGGCCCCATGCGGCCAAAAAGGTCCACCCGGCCAGCTTCATTCCTGCCTCCCGCGCTTTGTTTCTGGAGGATGCCGGGACAGGCGGACAGGGGCAACCGCCGGATATCCCGCATGGCGGAAATGCGCGAAACAGGCTGGAAAAAATGGGCTCGCAGGCGCACATCTTTCCGCCGGAAGACACTTGCCGAGAACCGGCAGCCGGAAAAGCCCCGCCGCGATGACCGACACAACAGCCCCCACCCCGACCCAGATCGCGCAGACCACCAGCTTCACGGTGTTGTTCGCCATCGGCTTCTGTCATCTGCTGAATGACATGATGCAGGCGCTGTTGCCGGCCATCTATCCCAACATCAAGATGGCGCTGCATCTGTCCTTCGCGCAGGTCGGCCTGATCACGCTGGCATTCCAGTGCACCGCCTCGCTCCTACAGCCGGCGGTCGGGTTTTATGCCGACAGGCACCCCATGCCCTATTCGCTGGCGACGGGCATGGTTTCGAGCCTTGTCGGACTTCTGCTTCTGTCGGTGGCCGGCAGCTATGCGTTGGTTCTGGCGTCTGCGATGATGATCGGCGTCGGCTCGGCGGTGTTCCATCCCGAATCCAGCCGTGTGGCGCGCATGGCCTCCGGCGGGCGCTATGGCCTGGCCCAATCGGTGTTCCAGGTGGGGGGCAACACCGGCCAGGCGATCAGTCCCCTGACCGCGGCGGTGTTGGTGGCCACTTATGGCCAGCGTTCCATTGTCTGGTATGCGGGGCTGGCGCTGCTGGGCATCTTCATCCTGTTCCAGGTGGGTACCTGGTACAAGCATCACGGCCTTTCGCGCATCAGAAGCCACAAGACGATCAAGCAT
>DASTRG010000204.1:0-2394 GCA_035761325.1 Rhizomicrobium sp. | reverse complement strand
ACCGCCGAGCCCATGCCCTATACGAAGAAGCTGCTGGCCGTGATCGGCGGCATCGTCTCGGCCCTGCCCAACCGCGTCTCGATCAGCGGCCATACCGCCGTGAACGACACGGCAGCCACTGGCGGAAGCTGGGAACTCTCGGCGGCCCGCGCCAACCGTGCCCGTACGCTGCTGCAGGCCGGCGGGCTTTCCTCCGACCGGATCTACGAGATTTCCGGCAAGGCGGGGTCGGAGCCGCTGCTGCCGGAAAACCCCAGCGCCAGCGCCAACCGCCGCCTGTCGATCACGCTGCTGCGGGAGGCACCGCCCGTCCCTTCCGATCCCGGACTCTGACCGGGCAAAGCCCGCTCCGGCACAAAATACGTTTTAGCCCGGCAAAAAAACACTCCGCGGGGCTCGGTTTGTTTGCCATACTCCCCGTGGACGGGCAGGTTTGGGCCGTGACGGAGCAACGCAGCACTCGCATACCGCAATTCTTCCTCACCCCAGGTGGGCCCTGCCCTTATCTGCCTGGGCGGATCGAGCGGAAAGTCTTCGCCCGGCTGGGCGGCACCCTGGCGCAACCCCTTTCCGAGGCCCTGACCCACTCAGGCTTCCGCCGAAGCCAGTCCATCGCGTATCGCCCCGCCTGTGAAGGCTGCAATGCCTGTGTTTCCGTTCGCATCCTGGCCGGCCGCTTCGCCCCCAGCCGCGGCCAGCGCCGCACGCTGAATCGCAGTGACGACCTGATACGCACCGAAGTCGCCGCTGAAGCTACGCGCGAGCAATTCGCCCTGCTGCGCACCTACCTGGACTCGCGCCATCCCGGCGGCGGCATGAGCGATATGGGCTTGTTCGATTATGTGGCGATGGTGGAGGAAACCCCCGTTTCCACCCACATCGTGGAATATCGCAAGCCCGACGGCGTGCTGGTCGCCGCCGCGCTGACCGACAAGCTGAAGGATGGGCTGTCGATGGTCTACAGTTTCTTCCACACCGGCGAAGAGGCACGCAGCCTCGGCACCTACATGATCCTGGACCATGTGCGCGCCGCCCAGCGCCAGCACCTGCCCTATGTCTACCTGGGTTATTGGGTACGCGGCAGCCGCAAGATGGACTACAAGGTGCGCTTCTCGCCGCTGGAGGCGCTAACCCAGAATGGCTGGGAAACAATGCAGGTTCAGCCCGACGGCGAATAACCGTCAGCCGGCACCGCCTCCAAACCTCTTTTTCCACTCCGCGATCTGCTCCTCGCCGATCTTAGGCACCAGCATCTCGGGCGCCTTGATCGGCTGGCCTGGCAAAAGATTATCCAGCAGGACTTTCATGCCTTCCTCGGGAAACGGGATCACCCCGGCGCGGTAGCCCACCGGCTGGATGCATTCGTGGATGGTCTTCGCGAAGGTCGGCATCACCGGCCAGATCAGGTGCGCAAACTGATGCACCAGGTTAAGGCCCACACGCACGCCCACCGCCGCGCGGGCACGGTCGGTCTTCACATGCGTCCAGGGCGCGGCGCGGGTGAGATATTCGTTGCCCACCACCCAGATGGCGCGCAGTTCAGCCATCGCCTTGCGGAATTCCGCCTGCTCCATATAGTCCGCATACTGAGCGATCCGCCGGTCCAGTTCGGCGACCAGCGCGAATTCCTCCTCGCCATATTCGCCCTCTCCCGGCACCCGGCCGTCGAAGCGGGCGACGCAGAATTTGGTGACGCGGCTGACGAAGTTGCCCAGCACGTCCGCCAGGTCCTTATTGATGACGCCGGCAAAGTGCTCCCAGGTGAAGTTGCTGTCACTGCCTTCGGGTGCGTTGGCGATCAGGTAATAACGCCACCAGTCGGCGGGCGCGATCTCCAGGGCCGTGTCCATGAAGATTCCGCGCTTGCCGGAAGTCGAGAATTTGCCACCGTCATAGTTCAGCCAGTTGAAGCCTTTCAGCCGGTCGACCAGCTTCCACGGCTCACCGGAGGCCATGATGGTGACGGGAAAGCCCACCGTGTGGAACGGCACATTGTCCTTGCCCATGAACTCCCAATAGGTGACGGTGTCCCCGCCCTGCCACCAATCCTTCCAGGCATCGCCCCGGCCGTTCTTGTCGGCCCACTCCTTGGTGGCGGCGATATATTCGATGGGCGCGTCGAACCAGACATAGAAGACCTTGCCCTTGAGCGCGCCGCCGGCGATGTCGTCGGGCACCGGAATGCCCCATTCCAGGTCGCGGGTGATGCCGCGGTCCTTCAGCCCCTCGTCCAGCCACTTGTAGGCGATCGAGGTGACCAGCTGGGGCCAGTCGGCCTTGTGGCTGTCGATCCAGGCGCGCAGACGGTCGGCGAACTGCGACTGTTTCAGGAACAGGTGGGTGGAATCGCGGATCTCGATATCCCTGGCACCCGACACCGCCGAACGCGGCTCG
>DASTRG010000203.1:0-6700 GCA_035761325.1 Rhizomicrobium sp. | reverse complement strand
GAACGGCGTCGGCGGGCGCCAACTACAAGTGGGAAGACATGAATTTCTCCACCAGCCTGCTTTACGGCACGGGCCTGCGCCGCGACGGGGCGACGCCCAATGGCGACCATGTGCCCAGCTATGTGACGGTGAATTTCGGCGCCAGCCGCGACTTCAAGGTGGGCGACCAGGGATTCTCAGCGCGTGTCGATTTGATCAACGCCTTTGACGAGAAATACGAGATCCGCGACGGCACCGGGGTGGGCGTAGGAGCGCCGCAGTTCGGCGCGCGGCGCGCAATCTTCGTCGGCCTGTCGAAAGCGCTCTAGCCGAAGAGGTCGAGGCGGGTTCCGCACACCCGCGCTTCATGCTCCAGCAGCTTGCGCTTGAGCGGCAGCCCGCCGCCATAGCCGGTCAGGCTGCCGTCGGCGCCGATCACCCGGTGGCAGGGCACCACCAGGGCAATCGGATTGGCGCCGTTGGCGGCGCCGACGGCGCGCGCCGCGGTGGGATGGCCGATGGCCTTCGCCACCGCGCCATAGGAGGTGGTGACGCCGAAGGGTATGTCCAGCAGCGCTTTCCAGACCTTCCTGTCGAACTCCGGTCCTTCCATCGCCAGCTCCAGATCGAAGCTGCGGCGCTTGCCGGCCGCGTATTCGTTCACCTGACGCTGGACGTCGGCCAGCCTGCTTTGGTTTTTTTCCGCCGCCGGATCGACCTTGGCCGCGCCGGTGGCGCGCAGATTGAAACGCACAAGGCGGCCCTCATCATCAACCCAGGCGGCGAAGGTCTGGAAGGGAGACGTGATGGTGCTCCAATAAGTCCTTTTCATGATGCCTCCTTGAGCTCGGGCTCCTTCAGGGAAGTCCACAGATGCATGGTGGCCAGGCTGCGATGGGGCGCAAACGCGCTCATCAACAGGGCGGCCTGATCGGGACCTGGCCGTTCAGGAAGATTGTGCAGCCTCTGCAGCGCGGTGGCCAGCGCGCTGTCGCCCACCGGCGCGCTGTCGGCGAAACCGCCGCGCAGCATCACATAACGCGCCGTCCAGGTGCCGATGCCGCGCAGGGCGGTCAGGCGTTTTTCGGCGCCGACGGCCGAGCCGTCGCCAAGCGCCTCGACGTCCAGTTCGCCCTTCGCCACGGCCTGCGCCGCATCAATCAGGTACCGGGACTTGGAACCGGAAAAGCGGAACGGCCGAAGCTGGGCGGGCGACAGCTCCGCCACGCGCTCGGGCGTGGGATGGGCCACCATGCCGCCGACCTTCTCGCCCGCCAGGCGGATGAAATCGCGGCGCAGGGCGGTGGCGAACTTGATATTGATCTGCTGGCCGACCACCCCCCAGCACAGCGCGTCGAAGCCGGTGGGCAGCAGCGGCATGCGCAGGCCGCGGCGGCGCGCCACGAAGGCGGCATGGCGGGTTTCGAACTGGGTGACGTCATTGGTCAGCGACAGCATGCGCAGCGCCGCGGCATGGATCGTCGCCATGCTGTCACGCCCCAGCTTGCGCTCCGAATGGATGCGGGCCCAGGCGCCTTCCTTTTCCAGCGACAGTTCCAGCACCACCGGCGCGTCGGGCGTGTGCAGCGCCTTCCAGATCACATTGCCTTCGCCTCGTTCGCTGACGCCTTCGGGGTCGCGGGCGTGATAGGCCAGCACTTCCTTGCCGCGGTAGCCGGCCGGCAGGTGCAGCAGGAAGGTCCGGGCGCCGTCGAGCGCGCGATAGGCGCCGGGCGTCATGCGCATCTGGGCCAGGAACTGGCGATGGAAGACGGATTCGGATTCGAAGCCCGCGCCGAAGCCGATCTCGGCGATGCGCCCGCGCGAGGCCAGAAGCTCGCGCGCGGCATGGCGCACGCGCTGGCGGCGCAGCCACTGGGCCGGGGCCAGGTGGGCATGGTCGCGCAGCAGGTCGCCCAGCTTGGTCAGGCTGACACCGCAGGCTTTGGCCAGGGCGGAGGCGTCGGCGAAATCCTCGGGTGCGGCGGTGACGCGTGCTGCCAGCCCTTCGAACAGGGCAACGTTCTCGTCCTCGCCCCGGTAATAGAGGTCGGGGCGGCAGCGCTTGCAGGCGCGCAGGCCAGCGGCCTGGGCTGCCGTCTCGGTGGCGAACAGGCGGACATTTTCCGGCTTGGGCGGACGGGCCGGACAGGACGGCAGGCAATAGATGCCGGTGGTCAAAACCCCGATGAGAAAGCGGCCATTGAGCTTGCCGGCGCGGGCGTCTTCGCGCGACCAGGAGTAGGGCTTGGGAAGGGTCACGGCACGGCCCCGCTATCCAGCAGGTTTGCCTGGCAATTTCCGGGAAAGCCGTGGGGATTTCGAGGCGATTTTTCTACCCCCTCCCCCTTTGTCCACATCGGTTTCGGCTCTGTCATCCGCGCACCCTAGCTCCCATATGGGGTGCCCGCCTCCTGTTTTCACCGTTGGATGTTGGCGGCGAGCGCCAGCGTAGCAGCGGGCAAATTCGACGATGGGCCCGGTGCCTTGCTGCATACTGTGGCATTGGGGCATCTTTTGGGGAGTGGATGTTGGCAGAGTGCCAGCCCAAAGGATGAGATAATGAAGCGAGCCCCACTCGTCCTGATGGTCCTTAATTGTCTCGTATGGGGCGGCCTTTCTTGGATTGGCTGGGATGGGATCAAGTACGTCGAATCTCAGCACATTGCCGGATACCCGAACGCCGGCCAAATTGGCTACTATCTGGTCACCCCCCTCTTGATGCTCACGGCGTCTTTATTACCCGGCGCCCTACTGGGCCAGACCAAGTGGTCGACGGCAGTGAGTTTCTGGAGCGCCCTCACCTTGATCGCTGTTCTGCCGTACTTGCTGCCCTACGGTGGCGGCGTTTAATCCTAGTTTTGTGTTGGGTTTGCTGAATACAACAGCGCCAAAGAAAAAGGCCGCCATTGCTGGCGGCCTTTTTCTTGTATGGTTCCGGGTGTGCGGCGCACCGTTACACGCTGCGCCGCACCCGGGATAACACCGAGGACTATTCGGCGGCCGGCGGTGCTTCCAGCGCCGCGATCGGCTCGTTCGCCGCCGCTTCCGCCTGGATGGCGCGGTCGCGTTCAGTGGCGATCTGGCGCAGGCGCGCGATGGCGCCGCCGGTGCCGGCCGGGATCAGGCGGCCCACGATCACGTTCTCCTTCAGGCCTTCCAGCATGTCGACCTTGCCGTTGACCGCCGCCTCGGTGAGGACGCGGGTGGTCTCCTGGAACGACGCGGCTGAGAACACCGAACGGGTCTGGAGCGACGCCTTGGTGATGCCCAAGAGGATGGCGCGGCCGTCGGCGGGCTTGCGGCCCTCGGCCTCGGCCTTGGCATTGGCCGATTCCAGTTCACTGCTGTCGACATGTTCGCCGGCGATGAGCGTGGTTTCGCCACCGTCGATGATCTCCAGCTTCTGCATCATCTGGCGGCAGATCACTTCAATGTGCTTGTCGTTGATCTTCACGCCCTGCAGGCGATAGACGTCCTGGATTTCCTTGACCAGATAGGTCGCCAGTTCCTCCATGCCCTTGATGCGCAGGATATCGTGCGGCGAGGGATTGCCTTCGACGATATAGTCGCCCTTTTCCACATAGTCCCCTTCACGCACGCTGATGTGCTTGCCCTTGGGGATGAGGTACTCGGTCGGCTCCAGCTTCTCGTTCTTGGGACGGACGATGACGCGGCGCTTGTTCTTGTAGTCCTTGCCGAATTCGACAAAGCCGTCGGTTTCGGCCAGCACGGCCGCTTCCTTGGGCTTGCGGGCTTCGAACAGTTCGGCCACGCGCGGCAGACCGCCGGTGATGTCGCGGGTCTTGGCGCCTTCGGTCGGGATACGGGCCAGAACGTCGCCGGCACGCACCTCGCCGCCGTCTTCCACCGACAGGATGGCATCGGGCGAAATCGCATAACGCGCCTCGCCGCCGGCCGGCAGCGCGATCGGCTTGCCCTTCTTGTCGACGATGACGATGGCCGGCCTGAGGTCGGGCGCGTTCTTGGAGCCCGTGCCGCGGCTGTCCATCACCACCTTGCTCGACACGCCGGTCTTTTCGTCCGCCACTTCGCGCACGGTGACGCCGAAGACCAGGTCTTCGTAACGGACGATGCCTTCGACATCGGTCAGCACCGGCAGGGCATTGGGATTCCATTCCGCCAGGCGGTCACCACGCTTGACGGTGGCCCCCTCGTCCACCTTCAGGCGCGCGCCATAGGTGATGCGATAGGTGGCCCGTTCCTGGCCCTTGTTATCGGTAATGACGACCTGCATGTTGCGGCCCATCGCGATCAGCTCACCGTCGGAATTCTTGACGATGTTGCGGTTCACGATCTTGACCTTGCCGTCATACGACGCCTCGATCTTCGAGGAGCCCGCGACCTGGGCGGCGCCGCCGATGTGGAAGGTACGCATGGTCAGCTGGGTGCCCGGCTCGCCGATCGACTGGGCGGCGATCACGCCGACCGCCTCGCCGATATTGACCGAGGTGCCGCGCGCCAAATCGCGGCCATAGCACCTGCCGCAGACGCCTTCCTGCAATTCGCAGGTCAGCACCGAGCGGACGCGCACCTTCTGGATATGGGCCTGTTCGACCTTCTCGGCCAGATCCTCGGTCACTTCCCTGTTGCGCTTGATGATGATCTCGCCCGTGTCGGGATGCTTCACATCCTCGGCCGTGGTGCGGCCCAGGATGCGTTCGGTCAGCGAGGCCACCACCTGGCCGCCATCGATCTCGGCCTGGACGGTGACGCCCTTCTTGGTGCCGCAGTCTTCCGAGGTGATGATGCAGTCATTGGCCACGTCGACCAGGCGGCGCGTCAGGTAGCCCGAGTTCGCCGTCTTCAGCGCGGTGTCGGCCAGGCCCTTGCGGGCGCCGTGGGTGGAGTTGAAGTACTCCAGCACGGTCAGGCCTTCCTTGAAGTTCGACAGGATCGGCGTTTCGATGATCGAGCCGTCGGGACGGGCCATCAGGCCACGCATGCCGGCCAGCTGTTTCATCTGCTGGGGCGAACCGCGGGCGCCGGAATGGCTCATCATGTAGATGGAGTTCATCTCCTGGATGCGGCCCGTATCGGGATCGATCCTGGGCTCGGAGATTTCCTTCATCATTTCAGCGGCGACTTGGTCCGTGCACTTTGACCAGGTGTCGACGACGAGATTGTACTTCTCCTTGTCGGTGGTCAGGCCGTCCTGATACTGCTGCTCATATTCGCGCACCCGGTGGCGGGTCTCGTCGATCAGCTTGGTCTTGGACGCGGGCACGACCATGTCGTCCTTGCCGAACGAGATGCCGGCCTTGCAGGCTTCGCGGAAGCCCAGGGCCATCAGCGCGTCGGCGAACAGCACGGTCTCCTTCTGGCCACAGTGGCGATAGACCTCGTCGATCAGCTGGCTGATCTCCTGCTTGCGCAGCAGGCGGTTGACCAGCTCGAACGGGATATTCGGGTGGCGCGGCAGGATCTCGGCGATCAGCATGCGGCCGGGCGTGGATTCCACGCGGCGGGTGATGGGATTGCCTTCGCTGTCGACGGTCTTGTAGCGCGCCTTGATGCGAGCATGCAGCGTGACGGTACGCGCAAACAGCGCGTGCTCGATCTCGCCGATGTCGTTGAACACCGCGCCTTCGCCGGGCTCCTTGGGGCGCTCCTGCGACAGGTAGTAGAGGCCCAGAACGATGTCCTGGGTCGGCACGATGATCGGCTTGCCGTTGGCGGGCGACAGGATGTTGTTGGTCGACATCATCAGCACGCGCGCTTCCAGCTGCGCTTCCAGCGACAGCGGGACGTGCACGGCCATCTGGTCGCCGTCGAAGTCGGCGTTGAAGGCGGTGCAGACCAGCGGGTGCAGCTGGATTGCCTTGCCTTCGATCAGGACCGGCTCGAACGCCTGGATGCCCAGCCGGTGCAAGGTCGGTGCGCGATTCAGCAGCACCGGATGCTCGCGGATCACCTCTTCCAAGATGTCCCAGACTTCGGGCCTCTCCTTTTCAACCAGCTTCTTGGACTGCTTGACCGTCTGGCTGAAACCCTTGGCTTCGAGCCGGGCGTAGATGAACGGCTTGAACAGCTCCAGCGCCATCTTCTTGGGCAGACCGCACTGATGCAGCTTCAGTTCCGGGCCGACCACGATGACCGAGCGACCGGAATAGTCGACGCGCTTGCCCAGAAGGTTCTGGCGGAAGCGGCCCTGCTTTCCCTTCAGCATGTCGGCCAGAGACTTCAGCGGACGCTTGTTGGCGCCGGTGATCACCCGCCCGCGGCGGCCATTGTCGAACAGCGCGTCCACGGACTCCTGCAGCATGCGCTTTTCATTGCGCACGATGATGTCGGGGGCCTTCAGCTCGATCAGGCGCTTGAGGCGGTTGTTGCGGTTGATGACCCGGCGATACAGATCGTTCAGGTCCGACGTGGCGAAGCGGCCGCCATCCAGCGGAACCAGCGGGCGCAGCTCCGGCGGGATCACCGGAATGACCGTCAGGATCATCCATTCGGGGCGGTTGTTGGATTCCAGGAATGCCTCGACCACCTTCAGGCGCTTGACCAGCTTCTTCTGCTTTTCGCCGCCGGGGGCCTCGCTCACCTCGCCGCGGATTTCGTCGCGCAGCTTTTCCAGGTCGATGGCCGCCAGCAGCTTGCGGACGGCTTCGGCGCCGATCTCCGCGGTGAAGCTGTCGTTGCCGTATTCGTCCTGGGCCTTGTAGAACTCATCCTCGGTCAGGAGCTGGCGCTCCTTCAG
>DASTRG010000202.1:0-2749 GCA_035761325.1 Rhizomicrobium sp. | reverse complement strand
GGCGGTCATGGCATCCTCGCCACTCCCTATCGCCGCATCGGCGAGCGCCACGTCGTAAAGGCCGGACTCCCAGATCAGCACGTCAAAGCCGTGGCGCTGGTGCAGATAGCGGACGATGCGCGCCTTGGCGGCGAAACAGGTGCCCGCGCCATGGCTGGGCTCGCCCAGTTGCACCAGCCGCGCCCTGCCGATGGCGGCGCCCAGCGGCGCAAGGTCCGAAAAATCCTCGTCCGCGAAATCCAGCGAGCGCACCGGCGCGGCATGCGCGGCCAGCCAGGCGGCAAGGTCCTCGCGCGGCGCGGCCTGCACCGGGCCGGCCACGGCGGCTCCCCCCAGAAGATGCAACATGTGTCTGCGGCTTGGCATGCTGCGCCCCCGTCGATGCGCGGCGTACGCTGCCGCCCTTCGCCTGAACCGCAGATGAATGGCCGGATCAGAGGAAATTGTATTCCGTGAACAGCGGCGTCAGGTCCCGCCCCCAGGCGCCATGGTAGTTCCTGAGCATCTCCTCGGCGCGCGTATAGCCGCGCGCGACAAGCTCGCGCGGGGGGGCCAGGAAGCCCTCCTCGCTCATGCCCGCGCTGTCCAGCGCCGCCCGGTGCTTCAGGCCCGCCGCCGAAATCTCCAGCATGCGGTGTGCCAGTTCATGCACGGTGGTGTTGCGGAACGGCGTCCTGAAGCCCTGCTTGCCCACCCCGTCGCGCATCGCCTGGCGTTCCTCGGCCGTCCAGTCCTTGACCATGTCCCAGGCCGCGTCCAGCGCCTGGCTGTCATAGAGAAGCCCCACCCACAGCGCCGGCATGCCGCAGATGCGCCGCCACTGGCCGCCGTCGGTGCCGCGCATCTCCAGGAAGCTCTTCAGCCGCACTTCCGGGAAGATGGTGGTCAGATGGTCGGCCCAGTCGCTCAGCATCGGGGTGATGTGGGCGACTTCCGGAATCTCGCGCGCCAGGAATTTGCGGAAGCTCTTGCCCGCCATGTCGATATATTTGCCGTCGCGATAGAGGAAATACATCGGCACATCCAGGGCGTAATCGACATAGCGCTCAAAGCCCATGCCATCCTCGAAAACCCAGGGCAGCATGCCGGCGCGCGCATTGTCGACATCGGTCCAGACCTGCGCGCGGTATGACAGGAAGCCGCTGGGCCGGCCTTCGCGGAAGGGCGAATTGGCGAACAGCGCCGTGGTCACCGGCTGCAGCGCCAGGCCGACGCGGAATTTCTTGACCATGTCGGCTTCGGATTCGAAGTCCAGGTTCACCTGCACGGTGCAGGTGCGCAGCATCATGTCCAGGCCATAGCCGCCCACCTTGGGCATGTAATTGCGCATGATGTCATAGCGGCCCTTGGGCATGACCGGTGTCTCGGCCAGGGTCCAGTTCGGCGCGAAGCCGAACCCCAGAACGCCCGCGCCGATTTCACCCGCCACCTCGCGGGTCTGCAGCAGGTGCGTGGCGACCTCGGCGCAGGTCTCATGGATGGTGGCCAGCGGCGCGCCCGACAGTTCGAACTGCCCGCCGGGCTCCAGGCTGATGGAGGCGCCGTCCTGCGCCCCTGTTCCCGTCAGACCGATGATGTTCTCGCCCTCGCGCACGGGCTGCCAGCCGAAGCGCCGCATGCCTTCCAGCAATTGGCGGATGCCGGGCCGCCCGTCATAGGCGATCGGCTTATGGGTCTTCAGATCGTAGACGAACTTCTCGTGCTCGGTGCCGATGCGCCAATCCGCCCTGGGCCGGCAGCCCCGCGAGAGGTGACGAACAAGGTCGTCGCGGCTTTGAATCGGGCCGCTGGCGGATTGTGGAATGGACATGAAGCTCCCTCTGGAACCGGTACTTAGGGGCCTGCCATCACAGGCGCAAGGCCAGTTATTTTCGTATTGACTTAATTAAGTAAACACGCAAATAATAGCCCATGAACGTTGCCGCTGCCCTTTCTCCCGCCTTCACCGCCCTCGCCGATCCCACCCGCCAGCGCATCGTCGAGATGCTGGCGTCGGGCCCGCTGGCGGCGGGCGAAATCGCCGGGCGCTTCGCCCTGTCGCCGCCCGCCATTTCCCAGCACCTGCGGACGTTGAAGGATGCCCGGCTGGTGACGGTCCGGCCAGTGGCGCAGAAGCGCATCTATCAGCTCAACCCCGAAGGCGTGGATGAAGTGGCCCAATGGGTGGCGCGCATCCGCGCCTTCTGGAATCCGAAGCTGGATGCGCTGGAAGCCGCCTTGAAAGACCATGCGCCATGAGCGGCAAGGGCGAGGTCGTTGCCGAAAGCGCGGTGCGCTTTGTGCGTGCCCTGCCCGCGCCGCCCGCGAAGGTCTGGCGCTTCCTGACCGACACCGCGGCGCTGACACAGTGGTATGGCGAAGGCGCCATCGAACCGCGCGAGGGCGGCGCCGTCTCGCTGATGGGCGGACACGTGCGCGGCGTCGTCACCGGCTGGCGGCCGCACGAATTCCTTGCCTACACCTGGAACGTCTTCTCGCCCGGCGAAAGCATCTCTGGCTTTCCCATCTCCTATCTGGAATTCGCGCTGACACCCCGTGGCGAAGGCACCGGGCTCACTCTTACCCACCGGCCGATCCCCGCGGCGATGCAGCCGCAGACCGCGATGGGCTGGCACACCATGCTGGACCTGATCGAAGCCGGGCTGAACGGCGCGTTTCCGGCGCGGGCCGACATTTTCCCCAGGAACGCCGTGCTCTACGGCGTTGACATCAACAAGCTCGAAAGGTGATGGCAATGGATCGCTTCGGC
>DASTRG010000201.1:0-2057 GCA_035761325.1 Rhizomicrobium sp. | reverse complement strand
ACTGGTGCCTAAACGGAGTCGTTTCGTGCCCCTTCAGCTTGTGCCAGCGGATGAAATCAAGCGCCAACTGCTTGATCGTCACCGGCTCGGTTTGCCCGCCGAGCGGAAATCAAACCCGGCGCTTATGGAAAACAGCCCGATTGCTGCTAGCATGATATGTGATGGTCGCAGTGCATTTGGATTAGGAAATGCCATGACAAAGCCCCCCAAAGAAGACGACGTTTCGCGGGCTCCACTGAAGATGAAGCCCGAGCCCTTCAAGCCCAAGAAGGACAAGCCCAAGTCGAGTCCCAAGCCGCCCAAGCAGCGGATTCAGCGTCACCAGGGCCGGTAACCCGTGGGTGGCCTCCGGCGGCTCCTGACGTTCTGGCGCAAGCCGACACCGCCGCCAGAGCCCATGCCCTGCGGTACGCCATACCTTCAAGCCGGATACGACTTGGTGATGGTGACGGACGGGGTTGTTGAGGTCATTCGCGGCGAAAACCGTGGCACGTGCTTGCTCACCGAAGCGCGGCGCGCAGCGTCTTCACCGCATGGGCCGTGACCGGCCCGGCGCGGTTGCCCCAACTGTTGCGGATGTAAGTGGCGACGGCCGCGACTTGTTCGTCGCTCAGGACCGGAAACGCCGGCATCGAAAAACCGGTCTTGTCATTGGGAGTAACCGCCCCCTCGGCGCCTTGCAGGATGATGCGCACCACGGTGGTGGGATCGCGGCCCAGGATCAGCGTATCGCCCCCAAGTTTCGGATAATCAGGTAGCGAGCCCGGCCGATCCGCCTCGCCCGGCGGTTGGTGGCAGGCCTGGCACCGCGCGACGAAGATTGCCCGACCCTCCGCCATCCGGGCGGCCTTGGGCGCCTGGGGGGCCTGCGATTTGTCGGCCGGCAGGCTTTTCAGATAGACGGCAATGGCGGCGCGGTCCTGGGCGGTCATGCGGCTGGTGGATAGCGTGATCTTCTCTTGCATGTCGCCCGCGGCCGTGGCGTATCTGTTGCGGCCGGTGGCCAGGAAACGCACCACGTCATCGCGATTCCACTTGCCAAGGCCCCAATGGCGATTGCCGGTCAGGTCGGCGGCGTACCAGTTGTCCATGACCCCGCCTTGCAGCGTTTTCGCGGTGATGTCGCCCAACAGGATGTCCTTGGGCGTGTGACAGTCGCCGCAGTGGCCCGGGCCGTTGACGATATATTCCCCGCGCTTCCATTGCGCCGATGCCGACGGATCGATGTTCGGCGGCGCCTTGGGCCGATAGAGCCAGTTCCAGAAGACAAGGCCGGCGCGGATGTTGAAGGGGAACATCAGCCGGTTGGGCGTGGGCGGCCGATCAACGGGTTTCAGGCTGTGCAGGAATGCAAACAGGTCATCTGTGTCGCGCCGCGTCAGCCGGCTGAAATAGACATAGGGAAAAGCGGGATACAGATGATGGCCGTCGGCGGCGATGCCGTCATGCAGGGCACGATGAAACTGGCTGGCTGTCCAGTTGCCGATGCCGGTCTTTTTGTCGGGCGTGATGTTGGTGGAATAGATGGTGCCGAACGGGGACTGAAAAGGCACGCCGCCGGCGTACGCCGCGCCATGCGCGCTGGTGTGGCAGCCGGCGCAATCGCCTAGGATGGCGAGATAGCGCCCGCGTGAGACCGCATCATCGGCATGAGCCTGGCTCGCGATGAAAATCGTGACAAAGAACAGGCCGACGAAATACCGCATTTCCAAATCTGCTCAAACGGAGGACCGCCCCGCTGCCGGCGCGCCTTCTGCATATTCGCTGACGGTCTGGACGTTGGCCTTTGGTTGGCGCTTTACGCGCTCGCAAAAGCGTGAACGTGCCCTCGAACGACTACTCGAACAACGCCCGGCCGAACCTTCGGTTGCGAAATGCCGCCAGACTAACGGCGAAGACACAATACGAGGCAGGGGCGGTTCCAACTTGTCCACCTCCCCCTGGCGCCATGCCATACTGGCGGCATGAAATACGCCGCTCGGCCCCGCCGCCCCCTCTTCCCGGTTTCCCCAATCCAGCACCTGGGAGGGAGGGGGGTATGGGAAAATGGCGCAAAC
>DASTRG010000200.1:0-9148 GCA_035761325.1 Rhizomicrobium sp. | reverse complement strand
CGGCGGGCCTGCTGACGGACGGCTTCGACATCGAAGCCAGCTATCAGTTCGACCTGCAGGATTGGGACGTGCCCGGCGACTGGGTTGTTCGGTTGTTGGCCAACCACACCATGAAGTTCATCTCCGACCCGCTTCAGGCCGGCCAGTTTGCCTCGGAAAACGCGGGCGTGCTGGGTGGCGGCTTCAACAGCGATACCTACAGCGGTACCACCGGCAACGTGCTGACCTGGAAGGTCACCGGCCAGCAGAGCTGGCAGGGTGACACGCTGGGCCTGACGCTGACGGAACGCTGGTTCGCCGATGGCGTGATGTTCGGCAAGTGGCTCGACAAGGGTATCAGCAGCCCAGGCAACAGGACGATCGTCTGTACCAGCGGTTGCCCGACCGACACGAACCAGGTGCACACGGTCAACTACCAGTATGTGCCGGCTGTCCTCTATATGGACATCGGCGCCACCTACAACTGGACAGACACGACCCAGCTCTATGTGAAGGTCAACAACGCGTTCAACACCACCCCGCCGAACACCGGCAACAACGAAGTGAACAACACGTTGTATGACGTGATTGGCCGCTTCTATCAGGTCGGTATCCGCATCAACAATTGATCGCCGGAATGCTCGAAAATAGGGGCCCTCGGAAACGAGGGCCCTTTTTTTGTACCGGTTCCTTCAGTTCCATGGCTGGAAACCTATACGGCGGAGAAAGAGATCGTTCAGACCGAGTTCATCGCCGGTCTGTCAGGGTGATGCTCGACGGTGCTGAGGCACCGACCCGTGCCGGATATCCGGTGCACAGAAAGGAGCAACGCCATGTTAAAACGTCTGGTTTGCGCTACGCTCGCTTTGTCGCTGCTTGGTGCCACCGCCGCTTCGGCCCGGACGTGGTCAGGCGACAGGCACTATGATCGCGGCTCCAACTACGGCTACAACCACCACAGTTGGCGCGGACATCACGATAATGGCGCCGGCGTCGCCTTGGGCTTGGGTCTGGGTCTTTTTGCGCTGGCGGCGATCGCTTCGCAGAACGATGACCGTTACTACGATTATAGGCCTCTGCCGCCGCCTCCGTATCGCGGCGCCTATTATAACGGCTACTGATTCGAAGAAGCTCAAGGTGCGAATGACGGGCCCCGGCAATGCCGGGGCCCGCTGCCTTTTGCGTCACGGCTGCCCCCCGCTTGCACACCAGATCGCCCCAGCCTAAACGGGACGCGCAAGTTCAATGATGCAAATGTCCCAGCCAACTCCTGCTCCCCGTCCGCACTTCCGGACCATCGCCCTGATCGTAGGGGCCGCCATGTTCATGGAGCAGCTGGACGGGACGGTCTTGGCCACGGCGTTACCCAGTATGGCACGCGAACTAGGTGTAATCGCACCCAGCCTGTCCGTCGCGCTGACCTCCTATCTGATCAGTCTGGCAATTTTTATTCCTGTTTCCGGCAGAATTGCTGACCGATTCGGCGCTCGTACCGTGTTCCGCAATGCCATTATCGTCTTCACCTTGGGTTCCATCCTCTGCGGACAGGCTCCCAATGTTCCCTTCCTGGTGGCGGCACGCTTTTTTCAGGGCATTGGCGGGGCATTGATGCTGCCAGTCGGCCGGCTCGTGCTGATGCGCAGCGTCGAGAAGCGCGACCTGATCCAGGCTACCTCCTGGGTTTTGATTCCCGCAGTCGTGGGCCCGATCCTGGGGCCCCCCTTGGGCGGGTTCATCGTCACGTATTTGGATTGGCGCTGGATCTTCTACATTAATGTGCCGATCGGCATTGTGGGCGTCATGTTGGTCAATCGCTACATCGCCGATACCCGTGCCGATGGGCCTCAGGAGTTCGATTTTCCGGGGGTGCTGCTGACGGCCTTGTCGCTGGGCCTTTTGCTGTTCGGCTTCGAACTGACCAGCCATGAAGGCGCACTCACGACGGCGCTGATTCTGCTGGTGGTCGGAAGCCTCGCGGGAGTGGCCTACGTCTTTCATGCCCGCCGCGCCACCGATCCCATCTTGGACATCACCCTGATGAAGATCCCGACCTATGGGACCTCGGTGATCGCCGGCGCCATCACGCGCATAACCCAGGGGGCACACCCTTTCCTGCTACCCCTGATGATGCAGTTGGGCTTCGGTTTCACTGCTGCACAGTCTGGAATGATGACCTTGGCCACGGCCATCGGCTCGATCGCCGCCAAGCCCGTGGCGCCGCCCATATTGCGCCGATTCGGTTTCCGCGACACGCTGATGGTCAATGGTTTCTTTGCCAGCGCGGGCTATGCAATTTGCGGACTGTTCCGGCCGGGCTGGCCACTATCGCTGATGTTCGCAATAATGGTGTTGAGTGGCTTTTTCATGTCAATCCAATTCACCGGTTACAATACCATCGCTTATGACGAGATATCTTCCGAGCGAATGGGAACGGCCACCAGCTTTTACACCACCTTTCAGCAGTTGATGCTGTCGGTCGGTATTTGCGCCGGCGCGGCGGCGCTGGAGGGGGCGATGGTGCTGCGCGGCCATGCCCATCCCGCGCTGGGCGATTTTACCGTCGCCTTCTGGGCTGTAGCCGCGATCTCGCTGACCGCCACCATCTGGAATCGGCGCTTTTCTCATGAGGCCGGGACCGAAATCAGTGGCCACACGCCCCGCACCCTGCAGGGTCCGGCGGGCGCGCCCGAAGAGCTCACATTTGGGGAACTCGCGAATGACCAGTTCCATCGCCCGCTCCGGCACCTTCGCGATCGGTAACGAGATCACGATCCATCGCATGGGCTTCGGCGCCATGCAGATCACGGGCCATGGCGTATGGGGGCCTCCGCCCGACAGGGTCGAAGCGCTGAGGGTCCTGCGGCGGCTGCCAGAACTGGGTGTGAATTTCATCGATACGGCCGACTCCTATGGTCCCGACGTCTCTGAAAAGTTGATCCGGGAGGCATTGTATCCCTACGACGGACTGCTGGTGGCTACCAAGGCGGGGTTCGTGCGCACCGGTCCGCATATGTGGCGGGTCAATTGCCGGCCGGAACACCTGATCGATGCAGCGCGCAAAAGCCGTGACAAGCTGGGTGTGGAGCAGATCGGGCTGTGGCAGCTCCACCGCATCGATGGCCGCGTGCCGCATGACGAACAATTTGGCGCCATCAGGCAGCTTCTGGACGAAGGGGTGATCCGTCATGCGGGGTTGTCGGAGGTCTCGGTAGCGGAGATCAAGGCGGCGTCCAAGGTCTTTCCCATCGCCACGGTGCAGAACGCCTATAATTTGATGGACCGCGGCAGTGATGACGTGGTCGATCATTGTACCGCCAATGGCATCGGCTTCATTCCATATTATCCGTTGGGCGACGGCAGCCTTGCGCGAGCTGGCGGCGCGCTGGATCGACTGGCGAAATCCAGGGGCGCCACGGCGGGACAGGTCGCGCTGGCCTGGCTGCTGAGGCGTTCGCCGGTCATGCTGCCCATACCCGGTACGTCGAAGGTCGCGCATCTGGAGGAAAACGTCGCCGCCTCCGCCATTGTATTGAGCGACGAGGAATTCGCCAGCCTGGAGCGGCGGCGCTAGGGCAAAGAAAAACGCGCCCGGCGGGAGCCGGGCGCGCTGTTTATTCCGATTGCGCCTCGCTCAAGCCCGGCGCGCCTTACTACTTAACGCCAATGCGCACATCTTCCAGGATGCGCTTTGCGCGCGTCGTGTTGAAGATTCCGCAGGAGCAGAAGCGCGACAGCGCCTCGGCCGCCTCACGCGGCGAGCGCCGGTTCTCGCGCACAAAGCTCATCATCTTCTGCGCCAGGTTGATCGACACCATGCCGTGGCCGCACATGGTGGACAGCATGATGGCCTGCTTGCCGGGCGTGTTGTCTCCGACATGCTCAAAGCCCAGGGAATAGGCGATGGAATGGCGCGGAATGCCCGCCGCCTTGCAGGCGTTCTTGGCGTTCTCGATCGAGGAGGAGATGTTGACCGAGATTCCCAGGTCCTCTTCCTTGATGCGCTTGACGAAGGCTTCGGCGTTGGCGCGGCTGTCGAAGACCGCGGCCATGGTGCCGGCCTTGGTCATGCCGTCCAGAACCTTCTTGAGGTTCGGCCTGTTGCGCTTGCCCCAGTGTCCGAAGATGCTGTTGCTCTTGGTCGGGCGCAGGGCGCCGCCATGCAGGGCATCGCCCAGGCTGACGGGGTGGTATTGCGCGGCAATCGTCATGAAACGCTTCTGCGCGGCCAGCGCGTCGCCGGTCTGCCCGGCGGCCTTGCTCTTGGCCGGCAGCGAAAAGACGATGTAGTCGTCGACAAAGGTCTCGGCCTTGCCGTAGCGGTGCAGTGTGTTGGTCATGCGTTCACCAGTTCCTTGGGCGCCGACACGGGGGCGGCGTTTGTCAAATCGCGGATCACCTTGCGGCCAAGGCCGATATTGGTCTTGGCGCGCTGCGGGTCATAGCCGAGCCTCTGCAGGATGGGCAGGACGATCGTCTCCTCGCCATTCTCGTCGCAGCGGACACCGACGCCGATCACCACCTGGGTGGGAATGCGCTTCTCCACTTCCCAGATGATCTTGATGATCTCCTCGCAGCGTTCCACCGGCACCTTGATCTCGATAATGGCGCTCATCACCTTTTCGTTCAGGATGTCGGCGCGGATTTCGCCGGTGGTGACGTCTGTCATCAGGGTGGTGATGGGATTGTTCTTCTCGAACGAGACGCCGGCCCTGGCCAGCGCCCGGCTCATTTCCTGGAAGTCGCGGAAGCGCGCGCCGATGCCCGGGCGGCCCAGTTCGATGGTAAAGCCCACCTCGCCGATGCCGACACGGTCGGTGACGTCGTTGGTCTTCACTTCCTCGGTGCCGCGGCCGGATACGCCGGTCGATTCGTGCGGCACGCGCGGGTCGGAGAAGGCGCGGCGTACCACGCGCGGCCATTCCAGCTTGTCCGGCTCGAATGCGCTGGTGGGGCAAACATCGGGCTCCGGCTCGAAGCGGATGCGGAAGTTGGCCAGGGTCCGGCGCACGAAGCGCACGGTGGCCGGCGGCAGCACTTCCTTCGAAAGCCCGTTGAAGCAGGCGTAACATTCCACGCATTCGTCGCGATTGATGGTGGCGCGCTGCAGCAGCGGGTCGATGTAGATCGCCCCCATGGGGCAGACATAGGTGCAGTTGCCGCAGGCGACGCACTTCTTGGGGTTGATACGCATTGTATTTCCTTCCAGGGAAAAACAGAGGCCGATCAACGGCTTCCGGTAATACTGACATTTGCATCCGGTGCCGGGGACGATGCAAGTTCTTTCGGTCAAAGCGCGCGGGAAACCGGCACTGTTGCGACCGGTTCGCAATATTTGATGTCCGGGAAGTCCCGATATTGAATTTTCGATCATAAAAATACAATTTTGCCGCCTGCGCCGCCGCGGCCTGGCGGCGGGCATGGACCGCCAGCGCCCAGGCGACGATCCGGTCGCACTCCGCGATCAGCTGGTCCAGCTTCTGGCGGCGTGCCCGCTCCTGGCCGCTATAGAATCCGTGGACCCACCGGTTGCGATTGCCTTTGGGCGCCCCCTTGGGGCGCCCCGTCCGCTTGCCCATTTGAACCTCGAATTTTGAGGGGGGTACCCCCCAACCAACTGTTGCCGACAAACCGATCATGGGCGCGCGCGAAGCGGAGGTGGATTGGCGATGGGCCGCGGGCGGCCGCAAGCCTTTGACCGCGCAAGGCAAAGAAATTTTCGCGGGTGGTGGATTGGCCGGATAGGCGGTTCAATCGGGCCGCTACTTGCTCTAGCGTCGCGGCAAGAGAAGGGGAAACGCCATGAAATGTTCCGGGCTGTTGTTGTCCGCCCTTGTGCCTGGCCTGATGCTCGCCTCCGCTTCGGCTTTTGCGGCCTCCGATGTGCCGCCCGACCGCGCGGGCCCGCCCTATAACGTCCCCAGCACCCGCTATGTCGCGGACATGGACTTTTTCAAGCTGGGCCGCAGGATGGGATCTTCCAGCGCAGTGCGCGGCGATTCGAAAGGCCACATCTGGGTGGTGGACCGCTGCTCCGCCAATGACTGCGCCGGCAGCCCGCTGGACCCGATCATGGAGTTCGACGCCGACGGCAACTTCATCAAGGCGTTCGGCGCGGGGCAACTTCTGTTCCCGCACGGCTTTTTCATCGACGCGAATGACAATCTGTGGATCACGGACGGCCATGTGGATGCCAGGCGGAAGCTGGGTGATGTGGTGCGCGAATTCTCGCCGGACGGAAAATTGCTGCGTACCCTTGGCCGGCCGGGGGTGTCCGGCAGCGGCCACGACACCTTTCATGAACCCAGCGCCGTGCTGGTGGCGCCCGATGGCAGCATCTTTGTCGCCGACGGCCACACGCAGGGCCAGGGCAACGCCCGCATCGTCAAGTTCGACAAGAACGGCAAATACCTGATGGAATGGGGCGGCCATGGCAGCGGTCCCGGCCAGTTTGAGGTGCCGCACAGCATGGCGCTGGATTCGCAAGGCAGGCTCTATGTTGCCGACCGCGCCAACAACCGCATCCAGATATTCACCCAGGACGGCAAATATCTGGGCCAGATGCACCAGTTCAGCCGCAACAGCGGCATCTTCATCGACGCGAACGACGTGCTGTATGCGACGGACTCCGAATCGCGCGAAGCGCCGGGCTATGGCCACCATCCGGGCTGGCGGCGCGGCATCCGCATCGGCAGCGTGAAGGATGGCGTGGTGACGGGCTTCATCCCCGACGACGATCTTGATCCCGATGCCGGCACCACCAGCGGCGGTGAAGGCGTGTGGTCCGATGGCAAGGGGCACATCTACAGCGCCCAGGTCGAGCAGATGCGCGTGGTGCGCTACACGCTCAGGCAGTGATGCCGGGGCGCCCGCCGGAAGGTGTTGCGCGGGCTTTGACCGCCGGCAGGCCGTGTCAGGCGCGCGGGATGATGGCGCCGGGCAGGGCGACGACTTTCGCCGCCATGGCCAGCCCGGCCCTGGCGGCGTCTTCGGGCCCGGCCCCCCCAAGACGCGCCGCCAGATAGGCGCCGTTGAAGCTGTCTCCCGCGCCGGAAGTGTCCACCACCGTCACCGCCTGGGTGGGCAGGGCCAGGGTCCGCCCGCCGGAGCGCAGGATGCATCCGGCCTCGTCGCAGGTCAGCGCGATTTCCGCGTCCGTCAGGGTGGCGGTGAAGTCGATCTGCCGGGCCGGGTCGTCGATGGCATACATCAGTTCATAGTCCTGGCGGCTGGGCAGAACGATGGCGGCCAGCTTCACCATCGCCTCGAAGGCATGGCGGGCCTCGTCCATCGATTTCCACAGGGCCGGGCGGATGTTGGGATCGAAGGCGACCCGGGTTTTCAGCGTCCCCAGCAGCTCGATCGCCGCCTGGCGGTCGGGATAATTCAGGATGGCCAGCGAGATGCCCGAGACGTAAACCAGGTCCGCCGGGTCAAGCACGTCCGCGCCGCCCGCCGCCAGCAACTGGCGCAGCCACTGTTTGGCCGGGGTCTCGCCGCGCCAGTAATGGAATTTGCGGTCGCCCTTTTCGTTGGTCTCGATCAGATAGAGGGCGGGGCGCGCGCCCGGGATGCGAAAGACGAGCCGGTCGTCGAGGCCCTCGGCGCGCCAGGCTGCGATCATGGATTCGCTGAGCCCGTCATCGCCGGTGGCGGTGAGAAACGCGACATCGATGTCGGGGGCGCTGCGCTTCAGATAGACGGCGGTGTTGTAGGCATCGCCGGCGAAACCGCGCCGCAGGTGCCCGTCGGCGACCGGGCGCAGTTCAACCATGCATTCGCCGATGGAAATGGCGGTGGTCATGCCTGCACCAGCCCCGCGGCAAGCGCGTGGGCCTGGCGCGCCGCTTCACCGGCGCGGGCGAAAGCGCCGTCCTCCGACAGGTCGGACGGCACCATCCAGGAGCCGCCGGCGCAGATCACATTGGGCAGCGACAGATAGGCGGCGAGGTTCCTGGGCGAGACACCGCCGGTGGGGCAGAACCGGACCTGCGGGAAAGGCCCTCCCAGTGCCTTGATGGCGGGCGCGCCGCCGCTGGTTTCGGCGGGGAAGAATTTGAAGCTGGAAAGCCCCAGCGCCAGCCCGCGCATGATGTCCGAAGCGGTGACCACGCCCGCCAGAAGCGGAACGTTCCGGGCGCGGGCCGCGAGCGCCACATCCTCGGTCAGGCCGGGACTGACGATGAAGCGCGAGCCGGCATCGACGGCGGCATTCAGAAGATCGCCGTTGATCACGGTACCGGCGCCGACGATGGCGTCTTTTACCTCGGCGGCGATGGCGGCGATGGCGTCAAGCGCGCCGGACGTGCGCAGGGTGATTTCCAGAATGTTGAGTCCGCCCGCCACCAGCGCACGGGCCAGCGGCACCGCCTGGGCCGTGTCGCGGATCACGATCACCGGCACGATGCGCGCGCGCCTCAATTCGTCTTCGAAAGCCATGATCCGTCCCGCCGGTTGCGGCGCACCTTATAGCGGCCGGCCGGGGCCGGGGGTAGTCCGCCGCAAATGGCTGAAAGAGCTGGAAAATCAGTCCGGGGGCGTGTCCGCCCAGCGGGTGTTGGGGACGAAATGGCCGGTGGTGCGCAGTTCGTCCAGCACTTCCTTGTAGCGCTTGATAAAGGCGCCTTCCGCCTGGGGCGTGATGTTGTTGTGGTCGGAGCGGGGCATGGGCACCGCCTCCTTGAGGCCCTTGATCTCGTTGAAGGCAGAGAAGACACCGAAGGGCGGCGAGGTGGTATCGATGAAGCCCAGCGCCACCAGGCTTTCGGCGGTGATGGCGGGAGCAAAATTGACCGTGTCGAAATAGCGCGCCGTCTGCACCACGCGCGGATCGTCGATGGTCCAGTTCGGATAGCCGCGCCTTGAGCCGTGCAGGTCGGCGCTGATGTCGGCGCCGGCCGGTACATTGACGATCATGGCGGTGACGCGGCCCGGATTGAGGCCGGCGGTCGCGAAGCTCTGCTGCCCGCCCATGGACGTCCCTGCAATCACCGTGGTCTTGCCGTCCCAGTCGGGGCGGCTCTGGATATAATCCAGCGCGCGGGTGTCACGCAGGTACATGTTCAGGAAATAGGAAGTCTCGCGGTCGGTGTTGCCGATCTGGGCATAGTTCAGCGGCGCGGTCGCCTCATCGGGCGCCATGTCGTGGGAATCCACGTCGAAGGCCAGCCAG
>DASTRG010000199.1:0-3138 GCA_035761325.1 Rhizomicrobium sp. | reverse complement strand
CGGACCGCAATCGGTGGTCGACGAGATCCGCGCCGTCTACAAGTCGCGCCGCGACGTGCTGGTAAAAAGCATGGCGCATGCGGGCTGGGAAATTCCCGCGCCCGATGCCTCGATGTTCGCCTGGGCGCCGGTGCCCGAACGCTCTCGCGACAAGGGCTCGATGGAGTTTGCCAAGGCCCTGCTGGTGCATGCCAAGGTCGCGGTTTCGCCCGGCATCGGGTTTGGCGAGTACGGCGAAGGCTATGTGCGGGTGGCGCTGGTGGAAAACGAGCACCGCATCCGCCAGGCAGCGCGCAATGTGAGGAAGTTCCTTACCCAGGGTACCAACATGGCGCCATCCGACGTCGCGAAACTGGCTGATGTGAAGTGACGCGCGCGGGGATGAAAAAACCTCCTTTCAAAATTGCCATCGCCGGATTGGGCACGGTGGGCGGCGGTGTCGTCAAGGCGCTGACGGCGCGCGCCGCGGAACTGTCCGGCCGCGCCGGCCGCGAACTGAAGCTGACAGGCATGTCCGCTCGCGATCCCCAAAAGGCGCGCGGTTTCGAACTCACCGGCTGGACCGCCGATCCGCTGGAGCTTGCGCGCTCGGACGCCGATGTGGTGGTGGAACTGGTCGGCGGCGAGGAAGGTATCGCCCGCGCGCTGGTGAGCCTGGCGCTGAAGAATGGCAAGCATGTGGTGACGGCCAACAAGGCGCTGTTGGCCCGGCACGGCGCGGAGCTGGCTGCGCTGGCCGAGGACAACGGCGTCACGCTGAAGTTCGAGGCCGCTGCCGCCGGCGGCATCCCGATCGTCAAGTCGCTGCGCGAGGGCCTGATTGCCTATGGCGTCGACGCGGTACGGGGAATCCTGAACGGCACCTGCAACTACATCCTCACCGAAATGGAGAACAGCGGCCGTACCTTTGCTGAGGTTCTCAAAGAGGCGCAGGCCCTCGGGTTTGCGGAGGCCGATCCCACGCTCGACGTGGGCGGTGGAGACACCGCGCACAAACTGGCGCTGCTGTCCAGCCTGGCCTTCGGCACCAGGCCGGACCTGGATTGCATTGCGGTCGAAGGCATCGACCATATAACGCCGGACGACATTGCTTATGCACGCGAGTTCGGCTTTCGCATCAAGCTCCTGGGGGTGACCCGCCGGGTCGGCAACGGCATCGAGCAGAAGGTGCACCCGTCGATGGTGCGCCAGGGCTCGCCGTTGGCCCATGTCAACGGCGCGCAGAACGGGGTGATGGTAGACGCCGGCGCCGCCGGGTCCTTTTTCTTCTCGGGCAGGGGGGCGGGCGAAGAGCCCACCGCCAGCGCGGTAATCGCCGACATTGTGGGGGCGGCTTCGGAGTCTGCCTCGCCGGTGTTCGGCCGCCCCGCCGCCCACCTGACCAGCCTGGTACCGGCGGACGGCAAGGTCGCGATTTCGCCATGGTATCTGCGCTTCGAGGTGCTGGATGTCCCCGGCGTCCTGGCCCTGATCGCGGGCCATCTGGCCGAGGCGGGGGTCTCCATCGAAAGCATGATCCAGCGCGGCCGCGATCCTGGCGAGCCGGTGGCAATTGTCATGATTACCCATGAAACCGCCCAAGACGATGTGGAACGCGCCTTGAAGGCCATCGCCGCGTCGGACAAGGTGCGGTCCCGCCCGTGTATGATTCCCATGGAAGCAGCCTGACCCTAGGAAGGGGTGGCCGTCGCAAGAAGAGACCAATATCCATGACCGAGATCCGTCCTCCCGATACGTCCTTTCCGCTCGATCGCGCCTTTGCGCTGGAAGCAGTTCGCGTGACCGAGGCGGCGGCGATCGCCGCCTTCTCCCAGATCGGGCGCGGCAACGAACATGACGCCGACCAGGCCGCGGTTGAGGCGATGCGCGCTGCCTTCAACCGACTGCCTATCGAAGGCACGGTGGTGATCGGTGAGGGCGAACGCGACGAGGCGCCCATGCTCTTTATCGGCGAAAAAGTCGGTCTCGGCGGCACGGCTGTCGACATTGCGCTCGATCCGCTGGAAGGGACCACCCTGACCGCAAAGCAGATGGCCAACGCGTTGGCGGTGATGGCGATGGCTGAGCCGGGCACCATGCTGAATGCGCCCGATACCTACATGGACAAGATCGCCATCGGCCCCGGTTATCCCGAGGGGCTGATCGATCTCGACGCCGAACCCGCCGCCAACATCGGCGCCGTCGCCCGGGCCAAGGGCGTCAGCCCAAAAGACGTTACCGTGCTGGTGATGGATCGGCCGCGCCATGAGGCGCTGATTGCCAAGATCCGCAAGGCCGGCGCCAGGGTGAAATTGATCACCGATGGTGACGTGGCCGGCGTGATCGAGACTACGAACCCGGCCACCGGCGTGGACATCTATATCGGTATCGGCGGCGCGCCGGAAGGCGTGCTGGCGGCGGCGGCGTTGCGTTGCGTGGGCGGCCAGATGCAGGGTCGGCTGGTGTTCCGTAACGACAATGAAAAGGCGCGCGCCGCCAAATGGGGCGTCACCGACCTCAACCGCAAATATGGACTGATGGACCTGGTAGCGGGCGACGTGGTGTTCTCCGCCACCGGGGTCACCGACGGCTCGATGCTGCGCGGCGTGCACCGCGACGGCGGCGAGTTCATCACCACTGAAAGCGTGGTCATGCGTTCGGCTACTGGGACGGTGCGCTGGATACGTGCCCGCCACCGCCGCGACAAGGGTGTCTGACGGCCCGCGCCCTGAAGCGCCGGCGGCCTTCGGCGTTGCCCATTCCTTCACCGGACGGCGTTGGCTTTTGCGTCCTGCGGACGAGGCGGCCGAGCGCGAATTGCTGCGCAGCGTATCGCCGGTCCTGGCGCGGCTACTGACGGTGCGCGGGATCGGCCCGGCCCAGGTTGCCGATTATCTCGCACCCCGCCTCAAAAACCTTCTGCCTGATCCGCTGATTCTGAAAGACATGGACAAGGCGGTGGAACGTGCCGCCGCCGCATTGTCCGCGGGCGAGCCTGTCGCAGTGTTCGGCGACTATGACGTGGACGGCTCGACCTCTGCCGCGCTGCTGAGCGATTTTTTCTCCGCCGTCGGCGCGGTGCCGCGCATCTACATTCCCGACCGCATGACCGAGGGCTATGGCCCGTCGCCTGCCGCCATGCGTACCCTGCACGACGAG
>DASTRG010000198.1:0-3599 GCA_035761325.1 Rhizomicrobium sp. | reverse complement strand
GACGGTGCTGTTCCTCAGAGTGTGGAAGCCGGCGCCAGATCCGGCCTTTGCGATCGGGGCGGCGCTGGCCCAAAGCGTCAATCCCGAACACAGCGCCGTACCGCCATGGCAGGGCTGGCTGCCCTGGTTGATCATGTGCGCGGTGGTGATCCTGTGGACCATCTTCAAGGTCGCCGGCATGGGCCAGATGAATATCCAGTGGCCGGGCCTGCATAACCAGGTCTTCATCACCCTCTACGAAAAGCCGTACGCCGCGATCTGGAGCTTCCAGCCACTGGCTACCGGCACCGCGGTGCTGGTGACCGCCATCATCACCGCCTTCGCCGTGGGCCAGGGCGTGGGCGGTCTGCTCAAGGCGACCATGCTGGCGTGGAAACAGGTGCTGTTGCCGACGCTGACCGTGATGGCCATCGTCGGCCTTGCCTTCCTGATGAACTATTCCGGCATGGCCTATACGCTGGGCAAGGCCGTGGCCGCGGCCGGCTTCCTGTTCCCGCTGCTGTCGGCCTTCCTGGGCTGGCTGGCCGTGTTCCTGTCGGGTAGCGATTCGTCGGGCAACGCACTGTTCGGCAACCTCCAGGTCGTGGCGGCCAGGCAGCTGCACCTGGATCCGGTGCTGATGGCCGCCACCAATTCGTCGGGCGGAGTCATGGCCAAGATGATCTCACCGCAGAACATCGCCACCGGCGTCGCCGTCAGCGGCCTGCAGGGACAGGAGGGCGCCATCTTCTCGCGCACCTTCCTGCACAGCATCCTTCTGACCGTGTTGCTGGGCATTCTGGTGTTCCTGCAGCAGCATGTCTGGACCTGGATGATCCCGCCGCACTGACAGGCGATCACCTATCCGTTTTCGGAAGGGCCGGGCTGCAACGCCCGGCCTTTTCGTTTTGCGGCTGGTCGTTTGCGGCGCACCCCTTTAGGGTTCGCCCCGGACAGCAGAGAGGGCGCCATGGCGGAACGGATTTCGGAACACGGACTGAAGGTCGCGCCCGCGCTGCATGCCTTCATCACCAAAGAGGCGTTGCCGGGCACGGGCGTGGATCCAAATACCTTCTGGCAGGGCTTTGCGGACCTGGCGACGCGGCTGATGCCGCAGAACCGCGCCCTGCTGGCCGAGCGCGACCGCATCCAGGCTGCCATCGATGCCTGGCACAAGGCCTATCCGGCCAAACCCATCGACGCACAGGCTTATACCGCCTTCCTGAAAGAGATCGGCTACCTGGTGCCCGAAGGTCCCGACTTCCAGGTCGGCACGCAGAATGTCGATCCCGAGATCGCCACCATCGCCGGGCCCCAACTGGTGGTGCCGCTGACCAATGCGCGTTTCGCCCTCAACGCCGTCAACGCGCGCTGGGGCAGCCTGTATGACGCGCTTTATGGCACCGACGCCATCGACCAGACGGGCGATCTGGCCCCCGGCAAGGGCTATAATCCCAAGCGCGGCGAGAAAGTCATCGCCTTTGCGCGCGCCGCTCTCGACGTCGCCGCACCTCTTGCGACGGGAAGCTGGGCCGACGCGGATGGCTTTGCCATCAGGAATGGCGCGCTGGTGCCGGCCCTGAAAGACCCCGCGCAGCTGAAAGGCTGGCAGGGCGACGCCGCCGATCCGTCGCTGATCCTTCTGGGCCACAACGGCCTGCACATCGAAGTTCATATCGACCGCGCCACACCCATCGGCAAGGCCGACAAGGCGGGCGTCAGCGACGTGGTGCTGGAATCGGCCATCACCACCATCATGGATTGCGAGGATTCCGTCGCGGTGGTGGACGCCGAAGACAAGGCCCATGCCTATCGCAACTGGCTGGGGCTGATGAACGGCACCCTGTCGGCCAGTTTCGAGAAGGGCGGCAAGACCATCGAGCGCCGCGCCAACCCCGACCGGCAATACACCGCGCCCGGCGGCGGCACGCTGACCCTGCCCGGCCGCAGCCTGCTCTTCATTCGCAATGTCGGCCACCTGATGACAAGCGACGCGATCCTTCTGCCTGACGGCAGCGAGATCGGCGAAGGCCTGCTGGATGCGGTGGTCACCAGCCTGGTCGCCTTAAAGGACAAGGGCCACAACAGCCGCAAAGGCAGCATCTACATCGTCAAGCCCAAGATGCACGGCCCCGCCGAGGTCGCCTTCACCAACCGGCTGTTCGACGGCGTGGAGGATATTCTCGGCCTGCCCCGCAACACCATCAAGATGGGCGTGATGGACGAGGAGCGCCGCACCACCGTCAACCTGAAGGAATGCATCCGCGCCGCCAAGGACCGCATCGTTTTCATCAACACCGGCTTCCTGGACCGCACCGGCGATGAGATGCACACCTCCATGTACGCCGGCGCCATGGTGCGCAAGGGCGACATGAAGTCAGCCAGATGGCTGGCGGCCTATGAAGACCAGAATGTCGATATCGGTCTTCTCTGCGGTTTCCAGGGCAAGGCCCAGATCGGCAAGGGCATGTGGGCAATGCCCGACCGCATGGCCGACATGCTCAAGGCCAAGATCGGCCATCCCATGGCCGGCGCAAGCTGCGCCTGGGTGCCCTCGCCCACCGCCGCCACGCTGCATGCGCTGCATTATCACCAGGTCAGCGTGAAGGCGCGGCAGGACGAACTCAAATCGCGCCCGCGCGCATCCCTGGCCGACATCCTGACCATTCCGCTGGCCGACCGGCCCAACTGGTCACCCGAGGAAGTGCAGCAGGAACTGGACAACAACGCCCAGGGCATCCTGGGCTATGTCGTGCGCTGGGTGGACCAGGGCGTCGGCTGTTCCAAGGTGCCCGACATCCACAATGTCGGGTTGATGGAAGACCGCGCCACTTTGCGCATTTCCAGCCAGCACATGGCCAACTGGCTGCTGCATGGCATCACCACCCCGGAACAGGTGATGGACACCTTCAGGCGCATGGCGCTGGTGGTGGACAAGCAGAACGCGGGCGATCCGCTCTACCGGCCTATGGCGCCGTCCTATGACGGCATCGCGTTCCGCGCCGCGACCGACCTGGTGTTCAAGGGCAAGGAACAGCCTTCCGGCTATACCGAACCGCTGCTGCACGCCGCGCGGAGAAAACTCAAAGGCGATTGAGCCAACAAAAAAGGCGCTGCAGTTGCAGCGCCTTTTTTCTATCCGGTTGCGAAAACTACTTCGACTTGTCCAGCGCCTTCAGAATCGCATCGGTCATCGCCGTGGTGCCAACCTTGGTCATGCCCGGCTGCATGATGTCGCCGGTGCGATAACCTTCGGCCAGCACGGCATCCACCGCCTTTTCCAGCCGCGCCGCCTCGTCCTTCATGCCGAAGGAATAACGCAGGCACATGGCGAAGGAGAGGATGGAGGCAATAGGGTTGGCCAGGCCCTGGCCGGCGATGTCGGGCGCCGAGCCGTGGATCGGCTCATACAGCGCCGACGGCAGGCCGTTGGCCTTCTTGTCGCCCAGCGAAGCGCTGGGGAGCATGCCGATCGAGCCGGTCAGCTGCGCCGCCTCGTCCGAAAGCACATCGCCGAACAGATTGTCGGTGACCAGCACATCGAACTGCTTGGGATTGCGGACAAGCTGCATCGCGGCGTTGTCGGCCAGGATGTGATGCAGCTCGACGTCCGCATATTC